>CALMGA010000550.1 GCA_937863205.1 uncultured Beijerinckiaceae bacterium | reverse complement strand
CCTGACCTGGTTGCGGCCGCCGCTCTTGGCCGCGTAAAGCGCGGTGTCGGCATCGGCGATGAGGTCGGCGAGGGCCAGCGTTTCCCCGAGCACGCCGGCGGCGACGCCGGCGCTGAGGGTGATCACGGTCGCTTGGCCGCCGGCCTCGGGCCGAGCGCCATCCCCGAATCCCGCACTTCCGAGTTCCTTGGGCCGTCGCGGGATCGCCGCCGCTTCCACGCTGCGGCGGACCCGCTCGGCGATGCGCAACGCTTCCGCCAGCCCCGTTTCTTCCAGCAGCACCACGAATTCTTCCCCGCCGAAGCGGAACACCCGGTCGAGGCCGAGCCGGACGTCGCTGCCGATCAGGCCGGCGACGCGCTTCAGGCAGGCGTCGCCCTCCAGGTGGCCGTTGGCGTCGTTGAAGCTCTTGAAGAAGTCGATGTCGAACAGCAGCACGGCCGTCGGCTTGCCGTCCGGTTCGGCCGCATCGGTGGCGCGGCGCCGCCCGGCGCTCGCGAGGTCGCGGGCGGCCAGATCGAGGGCGCGCCGGTTGCCGACCCCGGTCAGCGCGTCGCGGCGGCTGATCGCTTCCAGTTCGATGTTGCGCAGCTTGTCGCGAAGGGCGAGCAGGTAGCTCGTGCGCAGCTCCGACTCCAGGGTGTAGCACCCCGTCAGAGAGAACAGGACGACGCCGGCGAAAACGGCATCGGCGACGGCCACCTGCGCCAGTTCCTGCGCGGCGAACTGGGTCAAGGTCAGCACGTAGAGAACCAGCGACACGAAGCAGGCGACGAGGACGTAGGTGAAGCGGATGCGCTGCACCATCGTGGCGAACAGGATCACCAGCACGCTGCTCAGGTGCTCGGAGGATCGCAACGGCGAATGGCTCATGAGCGTCAGCGTAAGGATCGCCTCCGTGCCGGCGACGATGCCGAAGGCCAGGATGCTTTCGCGCAGCCAAGCCGGCGGCTGGCGGGCCACGACGTGGTTCACCAGGAACATCAGGGGCGTCATGATGGCGAGGTGCAGCACCACCGAAAAGGTGAAGATGTCGGGGATCAGCAGCGAATCGCCCAGCATGAAGGAGTTGTAGACGATGAGGCCGATGTGGTTCTGGCGAACCACCATGCGGGCGCGGGCGCGTGAGGTGTCCGCCTCGAACCGGGCTTCCAGCGCCGGGGCGAAGGCGAGCCGGTAGGATCGCCGTTCGAGGGCGCGCCCAACCTCTTCCAGGGAAATGCTCGGCGGCATGGGAGATCGCTTCAGCTGGTTCGGGTTCGCCTGCGGATGGGCGCAGACGACCCGAACACGGACAAGGACCCGGCCGGCAACGAGCCGATGTCGGGCGACAGACTTCGGTCGAGCATAAGGGATGGCTGGTGAACGACGCGTAAGCTCGCCGCGCGCGACCCACGACTTCATGGACTCGGCGATCGGCCCCGCCGCCGGCGGCGGAGGGCTGCCGCGCCCGTTGCGCTGGACGCGTGGTTCCTGAGCTGTGCCGGCCCGAATCGACGGAAACGGCAGCTCTTTCATCATGCGGCACGAGGAACGGAAGAAGCGGTGGGCAGGCTGGTTCCAGCAGGCACGCCGCGCGACGCCCGTCCGCATGATGGACGACCGCAAGCCGAAGACGCGCCGCCCGACCTGCCCGCGGACAGCCGGCGCGGTCAGTTGACGGTATAGCCCTTCTTCGAAAGGCAGGCCTTGACGGCGCGGTCGCGCACGACGGCCCGGTCGGTTGGCAGATAGGCGGCGGTCACGGTCTTGCCGCCGGGATCGTCCTGCAAGGCTCTTTTCAGGGCGGCGACATTGTCGTTGGGGCCCGCCGCTCCCATCGTCGCGGCCGTGCTGGCGCGGCAGCGTTCGAGGTCGTGGTAATACTCCGAGGCGCTTCGGGTCGTCGTGACGGAAGGGTCGGACAGAGCCGCGCTCGGCTTCGGAGTGATGGTTGCGGCGGTGGTTTCCGTCCTGACCGTCTGCCG
Organism: uncultured Beijerinckiaceae bacterium; assembly: GCA_937863205.1. Next base: position 3,131 of record CALMGA010000550.1, on the reverse strand, counting down.
CTGTAGGTCAGCGTCGCTGCCAACGGCGGCGCAGGATGCCAGCATCACGGCGACGCCGACGCAAAGGATGACGCGCGGATTCGGACGTTGTTTGTACACGATAAGCACTCAACAGACACGAAGAACCCAAATGGTGTTGTCCATCGTGCTCTCGGCTGTCAAGTCTTTCTGAGTACATAGAAAGTATAGGATTGAGACGGCGACTTGGCTATGGCCTGAGCAGCGAGGTTCGCCGCTTCGTCCGATCGGCGGTGACGAGCCCGCGGATCCGGCAAATCCGCCGTTAACCATTCGTTAACCATCCCTAACTAAATCAGCGCCCGATCGCGAGGAGCGGCTGGATGCTGAAGAAGATCGGTCTGCTGGCGTCCTGCCTCGGGTTGGCGAATTGCGCGACGGTCCCATTCTCGGCCGCCAATTGCACGAACCTCATTTCGGGAACCGGCGGAGTCCTGAAGTTCTGTCAAACGATCGATCGGATCGCCATCACCGAAACCGGAATCGTCGCCGGGCGCAGGAGCGAGGAGGTGGCGATCGTTGATGATCCCATAACACTCGCGGCTCTGGCCAAGCAGCTCCGGCTCAATCGGGATCTGAGTCGATCGCGAGGCATCATCAAGCGCGCCTGCGTCGTCAATGGCGACGGTTACATCAGCATCCGCAGCACGGATCTCGCCCGGCTGCTGGAGTCCGGGAAGCAACAGAACAGGACGTACTCGGTTCGCAACTGAGGGCCGCTCGGCCCGGCGGCGAACGAGCTGGAGACCGACAATCTCCAGCTCAGGCTTGTTTGCTCGGAACAGCTATTCGCAGGAACCGGACGCCGAGAGCGACCGGTAGGAGTGCCGCACCAACCGCTTCGTTTGCAGGAAAACGTCCGGGCTGTAGCCGATGACGAATGTGTCGCCGAGGTCCGTAAAGGTCCGTCCGCCCGACTTCAGCTTCACCGCGCGATCGTTGATCGAATACAGGGCGCTGTGGTTGCAGACAGTGTAGGTCTGGACAGGCTCAGGACCTGCGACGATCCGCACGTCGGCCCTGGCCATGGAAGGAAGCGCAAGGCCTGCCAAAGCTGCGCAGCACACACTCAATTTTTTCAATGTCGTACTCCATTACTGGCAGACCCGCATTCCCCACACGGGTCTATCAACGGCTCATCCATACCGCAGGACTGTTTTTGCGTGGATATAATATTTGCTGTCAATCTCCCAAGAGGGAAAACTCTGCAAAAAAGTTTCTATTAGACAGAAGTCGTAGAACGATTGTTGAAGATTTATTCTGTTTTGCAGATCGGCCTCCAGGACGGGGATCCGGAAATTCAACACAGTTGCTTCATTCCAGGACTGCCGGCCGCAGCTTACCCGTCGACCCGACCTCGCCGTTTCACCTGAACGACAGGATCGGCCTGATCGGGCCTGTGGCGGGATCGCAGCCGAGCCCCTGTCGGGTCAGGCCGTACGGCTTCGACAGCAGCCGGGTCGGCGATCTTCGTCTTCGAGCGGGTCCGACGATCCTTGGCCGTCGAACAGGACCACCGTTCCAGCGCGATTGCAGCGCGTCGCGCGCAGGTCGAAGCAGGTTTCGCAAAAGCGCCCCGCGGTTTCGCGATCAAACCTGCGGCTTGTCAGAAAGCCAAGCGGATGAAGCGTTGGCCTGCCAACGCGAACCGGCTTAGGAGAGCCGGGATCAATCTCGATCGCGAGCCGGAGCTGCGCCTCATGAACATCCACGAATACCAGGCCAAGGCCGTGCTACGGCAGTTCGGGGTGCCCGTGCCGCGCGGCGTGCCGGTGATGAAGCCCGAGGAGGCGGACGCCGCCGCGAGGGAACTCGGCGGTCCGGTCTGGGTGGTCAAGTCGCAGATCCACGCCGGCGGGCGCGGCAAGGGCACCTTCAAGGAGCCCGAGGCCGGCACCAAGGGGGGCGTGCGCGTCGTACGCTCGGTCGCCGAGGTGAAGGAAAGCGTCGCCCAGATCCTCGGTCGCACCCTGGTGACGGTGCAGACCGGCCCGGCCGGGCGGCAGGTCAACCGCGTCTACGTCGAGGACGGATCAGCCATCGCCAAGGAGTTCTATCTGTCGATCCTGGTCGATCGGGAAACCAGCCGCGTGTCCTTCGTGGTGTCCACCGAAGGCGGCATGGACATCGAGGAGGTGGCCCACGCCCATCCCGAGCGCATCACCACCTTCTCCGTCGATCCCGCGACCGGCGTGCAGGCCCATCACGGCCGCACGGTCGCCAAGGCGCTGGGCCTCGAAGGCGACCAAGCCAAACAGGTGGGAAGGATCGTCGGACAACTCTACGCGGCCTTCGTCGCCAAGGATATGTCGATGCTGGAGATCAACCCCCTGATCGTTTCGGCCGGCGGCGACCTGCTCTGCCTCGACGCCAAGATCTCCTTCGACGGCAACGCCCTCTACCGCCATCCCGACATCGCCGCCTTGCGCGACGAGACGGAGGAGGACGCCAAGGAGATCGAAGCCTCCAAATACGACCTCAGCTACGTCACGCTGGATGGCACCATCGGCTGCATGGTGAACGGCGCCGGCCTCGCCATGGCCACCATGGACATCATCAAGCTCTACGGACAGGCGCCGGCCAACTTCCTCGACGTCGGCGGCGGCGCCACCCGGGAGAAGGTCACGGCCGCCTTCAAGATCATCACCGCCGATCCCAACGTCAAAGGCATCCTGGTCAACATCTTCGGCGGCATCATGAAATGCGACATCATCGCCGAGGGCGTGATCGCCGCCGTCAGGCAAGTCGGCCTGAAGGTCCCGCTGGTCGTGCGGCTGGAGGGTACCAACGTGGATCTCGGCAAGGAGATCATCGGCAGGTCCGGCCTCAACGTGATCCCCGCCGACGACCTCGACGACGCCGCCCAGAAGATCGTGGCGGCGATCGGCTGACGCGAGCAGCAATCCCCGAAGTCGGCCGACCTACCCCGCCATCGCCCGCGCGCTGACGCCGAGCAGCGTGTCGGTGGCCTGATCCTCGCCCGGCGCGGTGCCGCCGGGACCGTTGGCCGGATCGAGATGACGGCCAAGCCAGCGGCCATGCTCCACCATGTCCCGCGCCACCGGCAGGCGCTCGGCCTCGTATCGTCGCAGCGCCGCCGGCACGTCCAAGGC
>CALMGA010000549.1:3095-3719 GCA_937863205.1 uncultured Beijerinckiaceae bacterium | reverse complement strand
ATGCACGGCGCCGCGCTCGGTGGGCTTGCCGTTCGCCGCCCGGGTCTGCGCCTTGAAGTCGGCCGGCACCGGTACGGCGGAGACTTCGAAGGGCTCCCAATCCGTCACCCGGCAAGTGGCGGCCGCGCCGTCCTTGCCCTCGGTCCACTCCATCGCGTGCACGATGTAGCCGACCGAGACGTTGCCGATGATGCCGGCGCGGACGTCGGCGACGATCCCGGCCTTGGCGGGATCGCCCGACATGCCTACGCGGCAGAGGCCATGATTGCCGTCGACGCTGGCCGAGCCCGGCAGCACGCGGCCGATGACGTCCGCGAGGTCCCAGCTCGAGTGGCTGTTCAGGAAGGAGGCGCCGGCGTTCATTCGGTCGAGGCGCACCGCCTTGGGCGAGAGATCGAGGCTTTCCAGGTAGTAGCCTTCATCCCAATCCCAGCGCAGCACGGCCGCGCCGGTCGTCCAGATCAGCTCGATCGAGTTGGTGGCCTCGTCGAAGCTGTCGGTGCGCAGCAGGGCGCGCAGCTCATGCTGCGGGAGCAGCACTCTGTCGGGCATGGCAGCGATCCTTGGGAAAATGGCGTCAGGCCTGGTCGGGGTTGCCGTCGGGCGCGGACTGGCCGCCATCCT
>CALMGA010000549.1:729-3085 GCA_937863205.1 uncultured Beijerinckiaceae bacterium | reverse complement strand
GCGCTTCAAGGCAGGCGCCGTGGAAGTAGAGGTCCTTCACCGCGGCGGCATCCTGCTGCTCGACGCCGCGCTGATCGGTGCGCCGAGGGTCCGAGTCGAGGATGATCTTCTTCTTGTCGAGCGCCTTGTTGCAGCTCTCGATCTCGTCGAGGTGGTCGCCGAAGTCCTTGCCCCGCGCGATCACCACCTCGCGCAGCGTCTTCTTGCCGGAGCGGATGTCCATCAGGTCGGCGGCGGCCTGCTTCTGCGGATCGATCGGCAGCCAGGGCGGCGCGTGCCACTCGGCGTCGCTGGATGTCCCCTCCGGCAGCTTGCCGGCGACGATCGCCATCGCGATCATCTCGCGCCAGATCCAGTCGAGGTCGGGGATGATGATGGTCTGGCGGATCTGGTCGACCATGGCGCGGTAGTCGAGCAGGCCGAACTGCGCTGAGGAGTAGCTGGTCTGCGAGAGGTCGCCGGAGACGAGCTCGTAGGAGGAGCGCGCCCCGGCGGCGATCGACTGCAGTTCGGACCGCTTGTAGGGCGCGTAGCCCATCGCGTCGGCGACTTCGGGGAACTCCACCTTGGTGGTGTTGCGGGCATAGACGATGCTACCCGGGGTCACGACCTCCATCACCCGGCCATCGGCATCGGTCACGGTCGGGAAGAGCGAGGTGATCGCGGGGCTGTCGCCGTCGGCGACCTCCGAGTTGCCGGTCACCACGGCGTTGATCGAAGACTCAGTCCGCTTGCGCTGCCGTTCGGCCTCCTCGTAATCGTCGAGGAGCTTGGCCCTCATCAGAATCGGCGTGATCCACGGCACGCCGCGGATCTGGCCGGGTCGTTGCGGCTCGAAGACGAGGCGGACATCGCTCGCCGGTACCGGCACGCGCTCGTAGGCGCCTTCGAGCGAGCCCATGTAGGTGTCGCCCGGATGCTCCTTGAACATGTGGTACGCGACGCGGATGCGTCTTTTGGGGTCGAACTCGATGCCCTGGACGACGCGGTTGCCGTTCGACAGGCTCGTGTTCATCTGGTTGTCGATGAAGTCGCCCTCGAGCAGCCCGAACTGCAACGGCACCGCAAGGCTGGCGGAGGTCGGCCGCACGTAGCGGCGGAGCACCGCCTCGCCGCCCTCGAGGAATGCGCGGGCGAGCAGCACCTGGAAACCGGCGAAGTTCTTCGTGACGCCATCGACGTCCATCTCGCGGAAGAACTGCTTGGCGAGCGCGTCGACCTTCCTGTTGAGGCGCTTGTTGCCGGTGTTGGCCTGGGGACGGATGCCGGAACCGATCAGTCCGGTGGCGAGTGATGAGATCGCCTTGACGGCATGGGGGTTGTTGCGGCCGAGATCGTGTGCGCTGGCCCGCAGCCACGGCAGGCCGGCGTAAGTCTCGCTCGCCGCCGAGGTGAAAGGACGCCGCCAGCCGGCGGTCTGCCTGCCGGGCTTCGCGGCGTCGTAGAAGCGCTGGCTGGCCGCGAGCTGCTGCCGCGCCTTGGCGCGCGCCAAGCCCGTAGCCGGCGAGAAATAGCCGACGACGCGATCGACGGCGTTCATCGAGCCGGTCAGCGGATGAAGATCGTCGGGCGCGACATGCAGGAGCCCCGCTGCGGTGTCGATCCCTGCGCGGCGGCCGCCAGCTCGGACTTGATGTGGTCGCGCAGGTCGAGCATGTCCGTCGCCGACTGAAACGTCGTCTTCTTGCCGTTGTGATCGATCGAAAGGACGCCGAGCGCGAGGTTGGCCTCGAGTTGGGAGAGCTGCACAGCGGTGAAGCCGGTCGTGAAGCCGGTGGTGAAGCCGGTGGTGAAGGCCATGGTCAGTCCTTCTTGAGAAGCGCCGCCCAGGTGCCGGCGGGCGCCTCGCCGGACTGGTCGGGGAGTGGCGGTTTCGCCGCCGTAACAGGCATGCCGTTGATGGTACCGAGCCGGGCCAGTTCCGCCTGCTCGCGCGGTGACCGGGGCCGCATCGACCCATCCGCGCCGGTCCTTGCGGTCGCGGTTCGGTCGCGCTCGGCCTGCTCGCGCGGACTACGCGGGACCTGCAGGGCAGCCTGCTTCGCCGCGCCTTCCAGCCCCCTGCGCTCGCGCATCAGCCGCCACCGTTCCGGCTTCCACGCCGCGACGCCCATCACCCATAGCGCGGCGCGGGCGTACACTCGGCAATCCAGCGCCTCGTTGGCCTGGTGGACCTTGACCCACTCGAACCGTCCCGCCTTGGTGCGCCTGCGCTCCTCGGCGACGATCTGCTTGCACCACTCCGCGTCGAGGAAATCCGGCACGTGCACGGTTCCGGGCGGGAACCCGTCGGCAGCGATCTCCTCGTCAGTCGGTCGCGGCAGCGCCAGGAGGGCGTACAGTTCGGCCGTGAACA
>CALMGA010000549.1:0-719 GCA_937863205.1 uncultured Beijerinckiaceae bacterium | reverse complement strand
CTCGCCCCAGCCCCCGACGTGCAACTCGAGGCGGGGCGGGTTCTGCTGCACGTCGACTGCGGCGTTGAGGATGGTGACGCCGGCTGGCAGCGTGCCGGGCTTCCAGGTCTCGCGGCGCTCGTAGATACGCTCCCACTCGACGGTGTCGGCGTGCTCGAACCAGGTCTCGCCCAGACGGGTGTTCTTGAAGGCCTTCAGCGCCGAAGCGTTACCTTGCGCCGCCTCCCATTCCCGCGCCATCTCCTCCCAGGAGAGCCAGCCCGGCGGCGAGTACAGGCCCGAGATGTGGAAACCGACGCAGCCCGGGTCCCTCGGCTCGGCGGTGGCGCGCCATTCCGCGCCGTTCGCCGGATCCAGCATCCAGCCCTTGTGCCGCTCCTCGATGGGCCGACCGCAACTCTCGGCCGCGCACAGGTAGCGCGCCGTCGCCGGCTGACCGGGGGTCCAGCGCAGGTTCTCCCAGCGCAGCCACTGCAGGTTCCCGCAACCGGGATGCGGGCACGGCACGAAATAGCGACGCTGGTCGGAGGCCTCGAACTCGCGCTCGATCCGGCTCTCGCCGTGGACGGTCGGTGTCGAGACCAGGAACAGCTTGGACGAGCGTCCGAAGGTCGTGGTGCGGTTCGCCACCAGCGCGACCACATCGCCCTCACCGTCGACGTCGCCGGGATAGGCGTCGACCTCGTCGAGGAAGGCGTAGCGCGCCGGCATCGAGCGCA
>CALMGA010000548.1 GCA_937863205.1 uncultured Beijerinckiaceae bacterium | reverse complement strand
GGAGCAGCTCGGGCTTTTGCCAGCGCATCCGTACGTCCGTTTCTGACGTGCACGAGTGGCACAAACGTTTGCATTGGCCGGCAAGCCGCGGCGAGTGGCTTGTAGCAGGACGACACCACCATGCGCGGGTGACGGGTATGATCGGCAGGGCCGTCCGGCCCGGCCGCGCCGTTGCGCATCCCGGAGCCCCAGTGGACAGATTCGAACAGCAGGTCCTCACCCGCCACGTGCTCGCGGCCCTGTCATGCCGCGCGCTCGACTGGCTCGACGTGCTGACGCCCGGCGACATCGCCGTGGTGGCGCGCAAGGCGGCGCTGCTCGGCGAGCGGGCGCCGGAGCGGTTGGTCGCGATGCTGGCGGCGGAGATGGCGGCGAAGCCGGGGGTAGGACGGGGGCGGATCGGGTTCGTCTGGGGGCACGATGAGCTTGCGCTCTCATAGACACTTTAGAGCGCGAGGGTCTATTAGAAAGGGTCAGCTTTCTTCCGTACCAAAGGTGCTGTTCAGATGCCTCCGAAGCAGACGGGGCATCGTCAGAGGCTAATTTCAATTATGTTATTATCTTTCTACTGTTGGAGACGTTTATGGACGAGCTATTCAGCAAGCAGGGAAATGAGCAGGTCGAGGGTATGCAACTCAGCGATTTGCTCGACTGGTACGAAAAGTCTGAAAAGGGTGCCCCGGTGAATGTCAAGGTTGGCGCCCTCAAGCTGCCGCCGGTGCAGCGCACAGCGGTCTGGACGCCGAAACAGATCCTCGATCTGTGGGACTCCGTGCTGCGCGGCCTGCCGATCGGCACTTTCCTGGTTGTGGAGCGTCCATCCGGCGAGTTGGTCCGCGGAGTGGCACCTAATTCCAGAAATGTCGAGGTCAGCAAGGGATGGAACCTGCTTGACGGGCAGCAGCGCCTCCGCGCGCTTCTCCTCGGCACCGGCATGGGTTGCGACGGGAAGCTCGGCGACCGGCAATGCCTGTGGATCGACCTCGCGGGCACGCCGAAGACTCATTGCTTCGCCCTTCACCTGACGTCGGAGAGCCAGCCCTTCGGCTATGCCCCGGAGACGGGCGGGAAGCTCGGCATCGATGACCGCCGCAAGGCTCGGCTGGAGATCGAGCCGGATGAGCCGAACGGACACCTCATCCTCAACGCTGGACGGGTGGCCTACACGCACGAACTCTTCGCCGGCTTTTTCGATAGAACGTTGGCACCCCTGCGGCACATCGAGGGCTGGGAGGACGGTTGGCCTCCCCTGCCGTACAAGGCGAAAAGAGGACAGGCGGCGCTCTTCCCGCTGCACAGACTCTTGGAAGCATGGCGAGCGGCGGCGGAGGAAGACCGCATCGGGCAAATGCTTCGGGTCACCAAAGGCGCTCATCGCGACGCGTTACTCAGCCTGAATGAGGCCTTCGGCCTCTTCAAGGCGGCGCAGGTCGCGCTCGTGAAAGTCAAGGTCGATCGGGACGCACTGCCGATCCTGTTCGATCGCATCGGGGCGGGCGGCACGCCGCTGTCGACCGAGGAGCGTCTCTTCTCCATCTACAAGCACCATGAGCCCCGCGTGCATGATGCGATCGCCAGCATCTACGACGGCGGGTCTGCCGGCCCATCGGCCCGCATTGGGCGGGTGCTACCGCCGGTGAAGATCGCCGCCAGCGCGATCAGGATCGCGAACGCTCTGACGGACAAGGGCAATGCGCTGCCCGACGTCGCCGCCCTGGCGCGGGAGATTGCTGGCGAGTCATCTCTGATGACGCAGCTTTCCTCGATCCTTCCGGTCGGGAACGGGGCGGCATCGGCCGGCCGCTTCGCCGGCGCCTTCGGTGCCCTTTTCCAGACGCTTGCCTATAACGGCCGATCGAACCCAAAGGACCCCGGCATCCCTAAGGTAATGTCGACGCGGCTGTCGCCGGACCTCGTGCAGGTGCTGCTGCTGTGGATCATCGCCAACATGCTCCCGCCCGAAGCGATCTTCGAGGCGCGGGCGGAGATGATCCGCTTCGTGCTGTTCTGGAGCTTTTGCGTCACCAACGCCACGAGGGCGAGCAACATTTGCTTCGACATTATCCGCGGCAGGCTCAACGCGGGGGAAGCCGACGTGCCGTTCCGCGCCCTATCCGAAGAACTCGTTAAGCAACAGGTTGCAGAGGCGATGCCCGCACCGGACGAGATGGCCGCGTTCCTCGTCGCTGGCAATGTTCGTCCGGCCTGGCGATCCGCCGCCGAGCGTTTCCCGGTCGGCGGCAACTTGACCGAGTTCGCGAGGGCGTGGTGGTGGAACGGTGCGCGCGTGCTGGAGTGGCTGGACCGGTCCGAGCTTGAGAGATCCTTCGGCGACTTCGATCCAACCTCCGGACGGGACGACGAGACGCCTTACGACATCGACCACATCCTCCCTCAAGTTGGGTGGGGCGGCAACTGGACGCCTGTCGCGACTGCCCTCAGAAATTCGCATGCTATGACTGAGCAGGAACTGAACTCGATGCGAGACTCCCGCTTCGATCTCGGCAACAGCATCGGCAACAAGTGGCTCGTCAGCTTCTCGGACAATCGCAGATGGAGGGATGGTCATTGGCACGGCGAGGATGGGAAGCTGAAAGCGCTGAAAGACAGCGACTGCTTTGAGAGCGCGCAAGCGGCGGCTTGGACCACCGCTTGGGGCGAGGTCGAGCCGGCATCCCCATCTGGACCTTGGTCGCGTGAGCGCCTCATCGCATTCCAGGATGTCATCGAGCGACGGGCGGCATGGCTGTACCGACGGTACTATGACGAGGCCGGCTTCTCACACTGAATGGTGTCGCCGCCCAAACCGTCCGGTATCTGATCGGATGTGAGCATCTCTGGGCAGCGATCGGCTGCGCCAGAAGCGGACGCAGACCGATCCCTGGGCTGCCGGCGCTATCGACAGCCCATGACGCAGGAGCTACATCTCCCGTGTCACATCGCCGCCTCGCCCCGAAGCGCTCCGCACCCCGCGGGCGCTTCTCCATGCGAGGCCACCATGATCGCCGTTACCC
>CALMGA010000547.1 GCA_937863205.1 uncultured Beijerinckiaceae bacterium | reverse complement strand
GTTCTCTACGATGCCATCCTGAAGCTGCCGGTCGTCACGGGGCACCTTCAGCCGATGCCGTTGCGGCTTGTGCCCTGGGTGGCGGCGAAGCGCACCGCGCCGTTCTCTCACCCGGGCCGCACGAAGGAGGCGAAGGCGCAGCGGCGCGGTGGCAGTCAGACTTGAGCCATCAAGCTGTGTTCACCAACGGCGCCGGCAAGCGCCGGGCTGCCGCGCAGGGGTGTGTCGGTGTGGTTCGGCGCGGAGTCTGAGGTCGATCTCCACAGAGTGCGAGGAAGGGATCTCAGCTCCAACTTCAACTTGCACAGGGCCTTAGCCCTGTTCCGGAGTGGCGTTCCTACCGCCATTCCTACCAGAGTTCTCCACAGCCGACGCGCACCGCTCGAGAGACACATGCTCCACGATGGCAGCGGTTCCGGTCCGCTGACCCGATGATCACCTCAGCTTCTGTCAGCACCAGCTTGTCGACGCCGCAACGCCTACGCGTGTGTCAGGTGTGCGATCCTCCCTGTCCGCGATGAGGTCGTGGCTGGTCAGAGGTCATCAGGAGGTCAGAACAATGCGTGGCGACGTGGCACCGATGCGGCAGCGCCGATGCATGACACCGGCCTGGGAAGGAATAAGCGCTGAATCGCTGGAGTTGGCCGGTAGCGACCGGCAAGATCCCGTTTGCTGACAACGACGGCGTGTGATGGGTCGTCTTCGGGTTAGGCCGCGCATCTCCTTATTCGGAGGATTGCGCGCCGAGCTGCTCGCAGGCCCTCCGACAAGATCGGAGAGGTGCCATGCCATCAGCAGCGACGACTATCGACCCTCTGGATCAGCCGGTCTACCACACCGCGCACCGTCTCAGCCTCGCTGGCTTCGCGGCCACGGGGTTCATCGCGACCCCTGCCCGCGCTGACCCTGGCGTTCCGGCGATCTGGGATCCTGGCATCCTTGCGTCGCGACGGCGCTTCCAGGTGCCCCTGCCGAGCAGGCCTATGCTGGGCGCTTTCGTACCGTTCACCTTTGCGACGCGCACGCCGGCGGCCATGGCCGTCGCGACAGGCTACAAGGGCATGGCCAAGATCGCCAACAGCGATCTCGTCATCCTGCGATCGACGACCAGGCGCGTGCTCGATCACCTGATGGCAGTGGTCGTCGTCGATCGCATGCCGTTGAACCGAGATGCCGTGTTCCAGGCTGGACCCGCGGCGTTGCACAAGCTCGATTGGGCGTTCCTGGCGGGTGGTTATTTCAAACGGTCGGCAAGCGATCCGACGATTGTCCCCCGGGCTGGCGCCGAACTGCTCGTGCACGGCGACGTGTATGCCGAAGCGCTGGACGCGATCATCTGCTGGAGCGGGAAGTCCGAGGTGGAGATGGTGCTGCGCGGTTCGTCGGGTCACAACCTGCAGGTGATCGAGGATCATGGGGCGGTCTTCGATCAAGGGGGCTGAAAGCATCTTCTCCAGACGCTCCATAGCGACCGGGGTTGATCGATGCACGTCAGGGTGCCTCCCCGGCGCTGTCGACCTAGCCCGATGCCGTACGCCGTCGAAGGTCGCTTCTCCGCACCAAAGCACTCGCGACTCCTGATGCGGGCCAATGACTGAAGCTGGCCGATGAACGAACCCGCTTCGCGGGAAGGCATCGCGGCGGCGGTGAAGTAGAGGGTCACGCCGCACGGGCGGATTGAGCGAGGCCAAGCGCGACCAGAGCATCGCGGCTCCACCAAGGAGCCGCCCGATGAACAACCTGCCTCCCGCTACTCCGATCAGCCCGCTGCGTCAGCGCCTGATCGACGACATGGCCATGCGCCGGTTCTCGCCGGAGACGCAACGCAACTACCTCCGCGACGTCGGCCGCCTTGCCACTTTTCTCGGCCGCTCGCCCGGCACCGCCACGGCAGAGGACCTGCGCCGTTTCCAGGTCGAGCAGCAGGGGACGGGCGTCCCGGTGCCGACGATGAACTCCATCGCCTCGGCACTGCGGTTCTTCTTCACTCACACGCTGGACCGGCCCGACCTCGCGCGAAGGCTGGTCCGGATCACGCAGCCGCGCAAGCTGCCGGTGGTGCTCAGCCTCGATGAGGTCGCCAGGCTGTTGAACGCCACCACCTGCCTGAAGCATCAGGCGGCACTGTCTGTGGCCTACGGCGCCGGGCTGCGCGTCGCCGAGGTCGCCAGCCTCAAGGTCGCCGACGTCGACAGCGAGCGCATGCTGCTCCGGGTGGAGCGCGGCAAGGGCGGCCAGTATCGCAATGCCATGCTCCCGGCGGATCTGCTCACGCTGCTACGCCGGTGGTGGATGCTGGGGCGGCAGCAGGGCGTGATGCACCGCGGCGGCTGGCTGTTCCCGGGCCAGCATGCGGGCAAGCCGGTCAGCACCCGGCACCTGTATCGGATCGTTGTCGAGGCGGCGCGAGCGGCGGAGATCGCCAAGCGGGTCGGTCCGCATACGCTGCGCCACAGCTTCGCGACGCACTTGCTGGAGGACGGCGTCGACATCCGCGTCATCCAGGCCCTGCTCGGTCACGCCAAGCTGGAGAACACCGCCTTCTACACCAAGGTGGCGACGCGAACGGCACGCGCGGTGACCAGCCCGCTCGACAGGCTCGGCCTATTCACGCCCGACCAGGTGGTGCCCGGCGGCTGACGAACGGCGGCCTCCATGCTGGAGGTCGCCGACGTCTTCCGCCGCCATGGCCCCGCCTACCGCGCCGCGCGGGCCGGTCACCTCAGCCTCGCCGAGCTGAAGGTGATGTCGGCGGTCGAGACCTGCCGCACGGCAGCGCTCGGCGGCCATGTGGACGCTTGCGAGGACTGCGGCTCGCTCCGCGTCTCCTTCAACAGCTGCCGCAACCGGCACTGCGCCAAATGCCAGGCCGCG
>CALMGA010000546.1 GCA_937863205.1 uncultured Beijerinckiaceae bacterium | reverse complement strand
ACCCTGGCCGGCGCGCCGCTGGTGGCCGCCGCCGGCGCCGACGAGGCCCCCTCGCGCGACGTGAAGACCTACTGCGCCAATATCGCCGTCGCCGCCAGCGACGCGCGCATCGCCTGGCAGACGGCCAGGCTCAACGACCTCGAAGCGCGCATCAAGGCGGGCATCCAGGCCCTGGACGCCAAGACGGCCGAGCTGCGCGGCTGGGCCGAGAAGCGGGCGGAGATCGAGAAGAAGGCCGGCGAGAAGCTCGTCGGCATCTACGCCAAGATGCGGCCGGAAACGGCGGCGGTGCAGATTTCGACGCTGGACGACGACATGGCCGCCGCCGTGCTGACGCAGCTGGCCCCCCGGCAGGCCAGCGCCATCTTCAACGAGATCGTGCCCGAGCGGGCGGCCAAGCTCGCCGCGCTGATCGCCGCCACCGGGCCCGCGCCCGCCAAGAAGCTTTGAGGCGATGGCGAAACCGCCTCACGCGTCGTCCTGGGCCGCCGCCGCCGGGCTGTCGCTCGTTCTCGCCGGCTGCGCGACCCGTCCGCAGGAGATCGCGCGCGAGCCGACCCTGACGCCGGTCGGCTCCGGCCTGCAGCCCAACGTGGTGCCGCACCAGGGATCGGGATCGCCGACGCAGCCGACCGCCTTCAACTCGCTCTACCAGGACGGCTCCAGCCTGTACCGGGACCCGCGCGCGATGAAGCGCGGCGACGTGCTGACCATCCTCATCTCCATCAACGACAAGGCGACGCTGGGCAACACCACCGACCGCTCGCTCGACTCCGAGGTTTCGAACCAGCCCAACCTTTCGATCGGCAGCCTCGCCCTCACCGGCCAGCTCACCAGCGCTTCGAAAAGCTCGGCCAACGGCCAGGGCACCATCGACAGGTCGGAGAAGATCCAGAGTTCCGTCGCCGCCGTGGTCACCGAGGTGCTGCCCAACGGCAACCTCGTGGTCAGCGGCTCGCAGGAGGTCAGGGTGAACTTCGAGATCCGGCAGGTCTACGTCGCCGGCCTGGTGCGGCCGCGCGACATTTCCAAGGACAACACGATCTCCTACGAGAAGATCGCCGAGGCCCGCATCTCCTACGGCGGCCGCGGCCGCCTCACCGAAGTGCAGCAGCCGGCCTGGGGCCAGCAGATCTACGATGCGGTCAAGCCTTTCTAGAACATCGGACCGAAAACCGCCGCGCACGTTGCGCTCCACTGGTTCGGGACGGCTCCGATCCAGGGTCCTGCGGGCCGGCACCGGGGAAGAGATCGATGGCGAAGGCGTCCGGCAAGCCGGCCAACGGGGCTGACAAGAAGCCTCGCAAGTCCGCGCTCATCGTCACGGTGGCGGCGCTGACGGTGCTCGCCGCCATCGGCGGCGGCCTGATGGGCAAGGTGATCGCCGGCAAGCTCCAGGCCGTGCCCGCTGCAGCTGCCGCCGCGGCGGAGGCGGCCCCCAAGCCCTCGCCCTATGCCGGCGACACGCAGCTTCGCGAACTGTCGCCCATCGTCACCAATCTCGCCGAGCCGGCGGAAACGCGCGTCAGGCTGCAGGTCGCGATCATCTACCCCAAAAAGGCGGTGGAGATGCCCGACGTGCTCGCCGCCCAGATCACCGACGACATCGTCGCCTTTCTGAAGACGCTGAGGGTGTCCCAGCTGCAGGGCGCCAGCGGCCTGCAGGCGTTGCGCGAGGATCTCAACGACCGCGTCCGCACGCGCTCGGACGGCAAGGTCCGCGAAGTGATGATCGAGAACCTCGTCGTGCAATGAGCTCTCCCATCGAGCCCCTGATGGAGCCATCCGCCGAGCCGCGAAGGACCTTTGCCTCCGATGAAAAGCGCTTCCACCACCCGCGTTGCCGGCCCGGCGGGGTGGACCTCGTCCCGGCGCCGCCTGCTTCTTGCCGCCTGCACCCTGGTGCTGGCCGGCCTGCCGTGCGCCGCCCTGGCGCAGACGCCCGACCTCAATTCGCTCGTTCCCGCCGCCGGAAGCACGGCGACCGGGCGCATCGTGCAGATCGTCGGCATCCTGACCGTGCTCTCGATCGCGCCGGGGCTGCTCGTCATGGTGACGAGCTTCACGAGGTTCGCCATCGCCTTCTCGTTCCTGCGCTCCGGGCTCGGCCTGCAGACCACGCCGGCGAACCTGATCCTGATCTCCTTGTCGCTGTTCATGACCTTCTTCGTGATGGCGCCGACCTTTGACCGATCCTGGCAGACCGGCCTCAAGCCGCTCATCGACAACCAGCTCAGCGAAACCGACGCCTACCCCAAGATCATCGCGCCGTTTCGCCAGTTCATGCTGGCTCAGGTCCGCGACAAGGACCTCAAGCTCTTCGACGACCTCGCGCAAAGCTCCATCAAGACGACCGACAAGACGACCGTCGACCTGCGCATCCTGATCCCGGCCTTCATGATCTCGGAGATCCGCCGCGGCTTCGAGATCGGCTTCCTGATCGTGCTGCCCTTCCTGGTGATCGACATGATCGTTGCCACCGTGACCATGTCGATGGGCATGATGATGCTGTCGCCGGCGATCATCTCGCTGCCGATGAAGCTGCTGTTCTTCGTGCTCATCGACGGCTGGAACCTGCTGGTGGGCAACCTCATCCGCTCATATTCGTGAGCCGGGGAAAATTGAGGCTTCGTTAGGATTGACGTCACTTAACCCGGCGCGCTGACGTCGGGGGAGCGCGGGTGCGCGGGCATCTTCACGGTTGCGCAAGGATCCCTGCTGCATTCTAAGTCCATGGAAGATTGGACCTTCGCCGCAACCGCCAGCGGGGTTCAAAGGCATCACGCCGCTCAACCGTACCGGTTCCAATCCGGGATGTCCCGCCCACCATCTCACACAGGGACCGAACTCCGATGTCCAGCATCCTCACCAACGCTTCGGCGCTGACCGCCGTCGCCAACCTCGCCGCCACTCAGGCGAGCCTGGCACAGGTTCAAAACGAGGTTTCCACCGGCCTCAAGATCTCCAGCGCCGAGGACAATGCCTCTTACTTCTCCATCGCCACCACGCTGCGCACCAACGTCGGCAACCTGGGTGCCGTCAGCGACGCGTTGAACCTCGGCAAGTCGGTCGTCGGCACGGCCACGGCGGCGATCACCGGCATCACCTCGACCCTGCAGTCGCTCTCCAACCAGCTCGTCGCCGCCCAGCAGCCCGGCGCCGACCTGAACGCGATCGGCACCCAGATCGCGGCGCTGAACAACCAGCTCGCAGCCGCCGTCTCGACGGCAAGCTTCAACGGCGTCAATCTGCTGGACGGCAGCCAGGGGTCCGCTGGCCAGACCGGCGCGCCCAATGCGTCCGACAGTTTCGTGACGTTCGTTTCCGGTGTGACCGGCGCGGGAACGAGCTCGGCCAAGGTGACGAACCTTTTCGTCGACACCACATCGACCAACCTCAGCACCGCCAGCGGTGGCGCCCTTGCCGGCGTAGCCGCGATCACGGTCACCGGCGGCACGACGCCGACCACCTCGGCTGCCCTGACGACCGATCTGCAGACGGTCAGCACGGCGCTGGCCGCCGTC
The DNA here is from genome assembly GCA_937863205.1 of uncultured Beijerinckiaceae bacterium. The sequence goes on along the minus strand of CALMGA010000546.1, from coordinate 5,585 downwards.
AACACGGCGTCCGAGACGCTGGGCTCGGCCGGTGCGACGATCGACCAGCAGTCGACCTTCACCTCGGCCCTGTCGGACTCGCTGACCACCGGCATCGGCTCGCTCGTCGATGCCGACCTCAACGAGGCTTCGACCCGCCTCAACGCCCTGCAGACGCAGCAGCAGCTCGGCGTCCAGGCGCTGTCGGTCGCCAACCAGAACAGCCAGATCATTCTCAAGCTGTTCCAGGGCTGACTTGAACCGACGCCGCCGCGCCGCGATCCGCGACGGCGCCGGCGCGGCCAGGGCACGGGGTTTCCCTTCCCGTTCTGATCGATGGCCGGCCGCAGCGATGCGGCCGGTCGTGCGCCTGTTCGCCATCCATGTCCGCGCAAGCTTCCACGGCCAAGGTCGAGCCTCACAAAGCCTCGACCTTGGCGGGCATGCTTCAGGATCAGCTCCAACTCCTTCTCGCAAGCCTCGCCAGGCTCGGTTGGCGACGGCTCACGGCGCTTGCCGTCATCGGCGTCACGATCGCCGCGATCGTCGGCCTCGGCGGATATTATCTCAGCCGCCCGGCCTTTGAGATCCTCTACGCCGGTCTCGACCGGCAGGATGTCGCCAACATCGGCTCGGCCCTGACGGAGGCCGGTATCCCCTTCGACGTCGCCGCCGATGGCGCCAGCGTCAAGGTGCGCTACGCCGAAACCGCCCGCGCCCGCATGCTGCTCGCCGAGAAGGGCCTGCCGCACTCGGCCAACTCCGGCTACGAACTCTACGACAAGCTGGGGTCGCTCGGCCTGACATCGTTCATGCAGGACGTCACCCGCGTCCGGGCGACGGAAGGCGAGCTCGCCCGCACCATCCAGCTGATGAACGGCATCCGCGCGGCGCGCGTGCACATCGTGCTGCCCGACGAGGGCTCGTTCCGCCGCGCCCGGCAGCCGCCCTCGGCCTCCGTGATGATCCGCACCGACGCCATCGCCGATGCCCGCACGGGCCAGGCGATCCGCCACCTCGTCGCCGCCGCCGTGCCCGGCATGACGGTCGATCAGGTCACCGTGCTCAACACCGACGGCACGCTCCTGTCGTCGGGCAACGAGTCGGACGAGGCGGCGCCCGGCAAGATGCTGGGCCTGGAAAAGACGGTGGCCAAGGACATCCAGGACAACGTCCGCAAGGAGCTGGCGCCCTACCTCGGCCTGCACAACTTCCAGATCAGCGTCACGGCCAAGCTCAACACCGACAACCGCCAAACCAACGAGACGACCTACAACCCCGACGGGCGGGTCGAGCGCTCGACCCGCGTCGTCAAGGAGAACCAGACGACGCAGAACGCCACCAGCCAAGCGCCGACCTCCGTCACCTCGGCGCTGCCGTCCGACAAGGGCAAGTCGGAGGGCGACGCCCGAACCTCCAACAACGATTCCTCCAAGCGCGAGGAGCTGACCAACTACGAGCTGTCGTCCAAGGTCGTCACCACGGTGAGCGGCGGCTACGGCATCGATCATCTTTCGATAGCCGTTCTGGTCAACCGCGCCTCGCTGGCGGCTGCGGCGGGATCGCCGGCGGCGCTGGAAACCAAGATCGCCGACATCGAGAGCCTCGTCGCCTCGGCCGCCGGCCTGCGCAAGGATCGCGGCGACGTCATCAAGGTGCTCGCCGAGGACTTCGCCGACGCCGGCCACGACCTCGACCCCGTGCCCTCGGCCTCCATCCTCGACGTGCTGCTGCGCCAATCCGGCACGGCGATCAACGCCCTCACCGTTGTGATCGTCGCCGTGCTGCTGATCCTGTTCGCGATCCGGCCGCTCACCCGGGCGCTTGCCCCGGCCGAGCCGGAGATCGCCTCGCTGGCATCGCTGCCGGAACTGCCCGCCGGCCTGCCGGCCCCTGGGCAGACCGTGGGGCCGAACTTGGGTCAGAGCTTGGCGCAGAACCTGGGGCAGTCCCTGCCGCTGCCGGCGATGGGCGAGGAGGCGCTGCCGACCCTCGACGCCAGGATCGAGCGGAGCCTGATCGAGGACGTCACGGCCAAGCCGCGTCGCTCGCCGCAGCGCCGGCTGGAGCAGATGGTCGAGTTCGACGAAACCCACGCCGCCGCCATCCTGAAGCAATGGGTGCAGCGCGGGAGCGCCGCCTGATGGATGGGCCGCTGTCGCGCCACCTCGTCCGCTTCTCCGAACCTTCCCCGGTGATCGCTCCTCAGCCCGGACCGGGCGAGGCGCGCATCTCGCTGGGGCCCGACGAGCTTGAGAGCCGCATCGCCGCCGCGCGCGCCGAGGCCGGCGCCCAGGCGGGCGCGGACGTCGCCGCTGGCTTCGAGGTCAGGCTGCAGCGGCTGCAGGACGAGCGGGCGACGGACACGACGCGCCACGAGGCGGCCCTGCGCGCGGCCGTCACGACGGCTGTGGCGGCGGCCAGGGCCGAGTGGGTTGCCGCCGCCGCCGAAACCCTGGACGCGCAACTCGCCGCGGTCGCGGCCGCGCTCCGCGACACCCTGAGCGCGGGGCTCGCCGATGTGCTCCGCCCCCTTCTCAGCCAAACGGTGACCGCCCGCATCCTCGCCGGCCTCGTGGCGGCGCTCGATCAGCTTCTCGCCGATCCCGCCCACCCGGCGATCACCGTCCGCGGCCCGGCCGATCTCCTGGGCGCCGTGCGTTCGGTCCGCGGCGAGGCGGCCGGCGTCGCCTTTGAAGTCGGCGAGGGCGCCGAGATCACGATGAGCGCCGATGGCGCCCACGTCGAGACGCGGCTCGCCGCCGCCATGGCTGTCCTCGAAATGAACACCCTCGACAAGGTCGCCCTCGATCGGGCGGCACCCAATACAGCGACACGCAACGCGGAGGCCAGCGCTTCAAATGTCGGATGACGGCAAGCACCAGGAGATCGTCATCATCCGCCGCGGCGGCCACGGCGCCCACGACGAGCACCACGGCGGCGTGTGGAAGATCGCCTTCGCCGACTTCATGACGGCGATGATGGCCTTCTTCCTGGTGATGTGGCTGATATCGGCCAACGACAAGACGCGCGCCTCGGTCGCCCGCTACTTCAACCCCGTCCGCCTCGTCGACGCGACGACCCAGCCGCGCGGCCTGCACGACACCAAGAAGGACGAGTCCGGCATCACCGCAACCCCCGACGATGCCAAGAAGGCCGACGACAAGGCCGACAAGCAGGGCAAGCCGGAGACGACCAGCAAGGACAGCGCCGACGCCAAGCCCGGCGCGGAGAAGCCGGGCAAGGAAACGCCGGCCGCGCGGGAAAAGCGGCTCGACGCCACGCTGCGGGAGAACCCCTACGTGGCTCTCGCCGAAATCGCCGCCGCCAAGACGCCCGGCGAGGGGCCGGCGCCGATCGCGCCGCCGACGCCGGCCGTCGGACGCCACGGCGGCGAAACCTTCCGCGACCCCTTCGCCCCGCCGCCGCCCTTGCAGGCCGGCAGCAGCGACAAGGACGCGCTGCCCTCCGACGAGCCGCCCCCGGCCGCGAAACGGGACGCGCTCAAGCCGGTCGCCGACAAGCCGGTCGCTGTTAAACCCGGCGCGGCCGAAAGGACGGTCGCGAACAATCCAGGCGCCGGACCGGACGCGGCCGGGATCGCCCCAGCCGTGGGCGCCAAGGGCGGAGGGATCAAGGGGCCGGAGGCCAGCAGCGCGGAGGCCAAAAGCCCGGACGCGAAGAGCGCGGAGGCGAAGGCCCTGCTCGCCGCCCTGGGAGCCGGCGGTCGCGACGGGCCGCAGGTCGACGTGCGCCGCACAACCGAAGGCCTGCTCGTGTCCTTCACCGATACCGCCGTGTTTTCCATGTTCTCCAACGGCTCGGCCGTGCCCAGCCGCAAGGTGGTCCTGCTGATGGAGCGCACGGCCAGGCTGATGAAGGGGCGAGCGGGCTCCGTGATCGTGCGCGGCTTCACCGATTCCAAGCCCTACCGCTCGGGGCGCTACGACAACTGGCACCTGTCGCTCGACCGGGCCCAGGTCACCCATTACATGCTCGTGCGCGGCGGCCTCGACGATGCCCGCATCGGCCACGTCGAGGGTTACGCCGATCGCGGCGCTCGGCCGGGGACGGATCCGTCGAACCCGCTCAACCGGCGCATCGAAGTCCTGCTGAAGGATCCGGCGTGAGATCCGCCCGCGCCGCGGTGACGATTGTGGCCGTGTCGCTCGGCTGCGCCCGCGCCGTCGCGGCCGAGGCTCCCGTGCCGGCCGCTTCCTCGCCGGCCATCTCCTCGCCGGTTGCGTCCGAGCCGACGGCCCTCGATCGCCCGGCCACGTCGCGGGAACTGGTCGTCCGCGCCGAAGCCGGCGCGGGCGTGCCCGCACCCTACATCGCCATGCGCGACCTGCAGCGGTTGCAGGACCGCATCGCCGGAGGCGACACGCTCGCCGCCGCCGCCCATGCCAAGGCCATCACCCGCACCGCCGCCGCCTTTGTCGCCGCCAAGCCCGCGACCTGGAACGATCCGCGCAACGCCCGCGCCCTGGTGCTGTACCTGTTCAGCGGCGGCAATGCCGGCGCCATCGCCAGCTCTATCCCGCGCGCGGCCCTGCCCAAGGGGCTGCAGGATCTCTACGAGGGCGCCGTCGCCTACGGCCTCGGCATGGACAACAGGGCGCGCGACAAGCTCCTCGCGATCGACGCCCGGAGCCTGCCGAGCGGCCTCGGCGGCCATCTGGCGCTGGTTCAGGCGACGCTGCTGGGCGAGCGCGACCCGGCCAAGGCGATCGAGCAGCTCGACCTCGCCCGGCTGCTGGAGCCCGGCACGCTGGTCGAGGAAGCGGCGCTGCGCAAGGAAATGCTGCTGATCGATCCCAAGACCGGCGACCTCGCCAAGTTCGCCCTGCTGGCGCGCCGCTATACCGGCAGTTTTTCCAGGTCGGTGTACGTTCCCAACTTCCGGCAGGTCGTGAACCAGGCGGCGCTCGCCATCGGCGGCGGCAATGGCCCGGGCGCCGACGGGCGGCTCAGCCAGATCGCGGACACGCTGGAGGGAGCCGACCGCCGCCGCCTGCTGCTGACCGTGGCGCGCGAGGCCCTGCTGGCCGGGCGCATGGACATGGCCGCCTTCGCCGCCGAACAGGCCGGCCGGTTGAGCCGCAAGGGCGAGGTCGAGCAGGCGCGCGCCCTGGTGTATTTCGGTGCTTCCACGGTCGCCGGACCCCGTCGCGAGGCTGGCCGCGAGGCGCTGAGCGCGGCGGCCGGCGCTGGCCTCGATCCGGGCGACGAAGCCCTGCGCCTGGCCGCCCTCGTCGTGTCCGACACGATCCGTGATCCAGCCTTCGCCTGGCAGCCGGCGCGTGGCGCGGGAGATGCCGGCGTGATCGGGGACGGCGAGCGCGCCCTCGCCGAGGCGGATGGCGCCATCAAAGCCGTGGATAGATGAGGATACTCGCCGGTCTACCTTTCTCCGCCGCAGCCGGCGCGGGTGCCGCCGGCCAGGGCGTCGGCCATTCGGCCAAGCAGGCGGTCGGCCAAGCCGCTGGTCAAGGCACTGGTCAAGTCGCAGGGCAGGCGGCCGGGCAGACGCAGACCCTTGCCGGCGCGGGTTTCGGCGAGGCCCTTGCCGAGGCCGGCGCGGCGGCCAAAGGGGCGCCCGATAC
>CALMGA010000545.1:3763-4294 GCA_937863205.1 uncultured Beijerinckiaceae bacterium | reverse complement strand
CCCTCAGCGACGCCAAGGCGTGGGGCGTCGGCACGGGCGGCGGAGGATGTGGCGGATGAGCGTCGAGGCCATCGCAGTTTTGTGCGTGTTCGTCTGTGCGGTCGTGATCGTGATCGCGCATCTCAAGCTGGACTGAAGTCGTGGCATCGGCCTTGGCGGGCTGATGCTGAGTATCGACCGAAGAGGGTTGCTGCCCGCCGAGGTCTAAGTCGAGTTGGTTGCTGAGTTCCTTCTTACCCATGGCGCTGATTAACCATGGGGGTGATCCGGAATGCACGACAACCCGTCGTTCCACGAATGTTCTACTGAGGACAGGCCGGTGCAGAGCATCGCGATCGAAGCGCAGGGGATGGTGCGGAAGGCCGCGGGCGACGTCGCCGGCCTGACGATCAAGGGCCAGTTGCGCGCCGCCGCCCGCGCGCTCGGCTACCCCGCCGGCAACTGGCGCATCCGTGCCGCTTGGTACGCCGAGGCGACGAGCTGGTCCGCCGTCGCCTTCGAGGACCTGCGCGCCCGCTATCGGGCCTGGGA
>CALMGA010000545.1:0-3753 GCA_937863205.1 uncultured Beijerinckiaceae bacterium | reverse complement strand
CGCCAAGGCCGCCGCGATCGACGCAACGCATGCCGCGCTCCTTCGCGCTGGCGCAACGGCACTGGAGAGCACGGGTGAGGCAGCGGATCGGCAGGATGCTCGGCGCATGCGGGCTCACGCTCAGCGGCTGGGGGCTTCGCATGCGCGGGATTAGGGCCGCGGTGCCGGCGGTGTGCGCCGAGACCGGCATCCCCGACGTGTTGGGTGCCCTCGGCCAGGAGACGAGCGACTACCATTCGCACATCGTCGAGAAGGTCGCCGCCTCTCAGGGCCTCACCGACGCCGCAGACCTCGCCAAGGGGCACGCCGACGTCTACGCGCGCTTTGCCCAGCGGCATCCCAAGGCTTTCGACCAGAGGACGCGGTCGTGACGGTTAAGCGGGAAAGCTGGACACCGGAGCGCATCGCTCGGCTCGGCTTCCTGATCGGTCTCGCCAACACGGCCAGGGAGGTCGCCGCCGCCCCCGCTATCGCCTCCACGCTCAACAACGTGCATCGCCAGTCCCAACGCTTCGGTCTTTCCTTTCGCGCGTCGCGTCCCGAGCCGTTCGCGCCCAAGGTCGAGCACCGGCTTTCCGCGGCCGCCGCCAAGCGTGGCATCGATCGCCCTACGCTCCTGCAGGCGATCATCGCCGCTGCAGCTTCCGACGACGCCTTGCTCGAAAACGTCCTTGACGACGCCGAGGACGTGACGGCTTCGGCGCCTGCGCCGTCTGCGGTCTCAGCGGAGGTTCGCTGATGTCTCGCCGACTTCCCTCTCCCTCATTCGCCGTCGGCGAACTGGTGCGCTTCAGCATCCGCGCCGGCCAGCCCGAGATCGTCGCCCGCGTGGTGCGGTGCTACCGGCACTTCGGCGTCGATCGCGTGCAGACCATCGACATGGCCGGGGTCGACCGCTGCGTCATCGCCCGACGCTGCATCAGCGTCAGGACGTCCAGCGACAGCCGCAAGCCTGTGCCGCCCGTCGGCTGGCGAGGCGCTGCCGGTGCCTCCGCCGCTCTTTCTCTGCCCGCGTAGGAGTTCCCATGGCCGCCAAGATCGAAGCCGAAGACGGCAAGAACACCTTCGACCCTAAGAGGGTCGAGAAGATCATCGGCAAGATCGAGCGCGAGCACGAAGGCCTCATCAGCGAACAGGCCTCTTATCGCGGCAAGTGCCGGCCCTACCGCGAGCGCATTTCCGCCGCCTATGAAGAGGGTGTCGCCTTCGGCATCCCCAAAGGCGTGCTCAAGGCGAAGGTCCGCGAGCGCGACCTGCAGCGCAAGATCGACGCGATCCCCGGCGCGTTCGAGGACGACGAGAAAGACACGTTCGAGCAGCTGACGCAGGCGCTCGGCGCCTTCGGCGAGCTGCCGCTGGGCCGCGCGGCGATCAACACCGCCGCGAAGGCTGAAGGCAGGCCCATCATTGAGGAGCCTGCGGCCGACAAGCCGAAGCGCGGCCGCCCGAAGAAGGTCGCGCCGTCCACCGACGCCGTCGAGCCTGCGCCGCCCGTCGTCTCCGGCCTCGACCCGAAGGCCGTCGCCGAAAACGACGATCCGACCTACCTCCGCGGTTACGACCACGCCATCGCCGGCGGCGGATGTTCCGTCCCGAGCGAGCTGTGCGGCCTCAACCGCGACCGCGGGCATGCCGGTTGGCTCGCGGGCGACCAGGCGCGCAAGGCCGATGGCGTCGCCGAGAATGCTGACCGGCTGAGCGCCGGCATCAAGGGCCTGCCCGGCGCCGAGGCCGAGGGCAAGGCGACGCTGCAGTGAGGATCATGGCGCTCGACCTTGGCTCGCGCGCCGGCTTCGCCGAGGGCGTTGCTGGCGAAATGCCGAAGCTCGGCGCCGTGGTGCTCAAGCGTCCTGCTGATAGCGCGGAGACGGCGGCCAAGAACCTTGCCTGCTTTCTCCGCGACTGCTTCGTCCTCGACCGTCCCGACCTCTTGGTGGTGGAGCAGTACATGTATCCGTCAGCGCAGAGTGGCGGGGCCGCTCAAGTCGTGTCTCTGATGCTTCATGGCGCCATGCACGCCGTCGCTGGATGCTACGGCGTGAGCACCGTGGCGGCTCATCCCTCCAAGATCCGCGCGCATTTCTGCGGTCAAGCACGGGCCAACATCGCTCGCCGCGCCAAGGATGCGCCGCCGAAGACGAGCCGGGAGAAGCGCGAGGATCGCGAGGCGACCAAGCGCATGGTGTGGGAGCGCGCCATCGCACTCGGTTATCTTAGGCGCGAGGCGGGGCACGACTTCGACCGAGCCGATGCCGCGTCGATCTTTGATTATGGCGCGGTGGTGCTGGCGAAGGTGCAGCGCCCAACGTTTGCGCTGTTCGGCCAGCAGCCGCAGGTGGCGGCATGACGGCACCCGTTGGCAAGAAATACCTCAACGTCGCCGTGAACGCGAAGGTCTATGATCGCGTGCAGGCGCTGGCCAAGGCGGCGGGTATGCCGGCTGGCACCTTCGCCACCCTGCTCTTCGAGGCCGCCTACGCCGCGCGCTGTGGCGAGACCGGCGACGTCGCGCTCGACACGGCCGTGAGCCGCGTCGCCCTGCTGTTTGGCACCGGCTTCGACGTGACGAGCATCTGTCAGGCGACCGGCCTCTCCGCCGGCTTCGTCGAGCGCACGACCGAGGCGTGGCGCGCCGAGATGCGCCGCGGGCAAACGGCCGACGCACGGGTGGGCCGATGAGCGGCGCCGTGCCTGCCCAACTCGCCCTGCGCGACGCCATCCTCGCCCTGCTGATGTCGCACGTCGAGGCGCGCATCCAGGAGATGCCGCGTGGTGCCGACAGCCTGCGCGTCGCCGTCTGCGAGGCTTCTACGGCTGCGATGGGCGCCTGCGCCTTCGTGCTCGGCCTGCTGCGCGCCGAACCGCGGGCGGAGATCGCCGACGCCGTGACGCGCAATCTCCTCAGCCAGGCGGCGCAGCGTCACCTTGAGGTTCGGGCGACCGCGGTGCGCATGGTGAAACCCGCCACGCTTGGGGGTGGCGCATGAACGCGGCGTTGCGCGCCTTCGCCGCCGATCCCGCCTGGGCCTTAGGCGAGGACGAAGTCGCGCCGCACCACGTCGGCCTCGGCAGTCGCGTCGCGGTCTCCCTTGATGGCCGCATGGAGGAGCGCTTCTACCGCTCCGGCGTCGTCATCTGGTGGGCCTGCGGTCAGGGCGTCCTCGACCTCGACGAGCCCGGCGAGGATGGCGCCCGCGCGCTGACCTTCTGGTTCTTCGAAATCGCCGCGATCGAAGCCGTCCCCCTGTCCATCCGCGAGCGCGCCTGCCTGTGTCTCGCCCATTGCGAGGTGCTGCCGTGACGTTCCTCGTCTACGTCCGCAACGTTCTGCAGCCCGACGGCATGTCGGCGAAGCTCGTCTACGACGAGCGCGGCGGCAAGCCGGACCTCGGCGCCGCGGACCGAGCAGCCGGCATGCTGGCGTGGCATGCGCTGCCGCCGGCCGACGTGGGGCTTGGCCTCGACATGCCGCGGCGGCTGTATCCGGCGCCGGGCGCGGCGGCGCAGGCGAGGGCGGCGTGATGCATGATCTCGCCGCCTATCACGCCCTGATCGCGCGCAAGCGGGTCACGCGTCTCGACGCTGGCTTCGCCAGCGTGCCGGCGCTCAACGCCGCCATGTTCGATCATCAGCGGCACGCCACCGAGTTCGCGCTTCGGCAAGGGCGCGCCGCCATGTTTCTCGATACTGGGCTCGGCAAGAGCCTGTGCGCCCTCGATTGGGGTCGCTGCGTTGTTGAAAAAACGAATAGGC
>CALMGA010000544.1:3986-4301 GCA_937863205.1 uncultured Beijerinckiaceae bacterium | reverse complement strand
GGTTACGGGAACGGCGATCGTGCGATGGACGGCGCGAATTGTCGTCTGGAGGATACGGCGCAGATAGCATCCTGGCCGACAGCCTCGGCCCGCGACTGGAAGGGCGCGACGCACGACCGCTGGGAGACGAACGCGAGGCCGCTGAACGAGGTGGCGAGATTGACGAACTGGCCTACGGCGCGAGCGACGGACGGCAGCAAGGGTGGCGGCCTGTCGAACAACGGGCAGGACTTGGTCACAACAGCGGGCATGGTCCTTGGTCCGACCTCGAATGGCTCCGCTGCCGCGACGGCAAAGCCCGGCCAACTCAACCCG
>CALMGA010000544.1:0-3976 GCA_937863205.1 uncultured Beijerinckiaceae bacterium | reverse complement strand
CTCATGGGGTACTCAACCGAGTGGGCACGCTGCGCGGCGCAGGTAACGCGATCGTGCCGTCGCTTGCGGTCGAATTCGTGAGGGCGTGCTTGTGACCGGCGGCATCCTCCCGCTCGGCGACGAGCGCGCCCACGATCCCCTCGATGTCTCGCGCGAGGTTATCGTCGAGTGCTCGCAGCGTCTCGCCATGTACGCCGGCATGGTGATGGATCTCGCCACCGTGCGCGACGATGACGGCACGAACCTGATGTTCGGGCGCGCCGTGGTCGAGCTTAAGGGCATCAAGGGCGCGCTGGAGGCGATCGGCGAGGTTCGCGAGGCGCGGGAGAAGCAGGCCAAGCATCAGGAGCGCCCGGCGACGTGACGCTCGCGCTCGACGACCTTGACGCACCGCTTGGCCGACCCTCGACGAAGTGGCGCGAGGCGGACGGTCGTGTCGAGCGCGAGGCAGGCAGGTCGATTGCGCCCGCGCTGATCCGACGCGAGACCCGCTTCGGCCGTATCACCTTCGGCGAGCTGCGCGCCACGAAGCCCCAGGCGCCCGACTCCGTCATCGACGATTGGATGGTCGCCCGCGAGGTGTCCTTCTTCGCCGGCGAGAGCGAGGCCGGCAAGACGTTCCTGGCGATCGACGTGGCGTTCCGCGTCGCTCTCGGCCTGCCGGTGTTCGGCCGCCGGGTGAAGCAGGGGCTTGTCATCTACCAGATCGGCGAATCCGGCGACAGTTTGGTCAAGCTCCGCATTCCGGCATGGCTCGCGCACTTCGATCCCGAAGCGAAGATGCAGGACGTGCCTCTGGAGGTGCTGCGCTCGCGGGTCAACCTGTGGACCGCGGACGAGCGCGCCAAGGACGGCGCGGTCGAACTCCTCAGCGCGATCCGCAACATCGCCGCCGAGCTGGGTATCCCCGTTTCGCTGATCATCATCGACACGTTCTCCAAGGCTTTCACGGGCGGCAACGAGAACGACGGCAAGGACGTGTCCAAGGTGGTCGCCAACGCCGAAATGCTGGCCAAGGAGACCGGCGCGCACGTCGCGATCATCCACCACTTCCCCAAGGGCGGCTCGACGCTCCGCGGCCACGGCTCGCTGCGCGGCGACGTCGACAGCGTCGCGATGATCCGTGTTGACCAGCACAAGATCAGGACCATCACCCTCGACAAGCTCAAGGACGGCGTGAAGGCCGACATGCAATTCGAGTTGATGCAGGTCCGCTTGGGCGAGCGCGACGACGGCAAGCCGATCACCTCATGCGTTGTGTTGCCGGTCGGCGAGAAGGCGCAGAAGCGGCGCCAGGAGGCCGAGCAGAGCGCGTCGGTGCGCGGCTACGAGGTGGCGCTGCTCAAGGCGCTGTTCCAGGCCCTCGACAGCCACGGCATGTCGGCGCCGCCCGCGCTCGATATCGCGCCGACTGTCAAGGTGGTCGACTACTTTGAGGTTCGTCGCGTCTTCGGCAGTCCTTGCCCGATGGACGATCTCACGACCTACGAGAACGACGAGGCACGCGAGACGGCATCGCGCAAGCACAAGAGCAAGCTGCGCACGGGGCTCAAGACTGCGCGCGAGTTCATGACCGACAAGAGTGCGATTCTTTGTGTTCGATCATGCCCCGATCCACTGACCGGTAAGTCGACGGAGTGGGCGTGGTGGACTGGCCGACCAGTGCGCGGCTTCCCGCGGACGCAGCCACCAGTCGTGCGCCAAGCGGTCGATCGTGAGGGGCTGGCCGCCGATCTGGATGGGGTGCAATTCTGATGCGCTCACGCGAGCCTCACGCGTCACTCACGCTTAAATCACGGCAGGCTCACGCATGATCGCGTCGTGGTGCCGCCCCGGACAGATGGTCGTCTGCATTGATCCTTGGGAGTGGTTCTCTCAGGAGTGCCGGCGCCTGCCGGGCCTTCACGAGCGCGATGTGTACGTGGTCGCCAAGGTGATCGAGGTGACGGAAGCCGAGGTCTCTCCGGTGCTCTTCCGGCTCGCCGAGTTGCCGCCGCCGGCCTCGCTCTACCCCGCTCAGCGCTTTCGACCGATCGCCACACCGAGCATTGCGGCCATCGTTGCGTCAGCCCTTCCCGTCTCACCGTAGGAGCACAGCATGGCCGGACACCTCAACAAGGCGAGCCTGATCGGCAACCTCGGGAGGGACCCCGAGATCAGAACGACGCGCGATGGCTTGAAAATCGCCAACTTCAGCATCGCCACGACCGAGTCGTGGAAGGACAAAAACAGCGGGGAGAAGAAGGAGCGTACCAACTGGCACAACATCGTTATCTTCAACGAGCCAATTGCCAAGGTCGCTGAGTAATACCTCAAGAAGGGTAGCAAGGTCTACATCGAAGGTTCGATCGAAACTCGCAAGTATGAGAAGGACGGGCAGGACCGCTACACGACGGAGATCGTGTTGCGTCCGTTCAACGGGCAGTTGATTTTGCTCGGCGACGCAGGTGGTGGTAATCGCGCGCCGCAGAACGACGACTACGATCGCGGAGGTTCCTCGCCGATGCAGCGAGGCAGCGGTCAGATGAGCGAAATCATCAACGACGACATCCCGTTCTGATGACCATGAGCCTCGACATGGGCAACTCGCGCTGGACGAAGCCGCGCATCGCCAGGGCGGCTTTCCTCGCCGGCGGCGGCTGTACGCAGAGCGAGGTGGCGTCCGACCCGCTCGTCGCCTCGACGCCCTTCGCGGTCGACCACATGGCCCGGCGCTACGGCATCGCCTTCTCCGACGCACCGGCCGGAAATCTCCTCCTCCAGGTTCCGCGCAAGCTGATGCTGGCGCTGGAAGAGGAGGCGTTGCGGCGTCGGCAGACGCCGGAAGCGCTGGCGAGCGCCGTGATGCGCATCCTCGCGGCGGAGCCGGTGCTCCTCGCCAACGTGCTGGACGATGAAGCATGAGAGCGTCCTCCCGCACGATCCTCGACGATGCCGAACGCGACGAGGACGCGGATGTGGTCGACGCGCTCGATTTCGACGCCGATCCCGACGCCGACGCGATCCCGGCGACGTGGACGGCCGACCACCTCGCCAAGCGCCTCGTCGAGGCGTTCGCCACCCTCGCCCGCCTGCCGGCCGAGCGCGGTCCTCGCAAGCCCGGCAACCACTGGCCGCCGCACGTCTACGAATGGGCCGACCGTCTCGCCCAAGAGGAGCAGAGCGAGAAGGAGAAGGCGCGCCGCCGTCGGGTCCGCAACGTCGCGCGCATCACGCCGACGGGCGAGGACATCCGCCGCATGGATCTGATGCTCGGGTGGTTGAGCGACCTCGCCAGGAGCCAACCCGACCACGCGCGCATCCTGCAGCGCTGGGCCCGCATGCGCTCGCTCGGCCGTTCGATCAGCGAGGATTGCCGGCTGAATGGCCAGTCCCGCATGACGTTCTATCGCCTGCAGGTCGAGGCGATCACCGCGCTCTTGACGCTGCTCGCTCGGCTCGATGCGGCACCGGTGTGGTGAAGCTCGCCGTGTGATGTTCGCTCTTCATCGGAGAGGTAAGCGGCGGAACGGGTACGTCATTGGAAGCGTTCAAGAATTGACGCCGAACAGATCGGCGTGTTTTCTCTTGCGCGTCCCGGCGGGACCTGTGCTCGTTCCAAAGATAGACCGGAAATAGACCTTGGCCGCGAAAGGCGCCCCAAAGACCGGCGGCCGGAAGAAGGGATCGAAGAACAAGCGCCAACGAACGAACGTCGTTCGGGCCGCCAAGTCCGGTCTTCTCCCTCACGAGTTCCTTCTCGCCGTGAGCCGCGGTGAGGTCTTCGGCAATCACACGCCGACCTTTGAGGAGCGCCTCGACGCAGCGGCCAAGGCAGCGCCCTACTTCGCCGGCAAGCTCAGCAACGTCACCCTGCACGGGGCCAACGAGGACGGCAGCCTGACCTTCAACGTGAACCTCGTCGGTGCCGACGCTCGCGCCTGACGCCGCGACGCGCTTCAGCGCCGGTCAGGACCGCGCTAGGGACGCGCTGAGC
>CALMGA010000543.1 GCA_937863205.1 uncultured Beijerinckiaceae bacterium | reverse complement strand
TGCTGCCGCGCCACACCGCCATCATCGCCGGGGCCGGCTCCGGTAAGACGGTGCTGCTGCGTCGCATCGTTGAGGAGGCGGCGCTGGCCGGCATACCGGCCATCGTGATCGACCCCAACAACGACCTCGCACGCCTCGGCGACCCCTGGCCGGAGCGCCCGCCCGCCTTCACCGACGCCGATGCGGCCAAGGCCGCGCGCTACGCCGCCAGTGTCGAGGTGGTGGTGTGGACGCCCGGCGTCAGTGCCGGCAACCCGCTGTTCCTGTCCGTGCTGCCCGACTTCGCCGCGCTCGGCGACGACCCCGACGAGCGGGCGCAGGCGGTGACCATGGCCGCCGACACGTTGGGGCCACTGGCGGGCACCAAGAGCAACATGCAGAAGGGCGTGCTCGCCAACGCGCTGCGCGCCTTCGCCGGGCGGGGCGGCGGCGACCTCAAGGCGATGACGACGCTGCTCGCCGACCTGCCGGACGGGGTCAGCGACATCGGCAATGCCGGCAAGCTCGCCGCCAAGATGGCCGACGAGCTGAAGGCCTCCGTCGCGACCAACCCGCTGCTGAAGGCGACCGGGCCGGTGCTCGATTCGCGGCGGCTGTTCTTCGGTCCCGACCCTTCGCGCACCCGCATCTCGGTTATCAACCTGTCGGGGCTGGCCTCGGACGAGGCGCGGGAGGACTTCATCAACCGGCTGCAGATGACGCTGTTCGGCTGGGTGAAGAAGCACCCCTCGCCGCGCGGGCTGCTATACGTCATCGACGAGGCGCAGAACTTCATCCCGTCCGGCGCCGGCGCGCTATCGAAAACGAGCGGCGTGCAGCTTGTCGCGCAGGAGCGCAAGTACGGGCTCGGCATGATCGCGGTGACGCAGGCGCCGAAGGGCATCGACAACAAGGTTGTTTCGAACTGCACCACGCAGTTCCTCGGCAAGCAGAACTCGCCGACCGACCAGCAGTCGGTGAAGTCGATGATCGCCGCCACGGGCGGGGCGGCCGACGACGTCGGCAAGCTGGCGGCGGGTGAGTTCTACTTCAAGACGGAGAAGAGCGGGAAGCCGTTCAAGGTGCGGACGCCGATCTGCCTGTCCTACCATCCCGCCATCCCGCCAACCCGCCGACGCCGGAGGAGGTCGTCGCGCGGGCGAAGTCATCGGTTACGCGTAGCGTCGCCCGTGTGGCGCTTGTCCGCGCCACAGCCATCCAGGTGCTCGCGGTGCATCTCAGGATACGCTATCTCCGAGTTTGACAGTCAGCACGCTCGAAACAGCGTGCAAGAACGCAATAGGCAGCACATGGACAAGAAGCTGCTTCGCAGGTTCAAGCTTATCCAACACGATCCGAAAGCAGCTCCCTTTCATTTCAGAAAACCTGAGCGGGTCGCGCGCCGCCTGGAGTGTTATGGGTCGTCAGTCTTCGCCCGCCTGTACGCCGGTGAGGCAGGACGTGAGATACCTGCCGACGCGACCGACCATGACTTGGCGCAATCGGTGTTCTTCACCTCGGTAGATGACTGGTTGGCGAAGCAGTGCAGGGCCGACTTTTACGACGCCAATGCTGCCCTGTTCATGCGGTATGCGCCGAGGGCGTGCGCATTCACTGACGACAGGAGTAAGCCTTAGTGTCTGTCCGAGATCCGAGCGTTGAAAAATCATGCTTTTCTCAATCGCGAAGTTCTTTCCGTAGAGCCGGCCTTATGGGCAGAGCAGTTTCCAAACGAGCTAAAAATCCAGGCTTCCCCTCTGAAATGATCTCGGACAGACACTTAGTACTACTGCGTCATGAATTGGGTGGGTTGGTGTCGTTTGTTGGTCTGGCGGCAGCAGGGACATCGGGCGAGGCGCCGGATCAGGGCGACGATGAGGCTCTGCCGCACGGTGGCGATGGAGGTGGGCACATGACGCTCGGGCCGAACCGGCGGAGCCGCGGGGTCGGCGAGCGCTGGGAAGGCAAGGCGCCGGGCCAAGCCTGGGGCGAGCCGAAGCTGAGGGGGAAAGCGCTCCGCGAAGGGTGATCAGGAATCCACAGGCCGCGATGCACAGGCTGGCATGATGGTGGAAACCGCGCCATCCCCGGCCCTCGTAGTGCCCCAAACCAAGGTCCTGCTTCAGGTCCTGGTCGTCCCGTTCGATGCGCCAGCGCAGCTTGGCTGTCT
>CALMGA010000542.1 GCA_937863205.1 uncultured Beijerinckiaceae bacterium | reverse complement strand
GTGAAGTAGATCCGGCCTGGCTTCTGATCCCGACGCGCCGGCGCCTTGCGACTGCGGCGCTCCGGCTCGAGCAACGCCTGCTGCTGACGACACCACTCCAGCGCCGGCCCAAGCCGCTTGTTGTCGACCACCGGCGCCTGGTCCACGCGCCGAAGCTTGTCGAAGGTCCGGTAGGGGAGGAGAGCGCCCCTGTAGCGCACCTCCACCCGACCATCCGGGAAGTCCGACACCTCGACCTTCTTGCCCGAGGCTTCCCGCGCCGCCGGCGTGTCCTCCAGCAGGAACAACACTTTGTCGTACTGAAGCGTCAGGTTTTGCGAGACGTGCCGCTCCACGCGCCAGGCGAAGGCGTCCTCAAGCTCGTCCTTGGCCCGGAGCGGCCGACGCAGGTCTTTCGGGTTCGCCGCCGGCTTGGCGAAGCGGGCGTTGTGCGCCTCCAGGAACGTTGGAACGAAGGCGTTGCCGGCCGCCATCGTGCTGACGCCCGCGAGCCGCAGCTCCTTCACCAACCGATCTTGCAGCGTCTTGTTGGCCCGCTCCACACGACCCTTCGCCTGGCTGGAGTTGGCGCAGATGATGTCGATGTTCAAAGCCTTGAGCGATCGGCCGAACTGCGTCAGCCCATCTCCGGACACCGCACCGTCCTGGTGCATGCGGAACACCGAATGCTTGTCGCTGTAGAAGGCGACCGGTCGGCCATGCTGCTCCAGGTACTGACGAGCCGCGGCGAAATAGGCGAACGTCGACTCCGTCTCGACGAAGTGCAGGTGCATCAACCGACTGGTCGCGTCGTCGATGAACACCAGCAGCGTGCACATCGGCCCGCGCTCCTCGAACCAGCGATGCTCCGAGCCGTCGATCTGGTCCAGTTCGCCCAGACACTCACGGCGATAACGAGGCTGGTGGATCCGCTTCTTGCGTTCGCGTCGATCCACCCAGAGCCCGGCATCGATCATCCAGCCGCGCAGCGTCTCCCGCCCGAGCGCTATGCCGTGCAGCTGCGCCAACTTCTCGGCCGCCAGCGTCGGACCGAAATCAGCGTAGCGCTCCCGGATCAGCGCGAGCGCGGCGTACCGGACCGCGTCCGGCTTCGCACGGTTACTCACGCGACCACGCTTCTTGGAGATCAGCCCAGGTGCCCCTTCAAGTCGGTAGGCCTTCAGCAGCCGGAAAACCTGACGACGCTCCAATCGCAACAGCTCGGCGGCCGCTGCCGCCGCCAATCGTCCGCGCTCCAGATCGCGCACCACGTCCAGCCGCGAGAGCTCGGCTTCGCTCATCACCCACACCGCCATCGCAAGCCCCAGCGCGCCATCCCGACAGCTGAGGCAGTGACACGTCTAACTGGCAGAGGGGTGACATTATCATCCGGCGCTTACATCAGAAACGCGCCTAAGGAAGATTATGCGAAATCGCTTGGGCTGAGTGAAGCGGAGTTCACCGCACTCTTGTTCGGCGCGCTTCCTTTTAGACGTCGGAAACAGACTAGACCATGTCGCCCAGATCGACCTTGTAGGTAGACCCGGGGTTCCCGGAAGCAATGCGCAAGGTGGGCGGTCGCGTTGCGGCCGGGATAATATACGTTGCGCCGGTGCCGATCAGCTCCAGGATCACTTTCCCTTTCGCGATGACTCCCGCGGCTTCTTGTGAGAGCCCCAAACCAGCAATGATATCCTGCCCTTGAGGCGGATCGTCCGTCCCAGGGCGGTAGTCGGCGTCCGCACCGACGTAGCCTGACAAGGGTGTCAAGCACCGAGCATCAAGTCGTCCCTGCACAGCCTCCGGGGTTCAGCCGACCTGGGGTAAGATCTAGCGTGCGAAGAAGTCGCGCAAGCGGTGATCGTTGTGGAGACGTTGTTGGTCGCTCCACGCTCGCCACGCCTCATCAGCGACGAGATTGAGCGCGTCGAAGGCCTCTCGGCTTGCGTTGTCTAGAGCGCATATCTTTGAGGCGCGGGCGGCGTCCGGTTCCCTGTCGATGCGCACGTGACGGTCACCGAGCAGCACGGCGGTCTGCCGGAGCACGAGGTCCTCCTGTGCAGCCATGGTCGTCTGAACGAGCCGGCGACCCCAAAGCGACCTGATCACTCCAGGCCGATCGGGCTTCTCGCGCAACGCCACGCCGCCGGACCAATTGGCGGTTCCCACCGAGAGCATGAAGCAGCGCTGGATGTCCACCGCCTGCCGTTTCACCGCCTCGATCAGCGCCACCAGGTCCGGGGCGTTCGCGACGAGCCCACCGTCGGCGTATTCAAAGGCGCCGATCTTGACCATCGAGAAAAAGGTCGGGGCGGCGGCACTGGCCAGCACGGCATCCACCAGCTTGATCCGCGGGGCGTCGCGCCCCGCCACTCCGGCCGATGGCAGGATCTCGACCGTTCCCTTGGAATAGTTGACCGCCGTCACCACTAATCGGCCGGTGAAGTCGCTGAGCAACACGTCCCTGGCGTCGCCTAGCACCTCCTCGATCACCGCCCGGAGCGGCTCCGTCGCGTAGGGCGCCGAGCCCAGCAAGCGTCGCGGACCGTCAAGAACACGCTTGGGAAAGAGGGTTCGGCCGTGCGTCTTCATGGCCTCAAGGAGGCTGGACGCGCTGCGGCCGGCGGCCAGACCCGTCGCGAGGACTGCTCCGACCGACGTGCCGGCGAACAGCTGGAAGCGGTCGCGCCAATCCATCGGCCATTCCGCCTCGCACCGGCTGAGGAAGCTGACCGTGAACACGCCTCGGTGACCGCCGCCCGTCAGGGCGAGGATCTGGGGTCTGCGCGCGGCGGCGGCGCTCACTCGCCCGCGCCGTCGCGGTCGCCGGATCTTCGACCTCCAGGTCGGGGTAGGCGGCGTGGACCGATTGGCGGCGCTCCACGTAGGTGAAACGAATGCCGTTGCGGCCGACCATAGCGGTCGCGATCTCCAGCTTCTGAACGCTGCCGATAGCGTAGCTCTCACCCGAAGCGGCGGTGTAGCGGATCTCCTGCTCGAGCAGATCCGCCCAGCGGTCCGCCACGTCCGCGGTGACCGGCGCCACCGCATCTTCCCTCGCAAAGCCCCTGACCACGATGTCGACATTCCGCTGCATCTGCAGCAGGTCATCCGGTGTGAAATCAAAGTCCTGTTCGCCGCTTCCGAGCCGCGCGAGACGTCGGCGGATCGCGCGCCTGACCGCCATCGCGGTGACGGCGCTGATGCAAAGGTCCCGGGCGATTATTCCCTGCTTACGCGTTACGGCTGAAAGCCAGATCTCGCCGGGCTGTCCCCGGTGCTGGACGATGTCGAGCAGGGTCCGCGCGC
>CALMGA010000541.1 GCA_937863205.1 uncultured Beijerinckiaceae bacterium | reverse complement strand
CCATCCTGGGCACCGTCTGCGCCTGAACACCCCGGAATGGGCGTGGGTAATTACCTCGCCGCCGATCGTGCGGCCTTTCATTTCTTCGGCCATCGCCTCGCGCAGCTTGTGAGCCAGGACGAACGCGGTCTTGTAATCCACGCCCAGGTCGCGGGAGAGGGCGAGCATGGACTTGCCCTTCACCTCGTTGACGAAGATCGCGACGGCGAGGAGGTAGGTAGCGATCGGCATCTTGTGATGAGCGAACAGGGTGCCGCTCGTCAGGGAGAAATCGCGGGCGCATTCCTTGGACTTGCAGCGCCAGCGGGGCGCCCCGTTCGGGCGGCGGCAGTTGTAGGCGTCGAGGCAACCGCAATGCGGGCACACCGGCTCGCCGTTCGTCTCAGACCAGCGGATGGCGGCGAAGGTCGTCTCGGCTTCGTCCTTCGTCAGGCGCGCGACCCTGGCGAGGCTAATCGTCTTGGCGCGGGGGGAGAGGAGGAAGTGAACGGACATCGTGTCGCTCGTGACCTGATAAGGTCATTTGTGACACGATGGGGATGACTATGCAAGGCAAATCAGGTCGGATATGACTAGTTCGGGTCGGAGGCGACACGAATGGGCATAGCCAAGACAGAAGCCGAGCTTGCGGAGCGCGCGGCGTCGTTTCTCAAGGCGGAGATGAAGCGGGCCAAGGTCACTTACGAGGGTATGGCCGAGAAGCTGAAGGAGCACGGGCTAAGCGAGACGCGGGACAGCGTCGCCGCAAAGCTCAAGCGGGGGACGTTCGCCGCGACCTTCCTACTAGCCTGCCTTGCTGCACTTGAGCTAGAAGGCTTGCAGCTTCAAGACCTGTAGAACAGATGCGACCGCATACAGAAAGTCTCCTGTTCCGCGCAATCGTGCTGGCAACATTGATTGTCAGTGCGGTTCTATTTGCTACACGCCAGCCAGTCGATAATAACCTTGCCAAGGTAGAGCAACCAAGCGCCGATTATCAATCCCACAACGAACATGCGGAAAAAGCTGTCTTTGGCATTGGCGCCGAAGGATGGACGGCAATCTTCACGGGTGTCTTGGCGGTTTTCACGATGGGATTGGCCGGTGTTACATACGCTTTGATCATTGTCACTAAGCGCGGCATAACTGAGCAGGCCGAGCTGACGAGAGCTTCTATCGAGCAGACTGGACGTAGCGCTGACGCTGCGCTGAAGGTCGCCATCGCTACCGAGCAGCAAGCCTTCGCTGCCATTGCTGCTCAACTGCCAGTGCTGCGGTTCGACGCGCCGGAACTGCATACAGTGGATGATATGGTTAGACATTCCGGGCCTTATGCTAGTAGCGAAGTCTATGGATTGCCAAAAAAAATCTCTATCATTCCGCGCTTGCCAATAAGAAATGAAGGGAAAAGCGACGCAAGCATTCAAACGATATTCATGAGTTGGCTTATCATAGGGCCGACTCCCGTCAATATGACAGGAAGCTCCATTTATAGCCCTACTTCTATCGAGGCAGGATTTAGCGCTCTGATCGATACCGGCCCTTTCCACATCATCTTGAACGACATGCAAATTGCTAAGATTGAAGATAATACTCACAAACTCAACTTTTGCCTGAGCATAGACTATGCTGATTTTACTGGATGCATTTGGAAAGAGACTGTGACTTGGGTTTGGCAGCAAGGGAGCGATGCGGGTATTTACACGTTCATGAGGAATTATGAAGCACCAGAAAACTACAACAAGAAACAGAAGGTATGGGACGCAAACATGCGCGACAACAACCAGCCTCGCTACAATCCGCGTCCGATTTAGCGCCGCCACCACGGCCCGCGCGATCACCTCACCCCTCCTTGCGAAGGCGGGCGCTTGGATCGCAGTCGAATAGCAACCGCCAAGGCCGCTAAACCTGCTAGAAGGCGCCAGTCGTCATAATAGTGGTCACTGACAATGTCTGACCCCGAAGTTGCAAGGGCCGCTTGGTGGGTCTGGTTCTGGGATGCCGTCGAAAGCTGGGCATTCTTTGGCGTCGTGGTGACGCTTGCTGTCGAGTTTGCCGCCCATAGGTTCGTGCAGCCGCATAGAGCCACCGTAGAGAGGGCCAGGGAAGCGGAGAGCACACAGCTTCGCAAGGACACCGCCGAAGCAAATGCCAAGGCTCTTGCGATCGAGTTAGAACTTGCGCGGTTGAAGGCACCTCGTATCTTCGCGACCGACAAGATACCGGCCTTCGTGGAAGCGATGCGGCCCTTCGCAGGGCAACAGTTCTCCGGGCAAATTCCTGCGGGCAATCCACAAGACGCCTCGCCGCTTTGGGATGCTATCAGCCGCGGGCTGACGCAAGCGGGATGGAAGCGCGAGAACCCTGTGCTCATCACCACGGGCGATCCGCCGGTGGGGCTGACACTGACGCCGCATGAGGGCGTGGTCGTGTGGGTGCCGCTGAAGAAGCAGGCGGCAACCGAACACAGAGGAGCAGCCTTGGTTGACGCTCTCAATGCGGCGGGCATCGCAGCCCGTCTTGATGACAGCATCGATGATCGCGAGCTGCCGAACGTGCTGGTTGTCGAAGTCGGCACAAAGCCGCAGTGACGGACGCTCACGGCGCACCTGCCTTTCGGCAGGTAGGTGGGATCGAGGGCGCTACCCCGCCTGTGGCGGGTGCTCCATAATACCGGATACACGTCAACCGCGTGCTGCAGACCTTGCGTCAGCGTGGGCTGATCGTTCTCCGGTCACGGCAGATCCTGTTTCCCGACCTGGTCGGTTTGTGGGACCTGGGCGGCTTCCGTTCCAACTACATGCACATGCAAGGCGGGCGGCCTAGCTGAAATGCCCGCACCTCTGCGTCATCCGAGATGCCACAGACCGGTATAGGTCAGCGTCCGCAATGGTGCGCCGCGCGTCGGTCCCGATGACAGTCCGCATGCGCCCTTTTGAGGAGCGATCCTATACGTTCAGGCGCTTGCGGTGTTTGGCAGTTGAATGGCAGCGCAGACAGACTGTGCGATCTCGGATGGCGTGCCGATCAGGTCAATGGGACCATCGTAGCCGATCGCGTTCTCCGGCATGCCGGGGTGGATCGTCGGGCTTCGCCGCACGACCATCGTCAGGCCGCCAACCTCATTGATATTAGCCAAGCCACGTGCACCGTCATCTAGCCCACCCGACAGAATGATGCCGATGATGCGCCCTCCGCCGTGAACGGCCACGGAGCGGAACAGCAGGTCCACCGTGCGGTTGCGGTGAGCCCGCTCGGGATCGGCGAGCAGGCGGCCGAAGGTGTTCGCGGCGAGGGTAAGGTGGTCGGCCGGTTCGCCGACATAGATCGTTCCCATTGCGAAGCGCTGACCGTCCTCGGCGACACGCACGGGCATGTGCGCGTGCATCCTGAGGATCTCGGTGAGGTGGCTCGGCTTGTCCCAGGGACGATGCAGGACGATGAGCACAGCAGCGTTGGCGAGCGGCGGCAGCTCGCGCAGGATCGCTTCGATGTCGTGCAGACCATCGCCACCGGACGCACCGATCGCGACGAACCACGGAACAACAACGCCCTGTGTCATACTGCTATCTTAGTACAGCTTGTCGCGAAGCGTGGCTGGCGACTGCGCCTTACCGAGCGTTGGTTCTGAGACCTCCTGTCGGATGCAACATGGGTGAAGGCGCGCGATGGGCTGTCGTGACATGAGGTAGCCAATCGCGGTCTCGACCTGGCACGGTCGCGAGTGAGAGCATCGCTGCTCCCGCCTGACACGGCTGGAGAAACGAGTGCCGCGCTACCACTTCAACATCTACGACGGTGTCGTGCTGATGGACAAGGAAGGCGTCGAGCTGCCGCACTACCCGGCGGCGCGGCTGGAAGCGGTCCGTCGAGCTGCCGAGCTGCTGGCCGACAATGCGCTCGCCATCGCGGTCGGGGAAGACTGGCGCATCGAGGTCACGGATGACCGCGGCTTGATCCTTTTCCAGTTTGCTTTTGTGTCGAGCGAGTCATCGGCGATTGCGCGGGGCAACAAAGCCGAACGCCATTGAGAATAGGGATTGGCTGACCGTAAGGCGGTTCGCTCTGATGCTCGATCCAAGCTGCCAGCGCATTGATCAGCTCCGCCGGCAGATTGCCGTCGCGACAGTTGTCGAATACCTTTTCCACGATCAGCTTCAAACCATCGCAGCTGCTGTAGCGAAGCTTGCCAAGTAGAACATTCTTTGAAGGGCTGTCTGGGTGCTGGCGCCGCTTTTATCGCCGTTCCAGATGCCACGGCACGTTGACCATCGCGATGCGCCCGTCGCCGCGCAGCAGCAGCGCCGCCTTCAGCGCCGTCGAGCGCTGGTTGTGCAGGAGGTAGTCGAACCAGCGGCCGCCGGCGAGTTCGGGCACCACCACGGCCACTGTCTGCCCGGGGTGCTCGTCGGCGATGCGCGTCAAAGCGTCAAACAGCGGGTCGAGGAACAGCCGGTAGGGCGAGTCGACGAGGACGAGGCGGGGCAGCGGCCGCGACCCGCCCTGCAGCGGCGCTTCCACGTAGCGGCGCCACTTGGCGGCGAGGTGCCGCCCTTCCTCATCGTCGGAGGCGACGTGCACGGCCACCACCTCGTCCGACATCGACAGGGCGAAGCGCAGGGCGTTGCGAGTGATGGTGCTCCAGCGCCGCATCACCACGACCACCACCGGCGCGCTGAGATCCGCCACCGAGAGCGGCAAGGTGCAGTCCGTCTGCGCGCGCACGCCGGCGTAGTGCCGGTGCACGCCGGTGAACAGCCAGAACAGCGCCGGGATCAGCAGCAGCACGATCCAGGCGCCTTCGATGAACTTGGTCAGGAGCACCACGATCAGGGCGAGGCCGGTCGAGACCGCGCCGACCGCATTGATCGCCATGGAGGCACGGTGCGTCGGGCGGCTTCCCGTTCTGTCCAGCTTCCGCCAGTGCGCGACCATGCCGGCTTGGCTCAGGGTGAAGGCGGCGAAGGCGCCGATCGCGAACAGCGGGATCAACGGTCGGTGACGCCGCCGAAGGCGACGAGCAGCGCAGCCGACATGAGGGCGAGGACGACGATGCCGCTGGCGTTGACGAGGCGGCGCGAGCGGGCGGCGAAGGTGTAGGGAAGGAAGTTGTCGAGGGCCAGCAGCCGGCACAGCCGGGGAAAGTCGGCGAAGGAGGTGTTGGCCGACAGGCACACCACCGCGATGATGCTGCCGATCGTGACGTAGTAGAACACTCCCCGCCCCGCCACCGCGGCGGTGAGCTGCGACAGTACGCTCTGGTAGGTCGAAGCGTCGGGGTCGTTGGCGACCACGCCGTAGGCGCGGCACAGCAGAGCGATGCCGACGAGCAGCACCGCCAGCACTGCGACCACCGCGGCCAGGGTGCGCCGGGCGTTGCCTACCGCCGGCGCGCGGAAGGCGGTGATGCCGTTGGAGATCGCCTCCACGCCGGTCATCGCCGTGCAGCCGTTGGCGAAAGCGCGCAGCAGCAGCCAGAAGCCGACCCCGGCCGTGGCGGCGGGAATGGCGGGCGGCGCCTCTACCGGCACGGGATGGCCACCGGCCAGCGCCGCCTTGGCGAGGCCGACGACGATGACGATGACGAGCGTCGCGACGAACAGGTAGGTCGGCACCACGAAGGCCATGCCGGACTCGCGCACCCCGTGCAGGTAGACCAGAGTGACGAGCAGCAGCACGCCCAGGCACAGCGGCAGAATGTAGGGGTGCAGCGCCGGCACGGCGGAGATCAGCGCGCCGACGCCGGCCGCGATGCCGACCGCGACGTTGAGGATGTAATCCACCATCAGCGCGGCGGCGGCGAGCAGGCCGAAGCGCTGGCCGAGGTTCTCGCGGGCCACGGTGTAGGACCCGCCGCCGTTGGGATAAGCCGGGATGGTCTGCCGGTACGAGAAGAAGACGATCAGCAGCAGCGCGACGACAATGGCCGTGATCGGCAGGATGTAGCCGGCGCCGAGCGCGCCGACGCCGAGCATGATGGCGAGCGCGGCCTCCGGCCCGTAGGCGGCGGAGGACAGCGCGTCGAGCCCGAGCATCGGGATGCCGGCGAGCGGGCCGACCGTCTGCTTGGCCTCGTCGGCGGTGGCGAGGCGCGCGCCCATGATGCGGTCGTAAAGGGTCATGACGATGGATCCCCGCGGGAGTCGAGCGAGCGGCCAAGGCCGGGCCGGGTTGCGTCGACCGCCACGGCCGGCGCTCAGTGAAGCTGAAGGAACGGGATCGGCGAGGCGCCGCCGCCGAGCACGGTCTGCGGCGGCTGGCCGTTCCAGCGCCGCATCGTGTCGGCCGCCATTACCTTGCCGTAGCCGTCGACGCCGCCGGCCGCCTCGACGTGCGCCCGGATCGCAGTGGCGTCGGCGGCGGCCTGGATCTCGGTCGCCTTGCCGGCGGCCTGCGCGCGCAGCAGCGTGCCCTGGCCCTCGCCGCGCGCTGTCTCAAACGCGGCGTCGGCGCAGCCCTTGGCCGCGTCGGTCGCCTCGGCTGGAGCGGCTCTCAATAGGATGCTGCGGCGGCGGAGAGACAAGGCGAACATTGCGCATCACCAGCGGCGGTCGGGTCCGAAGATCGCCCACTCCCAAAATCGTGCGGAGCGCATGTGTTCGCGATGGTAGACGGGAGCGTGCCGTATAGGAATTCCGTGGGTGAAGCGCTCGCGACGTGACTGCGCCAGACGGGCTCGACTTCATCTATCTGCGAATTTGAGCGACTCTCCGCCACCACAAGCCGATGTCGGGGTTCGGTGTGGATGTGCCGCGTTCTGTGTCTCTGCACTAGAGCGTGATCCGCTCGGCATGAATCGGCTTGGGCTGTCGCTCAGTGGCGTGATGTGATTCAGCCTGTTGGCCGGGAGGCCGACAGACATGACAACACCGCTGTCTCTTGATCTTCGTGTTCGCGTGCTGGGCGCGGTGGCCTCTGGCCTGAGCCACCGCCAAGCGGCTGCCCGCTTCGCGGTCAGCGCCGCCAGCGTCAGCCGGTGGCGGGCGCGGCAGCGCGAGCAAGGCAGCGCGGCGGCCAAGCCGATGGGCGGCGACCAGCGCTCGCAAGCAACAGAACGTCATGGCGACCTGATCCTGGCGCTCTACGAGGGCAAGCGCGACATCACCTTGCAGGAACTGCGGGCCGCCCTGGCCGAACGCGGTGTCGCGGTCGGCTACGGCGGGCTTTGGCGCTTCTTCAAGCGCCGCGATCTCACGGTCAAAAAAAGACAGCGCATGCGGCCGAGCAGGACCGGCCGGATGTGCTGAGACGGCGGCAGGCGTGGTTCGATGGCCAGCTCGATCTTGAACCCGCCCGCCTTGTCTTTGTGGACGAGACCTTTGCGTCCACCAACATGGCTCGTAGCCGCGGGCGTGCCCCGCGCGGCGAGCGCCTGCGCATGGGCGTGCCGCACGGGCACTGGAAAACGACCACCTTTGTCGCCGGGCTGCGCGGCTCCGGCATGGTGGCGCCGTTCGTCCTCGACGGCCCGATCAACCGCGCGGCGTTCGAAACCTACGTCGCTCGGGTGCTGGCGCCCGAACTGCGCCGCGGCGACACGGTGATCATGGACAACCTGGCCAGCCACAAGGGGCCGCGGGTCCGGGCGCTGATCGAGGCCGCTGGTGCCGCGCTGCTCTACCTTCCGCCCTACTCGCCCGACTTCAACCCGATCGAGCAGGCCTTTGCCAAGCTCAAGGCGCTGCTGCGCAAGGCGGCCGAGCGCACCGTGGACCGGCTCTGGGCCGCCATCGGCCGCATCGCCGACCTGTTCACGCCCGCCGAGTGCGCCAACTACCTTGCTGCCGCAGGCTACGATGCAGACTGAACGGATTCAGCTCTAGCCAACATTGCCGTGCTTAGACACACCGACCGCCTCGTGCTGGTCACGCAACTTTGCTACCGCTTCCAATTCGCTATTTAATACTGGTCGCCCAACGTCTGTTCCGCACTCATCGCGTACGTTGAACGAACCCGCTACGCGGGAGGGACTGCGGCTGCGGTGAGATAGAGGGTCACGCCGCACGGGCGGATTGAGCGAGGCCAAGGGCGACCAGAGCATC
>CALMGA010000540.1 GCA_937863205.1 uncultured Beijerinckiaceae bacterium | reverse complement strand
GCGCAGCACGCCGCGGCAGGGGTGAGGCACTTGCTGAAGGCCAATCGGCTTGCCCCGATCGCACCCTCGGCGGCCTGAAACAGGATATCTGGAGGTTTCCAGCTTGAAGACGATCTCTTCCAGCCTCTGCTTCTTCCTTGTCACAGGAACCATCCTCGTCCTGATTCGAAAGCCATGCCACAGTTTGGATCGAGTCAGTGGGAAAGGATCGCACCTGCCGTTTCACGTTGCGGAGAACTATCATCCCGCGCAGCTGGGATGTTGCCTGCAGCATGTTTCTGACGCGCTCAAGGCTCAGATTGCGATATTGCAAGCAGCCTAACCACTCGCGACTCAGTCATGCTGCCTGCTGGGCTCAGTGCTGTCGAGGTCGCGAAAGATACCGGAACGACGCGAGAAGTTGATGTTGTAATAGGGATCGACACTGATTTTGCCTTTCCAACGATGACGCATCGTCTCGTTCTCGCTGAAAAAGCGCACGCGGTGGCGCGGATCGAAATCGTTGCCGCGCGACAAGCTTTCATGATGCTCCGCCACCGAATCGGGCGTCCACACGACCCTGTAACCCGCCTCGCGAATCTTGAGGCAGAGGTCGATGTCATTGAAGGACACCTTGAGGTGCTCCTCGTCGAAGCCGCCGACCTCTTCAAAAACATCGCGACGGCATAACATGCATGCCGCCGTCACGGCGCTGTATTCCTGCGCGCAGATTGCCCGCGCGCAGTAGCCGGGATCGTCCTTCGTGAGACCTTTGAAGGCGTGGTCGGCGACACCGCCGACGCCGAGCACAACGCCGGCGTGCTGAACCGTGCCGTTTGGGTAGAGCAGCCTGTTGCCGACCACGGCAACCTTTTCGTCCATTTCCGCTTCGGCGACCATGACGCGCAGCCAATCTGGCTCGCTCACGAGGACGTCGTTGTTCAGGAACATCAGGTATTTCGACGTGTTGAAGGCTGCCGCTTTGTTGTTCAGCGCGGAGTAGTTAAAGGGCTCCTGAATGCGGAGGAAATTGACCCGGTCGCTCTTGTAGCGGCTGGTGAACGCCGTGGCTTCGCTCGTGACCGACCAGTTGTCAACCATCGTCACTGTGAAGTTTCCATAGTCCGTATTCTTCAGCAGCAGCTCCAGGCAGCGCTCGGTCACCGCGATCTGGTCCCGGTAGGGAATAATGATTTGCACCGATGGCTCGATCTTGAGATCGAAGGCGGCGCGGTAGAAGGTGCCGCCTGTGATGCTGGTCACCTTGGAGCTGAGACCGCGCTCCGCGAGATGCCGTTCGATGGCCTTCACGCCGGCGGCGGTGGCATACGGCTTCGAGGCGCCGGACTCGGCGGTCGACATCGGTGTCTTGCGCCAGTGGTAAAGGATCTCCGGCACGTGGCGGATCTCTTGCGGCTTGCACACTCCGGTGAGTTGCAGAAGTAGATCGTGATCTTGCGCACCGTCATATTCCTTGCGGAACAGATTCGTCTTTTTTAGAAGAGCAGATTCAACGAAGAGAAGATGACATATGTAGTTTTGCGACAGCAGCAGACGATAGTTGAAATCCGGCTTGAAGTTCGGTTCCGAGAAGGTGCCGGTGTCGTCGATCTTGTCTTCGTCACTGTAGAGAATTTTTGCACCCGAGCGCTGTGCCTCCATCACCATGCGCTCCAGCGCGACCTTTTCGAGAAGGTCGTCGTGATCGAAGAACGCGACGTACTTGCCGCCGCACTGCGCCAAGCCGGCGTTGGAGGCAGCGCTGATGCCGGCGTTCGTCTCGCAACGCACGATTTTGATGCGCCGGTCGTCGCCCAGCTTCTTAAGATAGCTGTCGAGCGCCTCGTCTTCGGAGGCGTCATCGACGATGACCAACTCCCAATTCGTGTAGGTTTGGCTTCGCACCGACTCTACCGCGCTCTTGAAATCGCGGAGGCGTGGTCGATCCGTGGGGCAAAGAACGGAAACGAGCGGCTGCGCTTCGAGGTTGCCCGCC
>CALMGA010000539.1 GCA_937863205.1 uncultured Beijerinckiaceae bacterium | reverse complement strand
GCGGAGGCGGCCCCGGATGCGACCGTTCCCGACTGCGCGACGCGCATCGTCGCCGCGATGGAGCCGAGCGCCGCCGCCGACGCCTTGGACAGCGTCGCCGGGCGCTGCGCACCGTCGTCCTTCGCCGCGCCGGACTCCGTCTCGCCCGCCGCCACCTTGGCGACTGGCGGGGGCAGGCCGGGTACCGGCTTCGGCTCGACGTTGGCGTGGGCGAAGACCATGATGTCGTGCCAGGTCTGCGCCGGCAGCGTGCCGCCGGTCATGTCCTTCATCGAGGCGTAGTCGTCGTTGCCGTACCATACCGCGCCGACGTAGTTGCCGGTGAAGCCGACGAACCAGGCGTCGTGGTAGCCGTTCGTCGTGCCGGTCTTGCCCGCAACGGGCAGGCCGGGAATGTCGGCGCGCCGCCCGGTGCCAGACAGCACCACCTGTCGCAGCATGGTGTTCATCATCGCGATCGCCTCGGGGTCGATCACCTGCTCCATCTTGGGACCGTCGCGGTTGGGGTCGTACAGCACGTCGCCGCGCCGCGACAGCACCGACACGGTGGCGTGGGGCGTGGCGTGCCGGCCGCCGGTGGCGAAGGTCGCGTAGGCGCCGGCGTGCTCGATCACCTTCACCTCCTTGGCGCCGAGCGGCAGCGACACGGTGTCGGGCAGCGGCGTGGTGATCCCCATCCGCCGCGCCGTGGCGACCATCTTCGCGCGGCCGTCCTTGGCCTTCAGCCAGGGGGTCGGACCGTCGCCGATCTCGATCGACAGCCTGATCGCGGCCGTGTTCAGCGACATCGCCAGCGCGCTCGTCAGCGTCAGCTTGCCGGCGGTTTCGTTGTCGTAGTTGTGCGGGCAGTAGTCCTTGCCGAGACACAGGCCGGCGCCCGAGATCGTGCTGCTCGGCTTGAAGCGGCCGCTCATCAGGGCGGTGAGGTAGAGATAGGGCTTGAACGAGGAGCCCGGCTGGCGCAGCGCATCGGTGGCGCGGTTGAATTGGCTGGCACCGTAGTCGCGGCCGCCGACGATCGCGCGCACCACCCCGCTGGGGTCGAGCACGACCGCTGCGGCTTGCTTGGCATTGTAGGCCGGGCCGAACTGCCGCAGATTGTTCTCGATCGTCTCCTCGATGTGCGTCTGCAGCGCCGGGTCGAGGCCGAGGCGGACGGACAGGACGCGCTCGTCGCCGAAGCGGCCCTCGTTGGCCAGCGCCTTCACCTCGCCGTAGGCGTAGTCGAGGTACCAGTCGGGATTGGCGGTGTGCGGCCGGTCGATCGGCGTCGCCGGATTGCGTTGCGCCGCGTAGATCTGCCCGGCCGAAAGGTAGCCGGCGTCGACCATGTGGTTCAGGACGGCGTGGGCGCGCGCGCGCGCCGCCGGCAGGTTGATGTGCGGCGCGTACTTCGTCGGCGCCTTGAACAGGCCGGCGATCATCGCCGACTCGGGAAGGGTAAGGTCGCGCACCGATTTGCCGAAATAGAACTCGGACGCCGCCTGCACCCCGAAGGTGCCGCCGCCGAGGTAGGCGCGGTCGAGATAGAGCGACAGGATCTCGCGCTTCGTCAGGTGCCCTTCGAGCCAGAGCGCGAGGAAGGCCTCGTTGACCTTGCGCCCGAAGGTGCGCTCGTTCGACAGGAACAGGTTCTTGGCGAGCTGCTGGGTCAGCGAGGAGCCGCCCTGCACCACGCCGTTGGCGCGCGAGTTGACCGTCAGGGCCCGCATCGTGCCGATGACGTCGATGCCGAAGTGCTCGAAGAAGCGGCGATCCTCCGTGGCGAGCACGGCATGGATCAGGTTCGGCGGCAGCTCGTCGAAGGGCACGGCGTCGTCGTGGCGGATGCCGCGGCGCCCGACCTCCTGGCCGTAGCGGTCGAGGAAGGTCACCGCGAGGTCCTGCTTCTTCAGCCAGTCCTCGGAGGTCAGCTCGAAGGCGGGGATGGCGAGAGCGTAGAGGAACAGGCCGAGCGCGATCGCCACGGTGAAGGCCTCGCATCCCGCCTCCACCGCCAAGCGCTTCGCGCCCGCGATGTGGAAGCGCTCCATGAAAAGGGCGAAGCGCTCATAGCTCGCCGAGGCGCGGTGCGCCGATCCCCACACCGTGGAGTCGAGCCAGGCGTCGGCGTCGAGCGAGAAACGCCTGACCCGCGTGACGACGGCTGACTGCCCCAGCCGCACGGCATCGGACCGTCGCGCCTCGATCCAGGGGCGGCGGCGGTCGATCCAGGCGGATACCGCGTCGATCCAGGGTCCGACCAACCATCGCGTGAGACTGAAACGTCGCTTCGTCACGTCGCAGCCATCCTGGAGCGCGGTTCGAGCCGGTGAAGGCCGGGGAGGTCGTGTCGGCTTGACGGATCGGACGACGAGGCGCAAGCCATCGGCCCACGTCAACCCTCCGACCGCAAGCCGCATGCCGTCTCAGCCGTCCCGCAACGATACAGCAGTTGCCCGCGCAACGCAGCCCCGCCAAGACGAAGCCAAGCCATTTTGGCAGCTTCGTACACTGGAGGAGATGACGGCGGCGGAATGGGAAAGCCTGTGCGATCGCTGCGGCCGCTGCTGCCTCGTCAAGCTGGAGGACGAGGACACCGGCGAGATCCACCGCACCGACATCGCCTGCCGCCTGCTCGACGCGGGCACCTGCGGCTGCAGCGCCTACGCCCGGCGGCAGAAGGTGGTGTCGGACTGCGTGCGCCTGACGCCCGAGGCCGTGCGCCGGATCACCTGGCTGCCCTCGACCTGCGCCTATCGGCTGGTGCGCGACGGCCTCGATCTGGCGGACTGGCATCCGCTGCGCTCCGGCTCGCCGGACAGCGTGCACGAGGCCGGCATTTCGGTCCGCGGACGCGTCGGCGGCAGCGAGCGCACGGTCAGGCTGCGCGACTACGTCGACCACATCGTCGACTGGGCGGGCTAGCTCGGGACTTGAGGACTATTCACGACCTATTCATGGTCCCGCGCTGAGACTGAGACCATGCGCACCACGGCGGCGATCCTTTTCATCGGCGGCCTCGCCGCCGTGCCCGTCGCGGCGCAGGGGCAGACCTCGATCCTGCCGCCGACGGCGACGCTTGCGCCCCGAAACGACGCGGCGATCACGCGCGGTGAGGCTCCAGGGTCGCGCGGCGACGCCCTGAGCGCGCATGGCGAGGTCGGAAGCAGCCTCGCGGGCGCGCTGTCGCACGGCGTCGAGCGCAACCGACGCGGTGAAGGGCGCCCGCCGCACGGCCGCCTCTGCTTCAACCAGGCGGAAGCGCGCGAGATGACCGTCGTCCACAGGCTGATCGATCCCGTGCGGGCGCTGCGCATCGGGCGGCAGCAGGGCGACGCCCTTTCCGCCAAGCTGTGCCGCTGGACTCCGGAAGAGTTCGTCTACGAGATCAACGTGCTGCGCCGCGACGGCCGGATCCTGCGCTTGTTCATGAGCGCGCAGAACGGCGAAGCGGTGAGCGGGCAGTCCCAGACCGGGCAGATACAGCCCGGTCAGGCCGGCGGTCGCGCGCCGGACAAGGATCAGCAGGGAGCAGGCCGATGAGGCTGTTGGTGGTCGAGGACGATGCCGATCTCAACCGGCAGATCGTCCGCGCCCTCGAGGAGGCCGGCTACGTCGTCGACCGTGCCTACGATGGCGAGGAAGGCTACTTCCTGGGCGACAGCGAACCCTACGATGCGGTGGTGCTCGACCTCGGCCTGCCGAAGAAAGACGGCATCTCGATCGTCACCGACTGGCGCAAGGCCGGACGCCTGATGCCGGTGCTGATCCTGACAGCCCGCGATCGCTGGAGCGACAAGGTGCGCGGCTTCGATGCCGGCGCCGACGATTACGTCGCCAAGCCCTTCCACATGGAGGAGATCCTGGCGCGGCTGCGCGCCCTGCTGCGTCGCGCCGTCGGCCATGCGTCGAGCGAGTTCACCTGCGGCCCGGTGCAGCTCGACACCCGCGCCAGCCGCGTCACCGTGGACGGCATGCCCGTCAAGCTGACCTCGCACGAGTACCGGCTGCTCGCCTACCTGATGCACCATGCGGGGCGGGTGATCTCGCGGTCCGAGATCGTCGAGCACCTCTACGACCAGGACTTCGACCGCGACTCCAACACCATCGAGGTGTTCGTCGGGCGGCTGCGTCGCAAGCTCGGCGTCGACATCATCCAGACGATGCGCGGCCTCGGCTACCTCGTCGCCCCCGAGGGGCAAGCCAGGCAGGACGGCCAAGCCAGGCAGGACGGCCAAGCC
>CALMGA010000538.1:7912-20393 GCA_937863205.1 uncultured Beijerinckiaceae bacterium | reverse complement strand
CCGCGGCGCCTATCAGGCGGCGCTGTTTGGCGCCTTTTCCCTGTTCTGGACGGCCGTCCCCCTGCTGCTCGAAGGGCCGCGCTTCGGCTTTTCGCAGATCGGCATCGGCGTGTTCGCCCTGGTCGGCGCCGGCGGGGCGCTGGTGTCGCCGTGGGCCGGGCGCGCCGCCGATGCCGGGCACGGCCGCATCCTCACTCTTCTCGCGCTGCTCGGCGGCGGCGGCGCCTTTCTGCTGGCGCTGGCCGGCGGCGCCTGGACCTCGTGGCCGCTGCTCGTCGCCGCGGCCCTGGTGCTCGACATGGCCGCCGCCGCCCATCTGGTCACCGGCCAGCGCGACATATTCGCCCTCGGGCCGGACGCGCGCGGGCGCCTCAACGGCCTTTACCTCGCCCTGTTCTTCGCCGGCGGCGCCGCCGGCTCGCTCTTCGCCGGCCTCGCCTTCGCCCGCGGCGGCTGGACGGCCGTATGCTGCGTCGGCCTCGCCTTTCCCCTGGCCGGCCTCGCCTACTTCGCCACCGAACCAGGGTCCGGCGGCCGCGACCCGACGCGGCCGGCTTGACCGGAGCCCCCCGGCTGGGGCCTCGTGGTCTCCGGCGCGGCCGGCGAACGGGAATGAATCGGGCAGCGATGGGCGAGCAGGATCACGGGCGGGATGGTTGGACGATGCGCACGCGCATGCTGGCGGCCGGGCGCCGCCCGCGCGAGCAGTTCGGCTACGTCAACACGCCGATCTATCGCGGCTCCACCGTGCTGTTCCCCACCTACGCCGACCTCGCCGCCCGCACCGGCCGCTTCTCCTACGGCACCGCCGGTACCCCGACGACGCAGGCCCTGGAGGAGGCCTGGAGCGAACTCGCCGGGGCGGACACCACCGTGCTCACGCCCTCGGGCCTTGCCGCGGTCGGCGTCGCCCTGCTCACCGCCCTGAAGAGCGGCGACCACGCGCTGGTGATGGACAGCGTGTACCGCCCGACGCGGCAGTTCTGCGACGTGATGCTGGCCCGCTTCGGCGTCGCCGTCACCTATTTCGATCCCCTGCTGCCGGTGGCGCAGGTGCGCGCGCTCGTGCGCCCCAACACCCGCGCCCTGGTGATGGAAGCGCCGGGGTCGCAAAGCTTCGAGGTGGCGGACCTGCCGGCTCTGGTCGCGCTGGCGCGCGAGCACGACCTGTGCACGCTGCTCGACAACACCTGGGCGACGCCGATCCTGCTGCCGCCGCACGCCCTCGGCATCGACCTCGCGATCGAGGCCGGCACCAAGTACCTGTCCGGCCATTCCGACCTGCTGCTCGGCCTCACCTCGGCCAACGCCAAATGGGCGAAGGCCCTGCGCGCCACCTTCGACGCCTTCGCCCTGCTGCCCGGCCCCGAGGACGTGTTCTTGGCGCTGCGCGGCTTCCGCACGCTCGACCTGCGCCTGCGCGAAGCCGAGCGCCAGGGCCTCGCGATGGCGCGCTGGCTGAAGGCGCGGCCCGAGGTCGCCCGCGTGCTCCATCCCGCTTTTCCCGACTGTCCCGGCCATGCCAACTGGGCCCGCGACTTCCGCGGCTCGTCCGGCCTGTTCTCGGTGGTGCTGCACCCCGCGCCGGTCGCCGCCATTGCCGCCATGCTCGACGGGCTCAGGCTGTTTGGCATGGGCTATTCCTGGGGCGGCTACGAGAGCCTGGTGGTGCCCTTCGACTGCGCCCCGTACCGCACGGCGACGCGCTGGCAGCCGGCCGGGCCGGCGCTGCGCTTCTCGATCGGGCTGGAAGACGTGGGCGACCTCCAGGCCGACCTCGACGCCGGCTTCGCGCGGCTGCGCGCGGCCGGCTGAAACCGGCATCCGGCGGTTTCCCCAGCGTCCGCGGCGGCTTATGGTGCTTCGCGAGGACCTGTGGACCTGCCAACGGCCCGCAGCGCGCACGGCTTGCCGCAGCCTCAGGGGAAGCGCAGGATCGGGTGCATGAGAGTTCGGCGTTGAGATACCAGATCATGAGAGAACTGCGGCTGGTGCTGCTCGGGCTCGCCGCCATCGTCGCCGTCACCCTCGGCGCCAGTTTCCTCAAGCGTGCCTTCACCCATGCCGCGCCCTCGCTCAACGCCGCATCGGAGCCGGGAACGGGCGACGCGTCCGGCCAGCCGCCGGCCGGCGCCAACGAGGCGGCGACGCCCGTGCGCGCCGAGATCGAGCGCGGCATCGCCGAGGCGCCGGACTACAGCAGGTTCTTCGACAGGCTTCGGGCCCTGTTCCCCGGCGACTACGCGACCATCATGACCAACGTGGCGGCGGCCACCAAGCCCGGCGAGGTCAACGTCGACCTGGTGATGGCCGATGCGGTGACGGCGCTGCGCCGCGCCCACGGCACCCTGGCGACCAAGGCGTCGGATGCCGCCCTGGCGCAGATCTTCGCGATGCAGCTGCGCGAAATGCAGCTTCTGGCCGAGCGCGACCCGCACCTGTGCGTGGCCTTCCTGTACGGCGCCAACGGCAACGGCTTCCTGCCCTTCGCCGCCGACCACCGCTCGCTCGTCGCCGATGCCGCCACCGCCGGGCTCGACGCGATGAACAGCGGCCGCGCCAACCCCGTCATCCGCCCAGCCCCCTCCGACGCCGACTTCCAGGCCCTTGACGGGGCGCTGGTGGCCAAGGGGCTGACCCGCCCGCAGATCGACGCTTTGCTCGACGGCAAAAGTGCCGACCCGCCGATCGCCGACGCCGACATGTGCCAGGCCGGGCAGACCTACCTCGGCACGCTGGCCGGCATGCCCGCCGACGCGCGCGCGCGCCTGTATGCCCTTGCGGTCGACCTGATGGCGAAGTCCTGAGCGGCCTTGCGTGGCGCGAGCCGCGGTTCCAGCAGGCTTGCGACAGCCTGTTTGCGCCGGATCCCCAAGCGAAGCCGGTCCGATCCTTCAGGACCGAGAAGTGGCTCCCAGGGACGCCAGCCCGGCCGCATAGGTGTGCACGAAGTCGACGATCTCGGCATCGAGCCCTTTGTCGTGCCGATCCATGAGCTTCTGGTCGAGGCCGAGCAGCACGAGGCCGTGGACGGCGCTGAACAGGATGCGTGCGTGGCGGGCGACGGCGGCCGGGTCGGCGGCCGGCATCGCCTGGGCGAGGCGCCGTTCCAGCCGGGCGAAGACGCGGGCCCGGTCGTCGGCGAACCAGGGCGGCAGCTCAGCTCCGGCCGCGATCTTGAACTCGAACAGGGCCCGCCAGCGATGGGCGTTGGCCGCGGCAAAGGCGCAATAAGCGCGGGCCCAGGCGATCAGCTGGTCGTGGAGGTCCAGGTCGGGCCAGCCGGCCGAAGCGGCATCGAGGTGGGCGTCGAGCCCTGCCATCGTGCGCTGGCCGACCCGCAGGACGACCTCGTCGAGATCGCGCACGAGGTTGTAGATCGCGCCCAGCGAGCAGCCGACGCAGGCGGCGAGGTCGCGCGCCTTCAGTGCCGACAGGCCGCCGCCGGCGATGGCTTTCTCGGCGCACGTCACGAGGGCTGCACGCTGCTCGTCGCGCCGGCCGTTGATCGGGCTGGAACCGTGCCCGGCATCTTGAACCACGTTCAATCCTATGCTAGTTGATGTGAACAGCGTTCAAAGCATCTCGCGCCTTCGCGTCCCTTCGCCGGGAGGGTAAGGTCCGAGCGACGAAAGGGCGACTCCATGGGTGATCCGACGCGCGACGCCATAGCCAAGCCGGCCAGCGAACACCTGCTGCGGAGCCGCCGCTTCGCGCCGCTGTTCTGGTGCCAGTTCTTTTCCGCCTTCAACGATTCCTACATCAAGGCCGCGCTCGGCTTCATCCTGCTGTATCGCCTTGCTGCCGGCCAGTCGCAGATGCTGATCCAGATCGCCACCGCGATCTTTATTGCCCCTTCCTTCGTGCTGTCGGCGCTGGGCGGCCAATGGGCCGACCGCCACGACAAGGCGGTGGTGGCGCAGCGCCTCAAGCTCGTGGAGTTCGTCGGCGTGGCAATCGCCGCCGCCGGCTTTCTTCTGCCCTCGCTGCCCCTGCTCTTCGTCGCGCTCGCCCTGTTCGGCGTCCTGTCGGCGCTGTTCGGGCCGGTGAAGTACGGCATCCTGCCCGACCTGCTGCCGCGCGAAAGGCTCGCCGCCGGCAACGCGCTGGTGGAGGGCGCGACGTTTATCGCCATCATCGCCGGCACCTTCGTCGCCGCTTTGTCGTCGGGCGAGGGCCGCAACAATCCCATCTGGTTCGTGGTGCTGACGCTGGTGTTCGCCGCGATCAGCTACGGCGCGAGCCGCTTCATCCCACGGGTCGGCGAGGGGGCACCCCACCTCACCGTCGACCGCAACGTGCTGCGCTCGACCGGCGAACTGATGCGCGAGCTGTGGCGCGACGCCCGCCTTTGGCGCGGCGGCATCGTGGTGTCGCTGTTCTGGCTCGTGGGTGCCATCTCCTTCGGCCTGCTCGCGCCCATCGTGAAAACGCTGCTCGGCGGCACGGAGATCGTGGTTTCGCTGTATTCCGCCGTCTTCGCGGTCGGCATCGCGCTCGGCTCCGGCCTCGCTTCCTGGCTGGTTGGCGGGCGCATCCTGACCCTGCCGGCGCCCATCGCCGCCGTGGTCATCGGACTGTCCTGCCTCGATCTCGCCTGGACGTTGCATGGGGCGGGATCCCAGGTTAGTGCCGGTGCCGGCTTCGGCGTCGCCGCCTTCCTCGCCCAGCCGCATGCCTGGCGCCTTGCCGTCGACATGCTGGTGCTGACGATGGCCGGCGGGCTGTTCATCGTGCCCTCCTTCGCCGCCGTCCAGGCGTGGGCGCCGGCCGATCGCCGGGCCCGCGTGATCGCCGCCGTGAACGTGCTCTCCGCCCTGTTCATCGCCGGCGGCACGGTGGCGGTGGCGCTGGTGATCCAGGTGCTGCACCTGTCGATCTCGGCCATTTTCGCCCTTCTCGGCGTCGGCGCCTTCGCCGCCGCCGTGTGGATCTTCCGCACCCTGCCGACCAACCCCCTGCGCGACCTCAGCGCGATGCTGTTTCGCATCGTCTACCGGCTGGAAGTGCGCGGCCTCGAAAACCTCGCCGCCGCCGGTCCCAAAGCGATCATCGCCCTCAACCACGTCAGCCTGCTCGACGCGCCCCTCGCCTTCACCGTGCTCGATCAGGATCCCGTCTTCGCCATCGACAGCGGCTGGGCGAAGAAATGGTGGATGAAGCCGCTCGTCGGCTACCTCAACGCCCTGCCGCTCGATCCGACCCGCCCGCTCGCAACCCGCCTCCTCATCCAGGCCGTGCGCAACGGCGCCACCCTGGTGATCTTCCCCGAGGGCCGCATCACCCGCACCGGCAGCCTGATGAAGGTCTACGACGGCTCCGGCCTGATCGCGGCCAAGACCGGCGTGCCGGTGGTGCCCGTCCGCATCGAGGGCGCGGACGCGACCCGCTTCTCCTACCTGACGAACGCCCAGGTCCGTCGCCCCTGGTTCAAGAAGATCACCGTCACGGTGATGCCGCCGCAGCGCATCATCCTGCCCGACGAGCTGACCGGCCGCGCCCGCCGGCAGGCGGCCGGCGCCGCGCTCTATTCCATCATGTCGAGGATGATCTTCGCCACCACCCCGACCGACCGCACCGTGCATCAGGCGCTGATCGACGCGGCGGAAGCCTACGGCCCCAACCACCACGCCTTCGAGGATCCGGTGTCGGGCCCGATGACCTACAAGCGCGCCCTGATCGGCGCGCGGGTGCTCGGCGCCAAGTTGGCCGACCTCGCGCCGATCGGCGGCACCGTCGGCCTGATGCTGCCCACCTCGGTCGGCTGCCTGGTGTCGCTGATGGGGCTGATGTCGGCCGGCCGGGTCGCGGCGATGGTCAACTTCTCGGCCGGGGCGGCCAACATCCGCTCGGCCGGCACCGCCGCCGGCTTCGACACGATCGTCACCTCGCGCGCCTTCATCGAGAAGGGCAAGCTGGACAAGCTCGTCGCCGAACTCGCCCGCTCGTTCAGGATCGTCTACCTCGAAGACATCCGCGCCACCGTCGGCCGGCGCGACAAGATCGAGGGGCTGCTCGGCTGGCGCAAGCCGCTGGTTGCGCGCCGCGGCGACAATCCCGCCGCGGTGCTGTTCACCTCGGGCTCGGAAGGCACGCCCAAGGGCGTGGTGCTCAGCCACCGCAACATGCTCTCCAACGCCGCCCAGGCGCGCGCCGTGGCGCACTTCGGCCGCGACGACACCATGTTCAACACGCTGCCGATGTTCCACGCCTTCGGCCTGACCATCGGCACGGTGGTGCCGATGGTGTTCGGCGTGAAGGTCTACCTCTACCCCTCGCCGCTGCACTACCGCATCATCCCCGAGCTGATCTACGGGTCGAACGCCACCATCCTGCTCGGCACCGACACCTTCCTCGCCGGCTACGCCCGGGCGGCCAACCCCTACGACTTCCGCTCGCTGCGCTGCCTGTGGGCCGGCGCCGAGCCGGTCAAGGAGTCCACCCGCGCCGTGTACATGGAGAAGTTCGGCCTGCGCGTGCTGGAAGGCTACGGCATCACGGAGATGGGGCCGCTGCTGTCGGTGAACACGGAAATGTTCAACAAGAACGGCAGCGTCGGCCGCCTCGCGCCGGGCAGGGAGGTCCGGCTGGAGCCGGTGGACGGCATCGACGAGGGCGGCCGCCTCGTCGTGCGCGGCCCCAACACCATGCTCGGCTACCTCAAGGACGACCGCCCCGGCGTGCTCGTTCCCCCCGCCGAGGGCTGGCACGACACCGGCGACATCGTGGCGATCGACGGCCGCGGCTTCATCTCGATCAAGGGACGCGCCAAGCGCTTCGCCAAGATCGGCGGCGAAATGATCTCGCTCGCCCAGATCGAGGCGCTGGCCGCCGACCTGTGGCCGGACGCGGTCTCGGCGGCGGCGACCCTGCCCGACGCGCGCAAGGGCGAACGCATCGTGCTCATCACCCAGCGCGAAGGGGCCAGCCGCGGCGAGTTCGCGAGCTTCGCCAAGAAGCGCGGCGCGTCCGACCTCGTCGTGCCCGCCGAAGTCGCGACGGTCGCCACCATCCCGTTGCTCGGCAGCGGCAAGGTGGACTTCGCCGGGGTGAAGCGCCTGATCGAGGAGCGCGGCTCAGCCGAGCCTCACGCGGAGGAGCCCGACGAGGAGCGCGACGAGGCCACGGCCGCCGCCTGAGCGCCGGCGCTTTCAGGAGGCGGTCAGGGAAAGCGCTTCAAGGATTGTCGGCTTCGCACAGCACCGGACGCTCGCCGATGAGGTGCGGGTCGGGCGCATCGGGATCGCGCGGCGCGCGGTGGCAGAACACCGGCGGCGGCGGGGTGGTGTAGTAGGTGACGAAGTTCTCGAAGGGGTAGGCCGGCACCGGAACCGTGAAGTGCGGCGGCTGGATCGGATGCGGGATCGGGGTGACCAGCTCGACGCCGGCGAGTGCGGGACGCTCCAGCGGCTCCCCGCCGAAGCGGCGATGGGAGGCGATGCGGCCGTGGTAGCGGGCGAAGTGCCGTGCTTTGGCTCGACCGATCCTGACTCGATCAGGCTTGGCTCGATCAAGTTTAGCTTGGTCCGGCTTGGCTTGGTCGAGCTTGCCTTGCCCGCCGCCGATGATCGGCGAGGCCAGCGGCACCCCGCCGGCGATCGGCTGGGGCAGCGAGGGTTGCGCGGAGGCCGGCTGCGGGGGCTCGGCCCGCCCCTCCGAGGTGCCCAGGGCGACTCCTGCGGCGAAGCCCGCGACGACGACCGATCGGCCGAAGCCCCACCCGATCCCAGTCCCGGCCATTCTCACGCCCCGCGGTTGTGTAACTTTTGCCCCGGTTGCCACGTATAAACAGGACAAGCCGACACAGACAAAGATTTCCCGCAGGCGCGTGGGTCGGCGCGGCGGGGTTTCGATTGGCTCGCAATTGGCTCGAAAGGGTGCTGC
The DNA here is from genome assembly GCA_937863205.1 of uncultured Beijerinckiaceae bacterium. The sequence goes on along the minus strand of CALMGA010000538.1, from coordinate 12,509 downwards.
AGATGGATAACAGGCGTAGTTTCATGGCCGCCGCCGCCGGTCTCGGGCTTGGCGCCACCGCGCTTGGCAGCCTGATGTTCGGCAGCAAGAACAGGGCGATGGCTCAACCCGCCGGCAAATATCCGGTGTCGTTCAGCGACGCCGATTGGCGCAAGCGGCTGACCGCGGTGCAATACGACGTCCTGCGCAAGGAGGGCACGGAACGCGCCTTCACCAGCCCGCTCAACGACGAGCACCGCAAGGGCGTCTTCGCCTGCGCCGGGTGCGGCCAAAAGGTTTATGCTTCGGAAACCAAGTTCGACAGCGGCACCGGTTGGCCGTCCTTTTACAAGGCCATCGACAAGGCCGTGGGCGAACGCCAGGACTCGACCCTCGGCTTCGAGCGCACCGAGATCCACTGCGCGAACTGCGGCGGCCACCTCGGCCACGTGTTCGACGACGGGCCGCGTCCGACCGGCCTGCGATACTGCATGAACGGCGTCGCCATGACGTTCCGGGCGGCATAGCCGACCGTCCGCCGCCGCAATTGATTGGAGACGCGAGAACGATGAGAAACGCCAGTCGCATTCCCTTGGTCCTGGTTGCCGGCCTGTCGGCGGCCGTGGGGGCCGCCGCCCTGCTGCTGCCCCCGCGCAGCGCGTCGGCCGACGACATGAAGATCGTGCCGCCGCCGGCCCTGGACCTGCCGTCCGGAAATCCCGCGGCCAAGACCGATGCGGCTGTGAGCGACGCGGCGAAGCCTGAGACGGCGGTGTTCGCCGGCGGCTGCTTCTGGGGCGTCCAGGGCGTCTTCCAGCACGTCAAGGGCGTGTCCAGCGCCGTGTCCGGTTATTCCGGTGGTTCGCGGACGTCCGCTTCCTATCCCGTGGTGAGTTCGGGCATGACCGGCCATGCCGAATCGGTGAAGGTGACGTTTGATCCCCGTCAGGTCAGCTACGGCAAGCTGCTGCAGATCTATTTCTCGGTGGTGGCCGATCCGACGAAGTTGAATGCCCAGGGTCCCGACGAGGGCACGCAATACCGCACCGACCTGTTCGCGATGACGCCCGAGCAGGCGAAGGTCGCCAAGGCTTATATCGAGCAGCTCGGCAAGGCCCACGTCTTCGCCGCGCCGATCGTGACCAAGGTGTCCAGCTTCCAGGCCTTCTACCCGGCCGAGGGCTACCATCAGAACTACCTGACCCAGCATCCCGACGATGCCTACATCGTGGAAAACGACATGCCCAAGGTGAAGGGGCTGAAGTCGCTGTTCCCCGCCGACTTCAAGGCCAGCCCGGCCTTGGTGGCGGCCGGCCACTGAGGCGGGCCGGAGCAGAGAACGGCATCCCCCAAAGGGAGTAGGAAATTTAAGAAGTTCCTCAATGGCGTTCTTCCCGGTTCGAGATAGATAAGGGTCACCTTCAAACAAAAGCCGCGGAGAGAAACATGAACTGGGTTGCCCCGATCGTTGAAGAGATCTGCGTCGGCATGGAAGTCACGAGCTACGACTCGGCCGACATCGACGTGAACTTCTAGTCGCTCACAGACCTTCGGGTCTGGATCGCGAAGCGCCCTCGTTTCGAGGGCGCTTTTTTATTGCGCCTTTTCTGTTGCGCTTCTTCTGTTGCGCTGGCGGCCAGCGGGGTCCGGATCAGCCCTTCGCCCGCCCGGCACGCCTCAAGCCGCCTTATGGCGGGAGCAGCGCGTCCTCCAGATCGAAGGTGCGGGTCGGACCGGAGGCGACCGCATCCGGGCGCACCGACATCAGGTATCGCCCGGCGGTGATCCGCCAGCCGTGTCCGGCGCCATCGAAACGGGCGAGGAGGCGCGGGTCGATCACCACGCGCACGCGCCGGGTTTCGCCGGGACGCAAGGTCACCCGCGTCCAACCGGCCAGCCGCCTGACGAAGCTTCCCGCTTTGGCTTCGGCCGGTTCGGGCTCGACGAAGAACAGCGGCGTGTCCGTTCCCTCGCGCGTGCCCTCGTTGCGCACCTCGACGGAGGCTCGCACGAGGCTGCCGTCGACCCGCACCTCGGGCAGGGCGTAGCGGAAGCGGGTGTAGCTCAGGCCGTAGCCGAAGGGGAACAGCGGCATCAGCCGTCGCCCGGCGAACCACCTGTAGCCGACGTCGGCTCCCTCGATGTCGTAATCGATGTCGAAGCCGCCCGTGTCGGCACCGCCCGGACTGGAAGTCTTGTCGTCGGCGGCGGGAAGCGTCGGGCGGGGAAGCTGGGATTCGCTTTGCGGGAAGGTGATCGGCAGCCGCCCCGACGGGTCGACGGTACCGAAGAGCACGTCGGCGATCGCTTCCGCCCCTTCCGAGCCGGGATACCAGGCTTCCAGCACGGCGGGCACGCGAGGGAGCCACGGCATGGTGACGGCGCCGCCGGTTTCCAGAACCACGGCCGTGCGCGGATTGGCGTCGGCCACGGCGGCGATGAGATCGTCCTGCCCGCCCGGCAGCCGAAGGTTTGGCGCATCGCGCGCCTCCGCCAGCCATTGCTCGGCGAACACGATGACCTGATCGGCCCCGCGTGCCGCGGCGGCTGCGGCGGCGTGATCCTCCCCGCTGGCGAAGACGACGCTGGCGCCGGGCGCGCGCCGCGCGATCGCATCCACCGGAGCGGACGGGTGATAATATTTGATCCCGATGGTGGCCTGGCGCGGCTGCTCGGCCGAAAACGGTTGCGAGCCGCGCGGGGTGACCTGCGAGGAGCCGGCGCCCGACAGCACGCCGATGTCGGAATGGGCGCCGATCACCACGATGCGGCGCAGGCCGGGTCGAAGCGGTAGCGCATCCGCCTTGTTCTTGAGCAGCACCACGGAACTGGCGGCGATGCGCCGGGCGATGGCGGCATCGGCCTCCCGGTCGAAGGTGGTGCCGGCGCGCGGCGGGTCGTCGGCGAGGCCGGCCGCGAAGGTCGACGCCAGGATGCGCCGCACCATGTCGTCAAGGCGGCCGAACGGTACGGCGCCGCTCGCGAGTGCCTGGCTGAGCAGGGCTCCGAACCAGGGTGCGCCGTCGAACTCCTCGCCCGACTGCTGGTCGAGCCCGGCCAGCGCCGCGGCGGCCGTGGAATGCGTCGCCCCCCAATCCGACATCGCGAAGCCGGGGAAGTGCCAATCGTTCTTCAGGGTCGCCAGAAGCGGCGCGCTTTGCGAGGCATGGGTGCCGTTGACACGGTTGTAGCCGGTCATCACCGCGCCCGGCCGACCGTCCTCCAGGGCCAGTTCGAAGGCGAGCAGGTCGGATTCGCGCGCCGCCGGCTCGGCCAGGACGGCGTTGGCGACGGTGCGGCCGTTCTCGCCGTCGTTGAGGGCGAAGTGCTTGAGCGTGGAGATCACGCCGCGCGTCCCGATGCCGGCCACGGCGGCGCCGGCCATCCGTCCGGTCAGCAGCGGGTCTTCGCCGAAATATTCGAAGGTGCGGCCGCCGCGCGGGTCGCGCACGAGGTTTGCGCCGCCGGCGAGCAGGATGCCGATGCCTTTCGCCCGCGCCTGCCCGCCGATGACGGCGCCGCCGGCGCGGGCCAGGGCTGGGTCGAAGGTGGCGGCCGTGGCCAACGCCGCCGGCAGCGCGGTGACGTCGTAGAGCTGCGGGACGTGCAGGGGATTGGCGAGGCCGAGGCTGCCGTCGGCTTCCTGCAGCGCGGGAATGCCCAAGCGCGGCACGCCCGGCCAGATCGCCGCCGATCCGATCGCCCCCGTCGGCTTCGGGCGACCGCCCCAGGGAATGCCGACGTGGGTGTGGACGAGGGCGATCTTCTCGTCCCGCGTCATCGCCGCCGTCGCCGCCCGCGCGCGCTCGTCGGGCGTCCGGGCCGGGTTGCGCCACGGCTCCGTTGTCGCGCCCAGCTTGGTCAGGCCCAGCTTGGTCGCGCCCAGGGTTGCCGCGCCGGAGCGCGCCGGACCGGCAGCCGGCCGCGGGGTCGAAGACGTCAGGCCGCGCATCGTGATCAGCAGGATCGCGACCAGCAATGTCGCGACCAGCATCGGCGCGACGATCATCCACCCGCGCGGGCGCATCAAGCCGCAGGCCCGCTCACAGCAGCGGGTAGGTGGCTTCCGCCACGTAGGGACCGCCGCCGACCGAATCGCGCGCGGAGAACAACGTGACGTGGTCGACCGTGAACTCGCGCGCGGCGATGAAGCCGCGCAGCGACAGGAAAGCGGCGACGGCCGACGGCGAGCACTGCCGCAGCCGTGCCAGCGTGACGTGCGGCGCGTATTTGCGCTTCTCCGCCGGCAGGCCGATGCGGCGCAGCAGGCGCTCCTGCTCGTTCTGCAGCTCGATCAGGGCCGGCACGGGCTTCACCGTGGCCACGATGGCGCGGGGGCGGTCGTCACCGAAGATGCCGATGGCGCCCATCGTGAGGCTGAACGACGGCCGGCGGATGCGTTCGAGAACCGAATGCACCTCGTTGGCGTCGGCATAGCCGACATCGCCGATGAAGCGCAGCGTGACGTGGTAGTCGTCGGGCTCGATCCAGCGCGCGCCGGGCAGGCCGCCGCGAACCATCGTCAGTTCGCGGACGACCCGTTCGGGAAGTTCGAGGGCGGTGAAAAGCCGGGGCATCGAAATGTTCCGCCGCGACATCGGGTTGGCCAGCAGGCTGG
>CALMGA010000538.1:0-7812 GCA_937863205.1 uncultured Beijerinckiaceae bacterium | reverse complement strand
AGGCTGGCCCAAGTAGGCTGGCGAAGGCACGACCCGAAGCGGAGCTGCCGCTCGGGTGGTTGTGCCGAGGCCGGGAAGGACCCCGCGCGCTACTTGCCGGGAGCGTCTTCGGGCGGCGCGACCGGCGCGGCGGCCGTGCGCTCGATCTTGGCATCCTTGCGCAGGTCCAGGATCAGGTCGCTCTGTGCCTTCTGGATGGCATAGCGCACGAGCTGGTCGTGGACCTGCTCGAAGGGCGGAAAGGTCTTGGTGCGCCGGCCCTCGACCTGGATGATGTGCCAGCCGAACTGCGACTTGACCGGATCCGACAGCTGGTTGTCCTTGAGCTTGAAGGCGGCGTCGGCGAAGGCCGGCACCATCCGCTCCCTGGTGAACCAGCCGAGGTCGCCGCCTTCCGAGCCCGGATCCTTGGAGGTTTCCTTGGCGACCTTGGCGAAGTCCTCGCCGGCCTTGAGGCGCTTCAGGACGGCCTGCGCATCGGCTTCGGTCGCGACCAGCACGTGGCGGGCGTGGATCTCCTCCTCGGGGCCCTGCGCCTTGGCCGCCTGGTCATAGACCGCGTGCAGCGAGCTGTCGCTGGTGACCGACTTGGCGATCACGGTGAGCAGCGACTCCATCAGCACCTTGTTCTTGGCGTATTCGACCTTGACGGGAAAGTCGGGCAGCTGGTCGAGCTTGTCGTTCTTGGCCTTCTGCGCGACCATCGTGGAGTCGATGAGATAATCGAGCACGTAGGCGTCGCGCGCCTTGCCCTTGAGCTGCTGTGCCAGGGTGGCGCCGAGGTCTTCGGAGGCGAGGGTCACGTCGAGCTGGGTGATCTTCTGGCCGTTGACGGTGGCCAGAACGGTTTCGGGCGAGGGTTGCGGCGCGGCTGCCGCAGGCGCCGGGACAGCATTTTCCGCCATCGCCGGCCGCGCCCCGTCCGGCAGTACGGAGACGGTCATCGCGAGCGCGCTGGCCATCGCGGACGCGAAAACGCCGAAGCGCAGGTTTTTCCTGATCATGAGCACTCCGGGGTCGGGACGTGATACGTGAAGCTTCGGTGGATTGCGGATCGGCGGTTGACGCCTCGGTGACCGAGGGTTGAGCACCGGGAAGTCCGGTGCAGACAAGTCCGGTGCAGGCCCGGCCGTGACGAATTCCGATGTGGCATGGCCCGATCCGATATGTCGGGCCGGTATGTTGGAATGCGAGCGCCTCCGCGCAATAATCGGGATGCCACGTGCCCCTAACTCGCCCTGCCGCCCCAAGGCAACCTCCAACGGGTAAATTCGGCATGATCGGCCGCATACCATCCGGGAAACATGCCCTTGAGATATAGGTTTTTCCCGAGTCTCCGCACCGCGACCGTGGCTCTCGCCGCCCATGATCGAGGCACAATGATGCAGGCTCGTCCAGTGCAACGAACATCCGCGTCGATACGTTGATCGCCGGCAGGGTCAAAGGGCGGCGCGGTCACGATGGTCCAAATCGATATGCTGAAAGCCGCCGCCGTCAGCGGGGCTGCCGCGGCCGGGCGTCTCGTTGTGGTGTCCAATCGTGTGCCGGTCCCGACCGCCGCCGGGTCGCCGCCGCCGGGCGGCCTCGCCGTGGCGCTGAGCGGCGCGCTGGAAAGCCGAGGGGGATTGTGGTTCGGCTGGTCGGGCAAGGTCGCGGACGACAAGGAGCCGGAACTGCACCACCAGACTGTCGGCAACGTCGATTATGCCGTCGTCGACCTGTCGCGCCGCGACATCGACGAATATTACCACGGCTTCGCCAATCGCGTGCTCTGGCCGGTCTGCCATTACCGGCTCGATCTTGCCGATCTGTCCCGCCGCGACGTCAATGCCTATTTTCGCGTCAACGAGCAGTTCGCCCGTCGGCTGGCAAAGCTGCTGCGCCCCGACGACGTGATCTGGGTGCAGGACTACCACTTCATTCCGATGGCCTCGTTCCTCCGCGACCTCGGCTTCAACAACAAGATCGGCTTCTTCTACCACATCCCGTTCCCACCCTCCGACCTTGCTGCCGCGATCCCCGCCTACGATCGCATCCTGAAGAGCTTCGCCGCCTACAACCTCATCGGCTTCCAGACCCCGGTCGACGCCGAGAACTTCCGCGCCTGCTTGACGAGGTCGCGCGCCGGGACCGAGATGGGCAACGGCTGGGTCGGCGCCTACGGCCGCAAGTTCCGGGCGACCTCGTTTCCCATCAGCATCGAAACCGCGACCTTCGCCCAGGAGGCTCGCGTCGCCGAGAAGAACGTGGTGGTCAAGCGGACCCTGCAGAGCCTCGAAGGCCATCCGCTGGTGATCGGCGTCGACCGGCTCGATTATTCCAAGGGCATCCGCGAGCGCATCGACGCCTTCGCCACCTTCGTCGAGAAGTCGGCGGCGGCGATGAAGTCGCGCGTGACACTGCTGCAGATCACCCCCAAGTCCCGCTCCGAAGTGCCGGAATACGCCGAAATGCAGCGCGAGGTGGCCGAGCACGTCGGCCACGTCAATGGCCGCCTCGGCGACGTCGACTGGACGCCGGTTCGCTACGTCAACAAGGCGATGAGCCGATCGGCGCTGGCCGGCTTGTATCGGATCGCCAAGGTCGGTCTCGTGACCCCCTTGCGCGACGGCATGAACCTCGTCGCCAAGGAGTATGTCGCCGCGCAGAACCCTGAAGATCCCGGCGTGCTCGTCCTGTCGCGCTTCGCCGGCGCCGTTCACGAACTGGACACGGCCCTGATCGTCAATCCGTATAACCTCGAAGAAACCGCCTCCGCCATCCAGCGCGCGTTCGAAATGCCGCTTCGCGAGCGCAAGGAGCGCTGGAAGGCGATGATGAGCACCATCGAGGTCAACGACGTGGAGAACTGGTGCCGCAGCTTCCTTCGCGAACTCGGCGGCCGGTCGGACGACACGTTGGTCGTCGCCGATGCCGCAGGGTGGCGCGCCGGCTCGATGCCGGATTGGACGGCTGCCGGGCGCTGACCCTCGTTGTCACGCATCGAGGAAGGAAACCAGGATCCCCTTGGCGCATCCTGGACCGGCGACGGCGTCAACTTCGCCCTGTTCTCGGCCCATGCCACGCGCGTCGAACTCTGCTTCTTCGATGGCAAGGGACGGGGCGAAACGGCACGATACGTCCTGCCGTGCTGCACCAACCAGGTTTGGCACGGCTTCGTTCGTGACGCGCGCCCGGGCCAGCTCTACGGCTATCGCGTCCACGGCCCGCATGACCCCGCGAGCGGGCACCGCTTCAACCACCACAAGCTTCTGCTCGATCCTTATGCCCGCCAGATCGCCGGCCGGGTGCGCTGGCACGATGCGCTGAACGGCTACCGTCCCGGCTCCACGCGCGTCGACATGACGCCGGACCGCCGCGACAGCGCCCCCATGATGCCCAAGGCCGTGGTCGAGGATCCGGCGCGGACCTGGGGCGACGACCGCAAGCCCGGCGTGCCCTGGCGCGATACCCTCATCTACGAAGCCCACGTCAAGGGCTTCACCCAGCTGCACCCCGAGCTGCCCGACACCGTGCGCGGCACCTACACGGCGCTGGGCCATCCGGCCGTGGTCGAGCACCTGCTGAAGCTGGGCGTCACCGCCGTGGAGCTTCTGCCGATCCATGCGTTCGTCGACGACCTTTTCCTGGTGCGCAAGGAGCTGCGCAACTATTGGGGCTATTCGACGCTCAACTTCTTCGCGCCGGAACCGCGCTACCTCGGGCCGGACGGGGTGTCGGGCCTGCGCGCCGCCATCAAGACCCTGCACGCCGCCGGCATCGAGGTGATCCTCGACGTCGTCTACAACCACACCTGCGAGGGCAACCACCTCGGTCCGATGCTGTCGTTCAAGGGCATCGACAACCGCTCGTACTACAAGCTGGTGCCCGGCGACCTGCGCTCGTACTGGGACTGCACCGGTTGCGGCAACACGCTCGACCTGTCGCATCCCCGCGTCCTGCAGCTCGTGCTCGATTCCCTCCGGCATTGGGTCGAAAGCTACCACGTCGACGGCTTCCGCTTCGATCTCGCCTCGGCGCTGGCCCGCTCGCCGTTCGAAGTGTCGGACGGCAGCGGCTTCCTGCAGGCGATCGCCCAGGATCCGGTGCTTGCCCGCATCAAGCTCATCTCCGAGCCTTGGGACCTCGGCGCCGGCGGCTACCGCGTCGGCCGCTTCCCGACCGGCTGGGGCGACTGGAACGACCGCTTCCGCGACACCGTGCGCGCCTTCTGGCGCGGCGATGCCGGCCAGATTCCGGGTCTGGCGAGCCGCATCTCGGGATCGAGCGACCTGTTCAACCATTCCGGCCGCAAGCCTTGGGCCTCGGTGCAGTACGTCGCCTCGCATGACGGCTTCACGCTGGCCGACGTGGTGAGCTACGAGAAGCGTCACAACCTCCCCAACGGCGAGGAGAACAGGGACGGCCACGAACCCAATTATTCCAGCAACAACGGCGTGGAAGGGGACACGGCCGACGCGCGGGTGATCGCCCGTCGCAATCGCCAGAAGCGCAACCTGCTTGCCACCGCCATTCTGTCCGTCGGCACCCCGATGTTCCTGATGGGGGACGAGTTTTCCCGCTCCCAGCACGGCAACAACAACGCCTATTGCCAGGATGGGGAAACGAGCTGGATGCGCTGGCGCGACGCAACCGATCCGACGCTGGTCGATTACGTCGCCAACTTGATCGCTCTGCGCAAGCGTCACGACGTCTTCCGTCGCCTCGATTTCTTCACCGGCGACGTTGTCGCGGCGACGGGGCTCAAGGATGTGTACTGGCTGGCGGCGGACGGTCAGGAAATGGCCGGCGGCCTGTGGGGAACGTATGAGCGTCGCACGCTCGGCATGCAGATCGGCAATCACGACCGACCCGACGACCGTATCCTTCTCCTGTTCAACGCGTCCGACGCGGAGGTCGAATTTCACTTGCCTCCGGCTTTCCCCTGCGTTTCGTTCCGCCCCATCTTCGAATCGGTCGCCGCCGACGGCTGGGCCGGCACCGATGCCCCGAAGCTGACAGTCAAGCGCGCCTACCCTCTCGCCCCACGATCCTTCGTACTCTTCCAGCACGACCCCGGCCAAGAAGCGAAGCTCAAGTCATGACGCGTAGCAGACATGCGATGCCCTTCGGCGCCGAACTGACCGGACACGGCGTGCGCTTCGCCCTTTGGGCGCCCTCGGCCGGCAAGGTCGATCTGGCCTGCGGGTCCCGCCGCATCCCCATGCCGGCCGTGGGGCAGGGCTGGTACCGCCTCGACGACGATGCGGCGGCCGTCGGCGATCGATACGGCTTCGCCATCGACGGGGCCGTCGACCTCGTGCCCGATCCGGCCTCGCGCTTCCAGGCCGACGATCTCGACCGGCGCAGCAGCGTCCTCGATCCCCAGGCCTACGAGTGGCGCGACGGGAGCTGGCGCGGACGGCCCTGGAACGAGGTGGTGCTGTCGGAAGTCCACGTCGGGGCGGCGACGACGGGGGGAACCTACGCGGCGCTGGCGGCGCGGCTGCCCGATTTCGCCGATGTGGGGATCACCGCGATCGAGCTGATGCCGTTGGCCGGCACGCCGGGCCTGCGCACCTGGGGCTACGACGGCGTGCTGCCCTTCGCCCCCAACAACTGCTACGGCTCGCCCGACGATCTCAAGGGCCTCGTCGACCGGGCGCATGAACTCGGCCTGAGCGTGTTCCTCGACGTCGTCTACAACCACTTCGGACCGACGGGGAACTTCCTGCACTCCTACGCCAAGAGCTTCTTCACCGAGCGCCACGAAACGCCGTGGGGCGCCGGCATCAACTTCGACGGCCGCGGCGAGGCGAGCGACGTGGTGCGTGAGTTCTTCGTGCAGAACGCCCTGTACTGGCTCGATGAATACCACATCGACGGCCTGCGCTTCGATGCCGTCCATGCCATCCTCGATGACAGCCCCAGGCATTTCCTCGACGAACTAGCCGAGCGGGTCCGCGAGGCCTTTCCCGCGCGCCACATCCACCTCGTGCTGGAAAACGAGGCCAACGAGGCGCGCCGGCTCGGGCGCGGCGGCGATGGCGAGCCGTTGAGCTACGACGCCCAGTGGGACGACGACATCCACCACTGCTGGCACGTCCTGCTGACCGGCGAGAACGAGGGTTATTACGGCGATTTCGGCGGCGACACGGTCGGCCGCCTCGGCCGCTGCCTCGCGGAGGGCTTCGCCTACCAGGGGGATTATTCAGCCAACCTCGACCACGTGCGCGGCGAGAAGACCGACGGCCTCCCGCCGCAGGCTTTCGTTGCCTTCCTGCAGAATCACGACCAGATCGGCAACCGCGCGCTGGGCGAGCGCTTGACGGCGCTGGCCGACGAGAGCCGGATCAAGCTCGCCCGCGCCGGCCTGCTGCTGTCACCGCAGATCCCCATGCTGTTCATGGGCGACGAATGGGGGGCGACGACGCCGTTCCTGTTCTTCGTCAACTTCGAGCAGGAGCCGGAACTGGAACTGGCCGTGCGCAAGGGGCGCGCCCGCGAGTTCGAGAAGTTCACCTCCTTCACCAGCCAAGTGCCGGACCCGACGGCGCTGGACACCTTCGCCCGCTCGCGCCTCGATTGGAACGAGCGCGGGCGCGAGCCCTTCGCCGGCATCCTGGCCGAGACCAAGGCGCTGCTGGCCATCCGGCGGCGCGAGGTGCTGCCCTTGATGAACAGCGGCTTCCTTCACGCGACCCACGAGCGCGTCGGCGTCGGCGGCCTCGACGTGTGCTGGCATTTCGAGGACGGCACGTTGCGCTTCGTCGCCAACTTCGGCACTGAGCCGCAGCCCTTCCCGCACGCGCCGGGCGAGCAGGTCGTGTGGCAAAGCGCCGGGGCGCAGGACGATGCGCTCGCCGGCTGGACGGGGCGGTTGAGCAAGCGCGCCTCGGCAACGGGCGGCGACGCTTCAAGCGAGATGGCATGAGCGACGACGTCATTCGCGAAATCGCCGCGCGCGTCGGCGTCGAGCGCGGCTTCAAGGATGCGCGCGGCCAGTACGTGGACACCCAGCCCCGCGTGATCGCGGCCGTGCTGGATGCCCTCGGCTATCCCGTCTCGTCGGACAAGCTGCAGCGCGACACGCTGGCCCGCCTGCTGGCCGAGGACGAGGCCCAGGTGGTCGCCGCGACGATCCCGGTCGAGGCGGGGCAGCCGGCCGTTCTTCCCGTGCGAAATGCCGGCGGTGAGGTGTCCTGGCGCGTGACCTTGGAAAGCGGCACCGTGCGCGAGGGCCGTTGCCAGGTGACCCACGATCACGGCCGCCCGGTCGTCGTGCTCGATGCCCTGCCTGAAGGATACCATCGCCTCCACCTGCGAACCGAGCGGGGCGGCAGCGAGGCCAACCCGAGCGAGGCCAACCTGAGCCAAGCCAACCTGAGCAAGGCTTGGCTGATCGCGGCGCCGCGCGCCTGCTTCCTGCCGGCGGCGCTGGCCGGCGAGATGCGCGGCTTCGGCATCACCGCGCAGGTCTACGGGTTGCGCTCGTCGGGCAATTTCGGCATCGGCGATTTTTCCGACGTCGCCGACCTTGGCGAGGGGGCCGGGCGCTTCGGCGCGGCCTTTCTCGGCCTGTCGCCGCTGCACGCCCTGTTCCCCACCGACCGCGCCAAGATCTCGCCCTATTCGCCGTCCTCGCGCTTGTTCATCGACCCGATCTTCATCGATCCCCGCAGCGCGCCGGCCGCCGCCGGCAGCGCCGGGCGTACCCTCGCCCAGCGGCCCCAGGCCGACGAGCTCGACCGACTGCGCGCCACGCCCCTCGTCGAGCACGCCGCCGTCGACCTGCCGCCATGCCCTGGCGAGGGCGTCCCGCTTCAACGCCCA
>CALMGA010000537.1 GCA_937863205.1 uncultured Beijerinckiaceae bacterium | reverse complement strand
TGATGCTCAGCAAAGCAATCGCCGCCTTCGACTTGGTCCGTAACAGCCTCTAGGCGGGTGTCTCGTTCATCGACTGTGCGAGGGTCATCAAGAGACCTGCATCGCGAGCACTTAGCTTCGTCACCACCAAGCCCAGCGCCAAAGCGACGTCCGCGTTCGGAGCCATCAGCGCTTTCTCAGCAAGCGGAACTTTTTTTTCGCTTTGGTCGTTAATGCATAGACTTGTCCTCCAGCGCCACGAAGACGCCCGAGCACGCGCTGATCTTCAAGTTCCTCGATAGGTCCTCGGATTACGGCATCGAGGCCGGCACACGCTATTGGTACAGCTTCGGCCGCTTCCAGAAGGGCCTCGGCTTCACCGGCCAGCTCAACAACGTCCTGATCTCCCGACTGACCTACACGGACGCGTCAAGTCCGGGCGAGGTCTTCGGCCGCATCGACATACCCGCGCGGCTGTTCGTCAAAGGCTTTCTGGGCATCGGCGGCGCCATGGGTGGGCAGCACAACGACGAGGACTTCCGCATCGCGCCCGCCGGCATACCCGTCCCTTATTCCAATACGGTGTCGACGCAGACCGGAACGCTCTCCTACGCCACCGTGGACCTCGGCTATTCCTTCTTCGAGACAACAACGACGAGGCTGGGCGGTTTCGTCGGCTACAACCACGACAAGGACAACAAGGACGGCCTCGGCTGCCGCCAGATCGCCGCCGTCGCCGGGGGCGACTGCATGGGCGCCGCTGCCCGCCCGGCCACGGTCCTCGGCATCAGCGAGGACGATCGGTACGACTCGCTCCGCCTCGGCCTCAACGGCGCGACGCGCTTCGATCGGCTGCGACTGCGGGCCGACGCCGCCTACCTGCCCCTGGTCGGCTTCACGGGCGTCGACGATCACCTGTTCCGTACCGGCGAGCCCAGCCAGTTCTCCCCCGAGTTCGGGCGCGGACAGGGCGTGCAACTGGAGCTGATTGCTTCTTACGACCTCACGCCCAACCTCAGCGTCGGCGGCCGATACTGGGCAAGCTGGATCCCCAACGCCAGGACGGACGGCTTCGGCATCACGATCAACCAGCCGGCGCCCCAGCAAACCGAGCGCGTCGGCGTGACAGCGCAGGCCGCCTACCGCTTCGGCAGCGTGGCACCGGCAGCTGTCCTCGGCGCATACTGATGGCATGCACGCGGCTGTCGCACGATGAGGATCGCGAACCAATCGTCGCGGGCCGGCACGGCCGATCTCGCTCGACTGCGACGATGGCGGCTGTCGTTCACTCGCGCCGTCGCAACCGGGCCATGCCGCCGTGAGCTGGCCCGATCCCGAAGGCAGTCGCAGCGCCACCGGACCGCGAATGCCTGCGGCAGCCTTCACGGTCGGCGGCGTCCTGAAGAGGTCAGCAGCCATAGTCCGAGACAACCTCGGCATCTTGATCCTCGCGATCATGCTGAGGGTCATGCCGCTGTTTGCGCTGCACCTCGTTTCCAACGGTTTCGCACCTGATCCGGCTGCGACCGGAGTGAGGGCGTTCGCCACGGGTCGACCACCTTGCTTTTACCCACATACCTGTACCGTTCCGGCAAGCGATGCGCCAAGCGCGATGTCTGTGAGCCGTGCAAGGCCGCGCCACATGACGAGGTTGCCTGGCGGCGGATCGCGTGTCCGGGCGAGGTAGCCGCCAAGCCGGGCGACCTTGCTCACGTAGGCCGACAGCATCTGCTCCGTCAGCCCCGCATCGGGAACAAGCCGGTCAAGGAGCACCCTCTCGGCTTCCGTGATGGCAAGGCGGGGATCCGCGCCCGGTGCAGCACGGGCCAGCATGGTGGTCCAGAAGACCCGCCATGCCAGGATGCAGAAAACGGCGATCAGCTTGACAAGGCGCTCGGCCGTGCGCAGCCGCGCTTCTTCGGCGCGGCAGCCTGATTTCAGGATCTTGTGGAACACCTCGATCTTCCAGCGCAGGGCGTACCAGCGCAGCTTTTCGACGGCCTGCTCGACACAGGTCACCGGCAGGTCGGTGATCAGCCGCCAGTCGATCGGCGGCCGATCCTTTGGCGCCCCACGTTCTCGCGCATGGATCACCGTGAGCGACAGGGGCGGGATAGCGCTTCTGCTTGCCGATCGGCGGCAGCACCGTGATGCGCTTGGCGCGCAGCTCAACCGTTGCCGTGCCGGCCCTTGGCGTCGCGAACCTCGACCCGATGCAGGCCGGCCACGGCGACCTCACCCATTTCAGCGGCGATGGTGTGCTCGCCCTCGCCGGCCAACCGATCGACGCAGCTGCGGACGACAAAGTGGGTGCCGAGGTCCCGCGCCAAGCAGAACAGCTCAAAGATGTCGCTTTTCCGATCGCCGACGTGAACGCAGCGGCCAGGATCGTTGAACAGCGCTGTGGACTGTCGCAGGTTCTCCAGCCAGCGCACGCTTTCCTTCTGCTCGATCGGCACCCGGGTCGGGTTGA
>CALMGA010000536.1 GCA_937863205.1 uncultured Beijerinckiaceae bacterium | reverse complement strand
AAAAAAGGAGCTGCCCGCCGCGGTGGACGCGATCCGCGCCACGCTCAAGCCCGGCACGGCAACGAGCTGTGGTGGGCTGACGAGGCGCGCATCGGCCAGAAGAACAGCCTGACCCGGCTGTGGGCACGCCGCGGCACCCGCCCGCGCCTGCCGCACGACCAGCGTACGCAGTCCGCCTCCCTCTTCGGGGCGATCTGCCCGGCGAAAGGCAAGGGCGCCGGCCTCGTCCTGCCCCGCTGCAACACAAAGGCGATGAACGAGCACCTGGCCGAGATCAGCCGCACCGTCGCCCGTCGCCCGTCGCGCCCACGCCGTGCTGATGCTGGATGACGCCGGCTGGCACAAAGCCCACGATCTCGTCGTCCCCGCCAACGTCACGCTGCTGCCGCTGCCGCCCCGCGCCCCGCAGCTGAACCCGGTCGAGACCGTGTGGCAGGTCCTGCGCGACAACTGGCTGTCGAACCGCGTGTTCACCTCCTACGAGGATATCGTCGACCGCTGCTGCGAGGCTTGGAACAAGCTCACCGACCAGCCCTGGAAGATCATGTCCATCGGCTTGCGCGACTGGGCTCATCGGTCGTGATCAGCGCACGTTGGTATGAATCGCCACCTTGGGGTCGATGCCCGCGGCACGCCGCCCCGGTCCGGTCGGCTCGGCCAGCCAAACCGTGTGACGGGCCGTCGCAGCGCCCGGACACCAGCCGGCGCCTAGGCGGCACCGCCGGCGGTGAAGCGCATGCGCGCTTGGCCGAACCGCTTCCGCTGCCTGGGCACCCGCGAGCGCCTGGCCGACGTCCGCCTCGTTTATGCCTTGCCCGGGCGCGTCCCCGTCTGCCTCGGCCAGACTGAATGATTTTACTTGGCATGCTGGCCATGGGCGCGGCGGACACGATCGTTGTGCTCCTCCCATGTCCGCGTCATCAGCGTCGGCGTGCCTTCCTGATCGCATGCTGGGCGAGGCGGCTGGCATCTTCGTGAGACGCCATGAGTTCCTCGATGAAGGCGAACATCTTGCGGCCTTCCTCATCCGTCCTGGTTGCGAGACGGTCGCGGGCAGCCTGCACATCCTGCATGTTGTCAGCGAAGTAGAGTTCGATGTCCGAGAGGATCTTGCGGGCGAACGGGCTTCGCGCCTCGCTTTGCCCTTCCTGCAAGGATGCCCGAGCGTTCAAGGCATCGTAGATGTAGCGCTCCACGATGAAATCGACCATGCCGTCCCCATTCTGCGATTAGCAATCCATGAGAAACATCGAACACAACGCGTGTCGAACCAATACTGCGTCCGACCCGTTACAAGTGCAAGGCTTGCGGTTATCGACGGACGCGGTGTCAAGGTTATCTGCCCGCATGCCATCCCGCATGCCATGCAGGGGCGATCTCCTGCATCACATCGATGCGGCAACGAACAGCCCTGAATGAAACGCGCTTGGACTGGAAAAGGTGGAGCCGTGATGATGCAGGACGAAGACCTTCCCTTCGAGTGGTTCGAGCGCGACGACTATCCCCGCATCCTCGAGGTCATGTCCGATACGCACCGCTTACCCTCCGCATTCGACGAATGGGAAAAGCATGCCCTGGCCGGCGTCCAGGAACTTCAGGCCACGCGCTACAACGTCATCCGCACGACGATCCGGTCGGACGCTTTCGCCGACTGGTGTCGAGAGAGAAGACTGGCTCCCAATGCCCAGGGCCGACTCAAGTACTGTAAGGAGCAGTTGCGCAACATGGCGGCGCCTGCAGAGGTGGGACGCCAGGCAGCAATGCCGGCGACGGCCGAGGATTCATCGGCGGCTCGGCCGCGGATGCCTGCGGAGAGCTTGGTGGACGCTCCCGCAACCGTCGTCCCTGATCGGCGAGCTGATCGCTTGCTCGGCACAGGAAGGGCCTTCTTCGGTGCGATGCTGCGGCTCGTTTCCCGTCGACCCACCGGGAAAGGATGATGTCCAACCGAGCCGGCTTTCCGTCCTGATTGCTTGTGGCCGCACAGGGTCGGGCATGATCTGATCGCGACGATCCTATTGCGGCTAGCGGTTGAGCGAACGTCGATGGCGACACATCTCCTTCTAATCGCCCATGGCGAAACGATCGCGACCCGTCGAGCAGCCTTCGCCGGAAACGAGGGCCTGGATGTCCGCGGCCTGCAGACAGCTCGTGCCAAGGCGGCAGCGATCGACCTGCAGCCAGCCCGCGCTTCGTCGAGCCCTGCCGCCGCCGCCCGCGAAACCGCCGAAGCGCTCGGCTTCCGCGCCGAGGCGGATCACGCCCTCCGCGATCTCGACGTCGGCCGATGGAGTGGGCGCGCTTTGTCCGAGGTCGCCGATGACGAGCCCGATGAGGTCGAAGCCTGGATGACCGATCCGACCTTTGCGGGCCATGGCGGCGAGTCCATCGAGGAACTGATCCGACGCACCGCGGCGTGGCTGAACCTTCGCCGCTCGGCGAAAGGGATCACGGTTGCCGTGACGCATGCCGCGGTGGTGCGGGCGGCCGTGTTGGCAACGCTCAATGCGCCGCCCTTCGCGTTCTGGCGGATTGATGCCGCACCGCTCGAACATGTCGCTCTCAGCACCGACGGCCGACGCTGGTCATTGCGAGCCGGGAGCCTGTGCTAGACGTTGCGCATCGTCGCGAGTTGCCGCGGGAGGCTCGCAGCCAAGACACTGGAACAGCACCGCGATCTCGCATTCAGGTATCGATGCATAAGGATGGTGCAGGGTAAGCCACTCCTGCGTTGCGCGAGAAAGGAGCAGTGACGGCAAGACTAGCTCGACAGCCTCCGCATGCAAGCCGTCCGTTCGCATCAGCCTGCCGGCAGGCCCCGCGCAAGGCCGTCATGCGCGAGGCTGCGCTCGGTGAGAGCGCCGAAAAGCAGGCCGATGGTGCTCCACATGATCGCCTGGATCGCGAGGCTGTCCAGCCGAAATGCCCAAAGCGTTTGCGCAGGGAAGGTGTCGGGAACCTCGTTCACCACCGGCAGGGCGTGAAAGCTGATCGCGATCATCACGACGAAGGTGCCCAGCGCCGCAAGAGTTGCGTTCCAGGCACCGAAACGGGCCAAAAGCAGCCTGCGCAGGCTGATCGCCGCCACCGTGGCAATGACCGATATCGCGATCATCGATGCGTACAAGCCGGTGCGGATCCCGATCGTTTCGGGCTGGCCGATCGCGGGTGGATTGGCCGGGTATTTAAGGTTGGGCACGAGGTAAACCGCCACGAAGCACGCCAGCGCCAGCACCGCAGCGAAGGCCCGCGGCGTCAGGGTGGACCAGCGGCCGTAGCCCAGCGCGAACAGCAGCGCGAAAATCCCGCCTAGCGCCGTGCCCACCACCGCCACGCCGGTGAACAGTCCGATGGTGGACTGCACGGCGCGGCTGACGATTTCGGGCTCCTCGGGCTCGCCCTTGGCCTTGGCGATGGCAGTCTCGACGGCGATGGAGCGATCGACGTTGGGCTCGCCGTACACCTTGGCGAAGGCGAAGCTGAGTACCCCGGCGAGGAGGCCGACCAGCATGCCGCGCAGGAGTAGCCGAGCCATGGTCATTGCGACCCTCCTATCGCTGGATGCTGCCAGCCAGTCGCAGTTGGATCAATTAATGGCAGGGGAAGCCAAGGAGGTGGCGACCGTCGTGGACGAACTCGTGGACAGCCATGCCCTTGAAGATCGCCGTCGCACCTTCCTCAGCGCCGACGAAGTAGATGGCGAGCAGGCAGACCGGGATTAACAAAAGCCACGGCCAGACGGCGGCCAGCGGAACGGCCTGCGGCAGGCGAGCCGGTGCGAGAAGAGTGGTCGACATGACAATCCTTTCGGGAAGTTGGTGGACTTTCGTTTCGACCGAAGCCCCAAGCCTGGCAACGCTACAGGAAGAATGAAGGCCAAGCCGTCGAGATATTGCTTTGCATGAAGCATGCCAGATTATATAATAGGATAGCACCCTATACTATATGGCAACACTGGGTTTCCTGGCTGCCGTCGACGCTCCCTTTGGGAAGCTCCGTCATCGCCGACGATCGGGGCTGCGCGGCTGATTAGACTTCAAAGCCATCGCTCGCCGCCCCAGGCTGGTCGTTCTCGTGTTCACGCGGGCTGACCGTGGAGGCACTTCCAGCCCTCGCGGCGAGACCCTCCCTCATTTCAGGTAGGCGCGAACGACTTCGAGCAGTTGCTCCACCGCATCGTTGTTGACTGCCCCGGCATACGCGTCCGCGTTCACGAGATGGGTGCGGACATGGTCCTCGATGACCTCCGCCATCAGACCCGCCGTTGCGCCACGGACACCGGCGATCAGGTGCAGCACCTTCTCACAACCGACCTCGTTCTCCAGCCCGCGTTCGATCGCCTCGACCTGGCCGCGTATACGCCGGACGCGCGCCAGGAGCTTCTGCTTCTCGTGAACAGTGTGGGACACGTCCTTGTCGAACCCTTCATCGATCTGCCCGTTCGCGATGCCTGCCGCCCCTCGATGGCGGTCCTGCTTGGACCGCGGCCCGTCCGATGCGTCGTGAGACCCGTCCGCGCTACACCGAACCGGACATCGCGGTGCCTCTTCCTGTTCGAAGCGTCAGTGCGCCGCGACCGTCGCCTCTGCCCGGCGGTTGGGCGGCGGCAGCCTGTCGCCACGGATGATGTCGGGTGCGACGACCGGCTGACCGGAGGCGCATTGGGCGGGCAGCCCATCGAATTTCGCTTTCGGATCCGACAACATCGGCCCGACGTCGATGAGGAAGGCGTGCTCCTTCATCTTGTCCTCGCCCGACAGTTGGTCGAATGTCTTCTGGCTGGACCAGAAGGCCTCAAGATCGGTCTTGGCGACGCCGAGAAGGACCACGTTGGCGTAGGCGGTCAGCACGTCGAAGAACTCCGTCATGGAGATCGGCAACTCCGTGTTGTCGTCGAGCAGATAGGTCGACTTCATCATGCTCTTGAAGTCTTCCAGCATGTCCTCCTGCCCCATGTTGCGCGAACCATACATGGCGACATGGGCGTAGTCGGTCTTGAAGCCGTCCTTCAGGCCGTCGTATTTCGGCGTGAAGCCGATCCACTGGCTGATCACGGCGCCCCATTTGGACGGCGCCTCGCCGGGAAGCACCTGAACGCCGGGATGGGTGAGCTTCGCCACGTCGAACAGGGTCCAGTTGCGCGAGGTCGCTGCGGTCATGGCGGTCGCCTTGCCGCTCCCTTCCGGGGATTTCAGCACGCGCATCAGGTCCTTGCCGCCCTGTCCCACGCACCAGCGCATGAAGGAGTCGCCGACGAAGCGGTTGGTGACCATCTCCTTGATGGCCTGACGGATCATAGCCTCCCCCGTGGTCGTGTAGGCGGTCAGGCGCTGCCAGCTCTGCTCGGGGTTGACGACGAAGAAGCCGCCGGTGAACGGGTTCTTATAGGCGTCGCCGTATTTCGCGACGATCGCGGCGTTTTTCTCGTCGTCGAGCATGCAGTCGAGGTCGTTCAGCGCGGTGTAGAGCGCCGCGCTGTGCTTGTAGGTGGCAGGGTCGCCGGTGTGGGGCAATTGCCCGACGCCGACGATCCGCGTCCGAGCGCCGAGGGTGGACTTGGACAGGTGTCGCGCGAGATCGACGACCATGCCGCTGCCGGTGCCCCCGGCCAAGCTGAAACACACCAGCACGATGGACGGCAGCGTCGCCTTTCCGACCTGCTCGGCGAACTTCGTCAGGGCGGCGTCGAGCGGGCGCGAGCCAGACATGGAGGCGTCGGCATAGATGGCTTTCGCCAGGGCGCGCGGGAAATGCTCGCCGGGCTTGGGCATCGTGAAGGACTTCGGCAGGTAGGATTCGAGCTTTGCCTTCTCCAGGCCAGGCGTTCCCTTCTTCAGCGCCTCGGAGGCGCTTTTCACGCTGGCGACCAAATCCGCTTCGGACGGCACAGCAAGCGGGACCGCCTGGAAGAGATAGCGGTCGGTGGGGATGCCGCGCGATTCCAACCGTTTGGTGAAGGCGTAGCCGTAGTCCTGCGCCAGCGATATGTCGTCGTCGCCGATGTCGACCACGAGAGCGGAAAAGGTCGCGCCATCCTGCGCAAGCAGATCCTCGATCTCGCCGGTTCGCAGCAGGGCTTCGACGTAGACCGCCCCCGTTCGGCCGAGGCCGATGACGTGCACGCAAGGTGCTTCGATCATTTCGGAAGAAACTGTCTCGGACGACGTCATTGTGACCTCTCGTTCGGTTTGGGCGCGCACGACGTCACCACCGAGCCAAGGACAAGGTCGTTCACGCGTGGGCTGGGATGCCGATGAATGTCGTTCGGCCGTGCTGCCGAAGAATTTCGATCGTCGAGGTCGCCGGTCGGCAGACAGCATCGGATGATCGAGAAGCCATGTCGACGCCGTCCGGCCTGTGCGGGTTGGCGTTCGCAATGGATTACAGCACGTAGCATGCCATCAGGCGATCGGTCACTCGTCAGAGGACGGCAGAACCGGCGTCACGGTTCGTCCCGGCCTGCCGCTCCGCCGCGGCCGTGCCCCCGCGCCATTCCGTGCAGAACAAAGGAGCCGACAGTCGCATAGCGCAACGCATGCCGGCAGGTCGACCGCGGCCCGGCCGAGGATCTGCGACGGCAGGCCCGGCGCCCACGCGATGCACGGCCGTGCCGGTCGCCGAAGCCTGCCCGGAGGCGCCACACGACATAGAGCATCGGCCCGAAAAGTGCGCAGCGGTTTTCGGAAAAGCTGATGCGCCAAC
>CALMGA010000535.1 GCA_937863205.1 uncultured Beijerinckiaceae bacterium | reverse complement strand
CAGCATGAAGATTACCGGAGCGCGCACCGCACGACCTGCGCGTAGATCTCGAAGTGCAAACCCTCAATCCTTTTCCATGGTGCTTTTCGTAGACCATATCTGGAACAGCTGAGCAGGATGGTCGGATAGGAAGAGATTGGCAGTTGTCAGACTTCTGCCCTGATGCAGCGAGAGACGCTGCTGACACGGGCTTCTTTTCTTTTGCACGATCCACTCCAGATCCTGAAACGCGCATTCCGAATAATCGGCTTTCCGCCGACAGCCTTTCGGATCCGTCCGTCTTACATCAAATTCGCCTTGGACGTCGATCGTTTGGCAATTGATGTCACCCGCTATGATCCAATCCTCATTCCCGACTTTGTCCTGAACTGCTTTGATCAGCCCCTTGGCCGCGCTTGCCGCTTTACTGGACGCATTGGAATGCAATGTGAAAATCCATATCCCATTGGCCTTGTACCCCAGAACGGGGCGTTGGGCGCCCGGCGCGGTTAGAACCAAAGCATCCACAGCTTCGTGCTTCGACATTATTGCAAGAGAGCATCGAGCATTGCCTTCTTCCGATCCGGCCCAACTATGGCGCAGAATGTGAACAGCGCGCTCTAGCAGAACCGGTACTTAAAATTCTTCGTCATATGCAGTTCTTTTATAAGAACCTGACCCAAAAGCCGATTGCACTCGCCTGAGTTGCCTGATTCAGAGCCCGCGGTAAGCCCTTGGGAGCGCGCGGGATGGTGTGGACGGCACAGCATAAGGCGACCTACCGGCGCGAAGGGCCGGAGTTCCCAAGCGATCTGACGGAAGCGGAATGGGCGGTGCTGGCGCCGCTGATCCCGCAGGCAGCACCGGGCGGACGACCGCGTAAACCGACATGCGCCAAGCCATGAACGCGATCTTCTACCTGTTGCGCACCGGCTGCCCCTGGCGCTACCTGCCCCGCGACGGCTTTCCGCCGCGCTCAACGGTGTACAACATCTTCCGCAAGTTCCAGGCGGACGGAACCTGGGCGGCAATCTGGGCCGAGCTTTACATCCTGCTGCGTGAGCGCGAGGGACGCGAAGCCAGTCCCACCGCCGCCGTGATCGACAGCCAAACGATCAAGTCGGCGGAAAAAGAGGCCGCCGAGGGAGAGCCAAGGCGCAAACCTGCGCCTCCGACCCGGCCGACGCCGTGGGCTACGACGCGAGCAAGCGGGTAAAGAGCCGCAAGATCCACGCCCAGGTGGACACGCTGGGCCTGCCGCTGCGGCTGGTGGTGCACTCTGCCGCCGTACAGGACCGCGACGGGGCAGCCCTGCTGCTGGGCAAGGTGCGCCAGCGCTTTCCCTGGCTGGCGTGCGTGTTTGCCGACAGCGGCTACGACGCCTGGCAGACCTACGCGGCGGCGGCCGCCAATCATCCGCTCCGCCTTGAAGTGGTGCGGCGCAACCCGCATGCGGTCGGCTTTGAGGTGATCAAACGGCGCTGGGTGGTGGAGCGCACCTTCCCCTGGTTTGGCCGCAACCGCAGGCTTGCCAAGGATTACGAAACTCTCGCCGCCACCGTCCTGACGTTCGTCACCCTCGCTGCCGTCCAGTTCGGCATCAGGCGACTCGCGCGTAAGTAGGCTTTTGGGTCAGGTTCTAAGAACTTGGCGTATTCCCACATTCCTGCAAGCAAAAGAAATCGACCGCATGCGCTTCGTGGCTTGTGAAGCACTTCATCGCCTCTGCCCATTTTGCACCTTGGCTGTTCCAGCTCGCAAGATAGCGGCTACCTGACTTATTTTTGCTGTACTTTTCGACTCCGCCAGCCAACTTCCCTTCCCTCCATCCAGTAATTGTCTACCGAAGCGGGCTCGGACGTGAAATGACAAACTCGTCAATCGCGCAAGCGGCCTCGGTTGTGCCTGTTTCCAATCGCTCGGTAGCGTCGACCGATATCCAAACTCCACATCAGTTTTTCCGGAGCAGCCGCGATCGTCGATGCCCTGCTTCGGAACGTTCTTCTGATCGCAAAGATCAACGCGATTCATATCGTCATGCGCGATACGCAGTGCTTGAGGAACGATCAAGGACGATGATGGAAATCAGAATGAAACCGGGTCTTCGTGATCGCGGCGAGTGCTTTCAGCGTTTGTCATTCCCGCTCGCTTCAGCATATACTTGAACAGCGGACAGGTGGATCAGTCACCACCAGCGACGGTGGACAGCCGTGACGATCGATCCCACTCCTCGCGCGTCGGGCACCTCGGCCGTGGTCGGCATGGCCATCGGCAGGCGCCCCGTCCCGTGCCCACCATCGCGCGGCGCTTGCGCCCCTCCACCTTCCCGGCCGCATCACGATCGTTTCCGCCGAGCGCCTATGGCCGGTCCCGCATGACCGAGCGCTGATTCCACAGTTGCCTGAATGAACGCACCCGGCCGACGGCACCATCGCCGACGCCCGGACCACTGGCGCCGGGGCCGGCCTTCATCTAGGATTTGTCCAGGACCACCGGCGGCATCGGTCATATGATGGAAGCACTTCCCAGCAGGGCAGAAACTGGTTCGATGCGACGCAATCAGGCATCAGTCTAGACGTTTGATCATCCGAAAACGGAACCGCATCTTCACTTGGGCGAAAAATGGTCCAGCTCACCTTGAAGTTCGCCACCGACTACTTCGAACCGAACGACGAGGCTTATGGCATTCAGGCTTGGCTGACCCATGTGATGTGGCGCGACGCAAACCGCCGGCTCATCGGGACAGGGCAGGGAGTGTACATCATCGATGACGGCACGCGGCCCGTCTATGCCGGCAGCGCAGCGAACCTTCGCGGTCGCTTCGACGGGCGCAGCGACGCACTCAACGAGTTGAAGGTGACCACGGTTTCCGCCGGCCTTCAAAACTATCGCGTGTTCACGGCTTCGGTGACCTCGACGCCGCAGCGATTGCCCAACACGATCAAACTTGCAGAACGTTGGCTCGTGCGCTGCCTCTACCTGTATGATCAGGTGCAACCGGCGAAGATGCTGCAAAATATTCTACTGACGGGAGTTTGGACGATCCCGGGGGGCGGGATCAACATCCGCTTCGATCCGGGGGATGCGCCGGCGTACCTGATCGCCGGCGCCAATTACCAGGTGTTGGGGGCGAACAGCGCCGGCTACGACTATGCGGCGGGCGTGAACTACTGAGCGGGAACGCCATGACGATCGACGAGGCGGACCTGCCCGGGCCGGTTCTGGATGCGGGCGTGCTGGCGGGACTTCTGCTCGACGGCGACACCGGCGTCACGATCAATCTCGCCTGGTTCAAGGATCCTTTCGCATCCGCGTCACCCAGCCTGGCGAACCTCGGCGCGAGGCTCGGCAGCCTGGTGTCGATCATCAATGCCGTCCTGCAGCCTGCGGCGATCAATCCCGCGGCGACCGGCGGCGGCCAATGGTTCGCCCTGCCTGATCCGGGATCGGACGGCGATCTCCCACTCTACCTGGTGGTCCCCAAGGGAACAACGACGTCAGGCCAGATCGGCATCGGGGCGCAATGCACCTTCGTCGCCGGGAATGCGCAGATCACCCTGTTCGCCTACATTCCCCTGCTCGCCTATACTCCGAACGGAGCGCAGTTTCTCGTCGCCGGCTCCGCCGTCCCGAGCCAGATCGGTCTGGAGGTCACCACCGTCGACGGCAAGGGGTTCACCACGCAAGGCGTGAGCTTCACGTCGTTGGAGGTCGCGGCCAGCCTCTGCTTCGATGGCGACGCCTACGGCAGCCAAGGGCTGCCCGCATCGTTCGCCATGACGTTCGGCGACCTGACGAACACGTCAGCCCCGGCCACCTACACCAGCCTGTTGAGCCTGGGCGACAGCAACGTCGCGGACTGGATCGGCGAGGTGATCGTGCAGGCGAGCGCGTGGCTCGACACCCCGATCGGGGACACGCCGGTCAGCTTCGGCAGCGTGCTGGTCGCCGCCGGCTTCCTTTCCACGGACGACAACGGCGACCTCCAGTTCGACCTTGATCAGATCCAGGGGCTGAGCGCGGAGCAGGTCGCGCTGCAATTCCTGTTCGGAACCATGAGCGCGCTGTCCGCTTCCTCGCTTCCGTGCCCCGCGGCTGAACTGCCCGGAGGCGGCCTGTACTTCATCTCCCGCGCCAACGCGGACGCGACGACCGACTACGGGCTGCGACTGGCGCTCGACATCCCGGTCACCCAGGCGGGCGACGAGGGCGCGGGGCCGGCCTCGCCCGCCGTGACCCTGTCGCTCGGCGCATGGTTCGACAACGAGGACGAGAGCGACAACTGGCTGCTGCGCAGCACCGGCGGGCCAGCCGGCTCGGCGGAGCCCGGGCTGGAACTCACCCTGATCCGGGTCGACGAGCAGATGAACGTGACCTTCGCACCCAACATCACCCTTTCCAGCGTGGGGATGGACATCGAGGGCGGCAGCAGCACGCCGCTGGTGAGCGTGGGCGGGTTCACGCTCGACGGGGCCGAACTGCGCTTCTACCTCGATACCAACGGGGTTCTGACGCTGGGCGGCGGCGCCAAGCTGGATGGGCTGGGACTTCCGTTGGCACCCGGCTTCGGCACCGTGGTGCAAGGCACATCGACGAATCCGGTCGCGCAGGACCTGGTCGGCTCGGGATCGGTGAACGGCGGCGGCGAGCAGGGCGCCGTCAATCCGAGCTTCTCCCTGTCAGCCGGCTATGTGCAGGGCGGCAGCCTCACGGTTCAGCTGTATGATGCCGCCGGCGCGCCGGCCGAGGAGGTGACGCTTCCCATCCAGCGCGGGGTCGGCCCGGTGCTTTGCCAGAGCCTCGGCATCGGCTGGGTGGCGGACGGCTCCGCGGGAGCGGATGACCGGTTGTCCCTGCTCGTCAACGGCAGCGTCGCGCTCGGCCCGCTGGCAATCGACTTGGCGGGATTGACCGTGGACATTCCCGTCGCGACCCCGGGCGATCTTTCGAGCTACGACCTCGACCTGAGCGGGCTGGGGCTCGTGTTTTCGGCGGGCGAGGTGACGTTGAGCGCCGCGCTGGTGAAAGTGGCGGCGGATCCGAACGCCACCCCGCCGCGCGCCTACGCGCAATACGATGGGCAGGCCCTGATCCAGGCCGGCGACGTCGCGATCGATGCGGTCGGCTCATACGCCTACGCGACCTCGCCGGATGGCAGCTCCGGCTACACCTCCCTGTTCATCTTCGCGGTGGTGGACGCCATCATCGGCGGCCCGGAATTCTTCTTCGTGACGGGGCTCGCCGCGGGCTTCGGCTACAACAGGACGCTGCTGCTGCCCGATCAGGCCGGCGTTCCCGCCTTTCCACTGGTCGCGGCGGCGAGCGATCCGTCGTCGCTCGGCGCCACCAAGGGCAGCACGGGCTCCTGGCAGATGCCCGACCCGGCCACCGCGCTCGCAGCGCTCGATCGGGTCGTGCAGCCCCAGCGCGGGGAGTACTGGCTCGCCGCGGGCGTGCGGTTCACGTCGTTCGACCTCATCAACTCCACGGCGCTGCTGATCGTGGAGTTCGGCAACGAACTGGAGATCACCCTTCTCGGAACGTCGTCGATCAGCCTGCCTCCCCCGCCTGCGCCGGGGTCCGAGGCGCCTGCGGTCCGCTACGCCTACGGAGAGCTTGGCATCGAGATCAAGCTGCTGCCCTCGCAGGGCGTGTTCAGCGCGACGGCCATCCTGACGCCGAACTCCTTCGTGATCGACCCGGCGTGCAAGCTGACCGGCGGCTTCGCGTTCTACGTCTGGTTCGGCAGCAGTCCCCAGGCGGGACAGTTCGTGCTGACCATGGGCGGCTACCATCCGGATTTCCAGCCGCCGAGCTACTTTCCGAGCGTTCCGCGGCTGGGCTTCAGCTGGCCGATGGAAGGCGGCCTGACCATCAGCGGCGACGCTTATTTCGCGCTGACGCCCTCGGCGGTGATGACGGGAGGCGGGCTGTCGATCGTTTACAGCGCCGGCAACCTCCGGGCTTGGCTGCTCGCCCAGATGGACGCGCTGATCGAGTGGGCGCCGTTCAGCTACCAGCTTCGGATCAGCGTCTGCATCGGCGCCTCCTATCGCATCCACCTGCTGTTCCTGACCACCACGCTGCGGGTGGAACTGAGCGCGCAACTCGCTCTCTGGGGGCCGCCCATGGGCGGCACGATGCGCATCAGCTTCTACGTCGTGTCGATCACCGTTGACTTCGGGGCGCCGCGCAACGCTTCACCGGTGCCTCTGAGCTGGACCGACGAGAACGGTGCGGGCTTCGCGCAAACGCTTCTGCCGCATGCCGGGGCGGCGCAGCAGGCCGCGCGGCCGGCGGCCGGCGACGGGCTGCACGCGACGGTGCGAGCCGCGGAAGCCGCTCAGCCTGCCGGAATCTGCGTGGTCACCGCTTCCGCCGGCCTGCTCACCACGATCACCGGCAACGGGCAAAGCATCTGGGTGGTGCGTCCGGACGCCTTCGTGTTCGCGCTGGCGACCGCCATTCCAGCCACCGCGATCGATCTCGCAAACAGCGACGGCACGAACACGGCGGTCACGCCCGCTTCCGCGGGAGGCGGTCCCTACACGCTCTGCATCCGTCCGATGCGGGCGACGCTCGCGTCGTCCACGCTTCAGGTCTCGCTGGAGAACAACGACGACGGGACCGCCCACGACATCGCCGCCGCGTTCGATTTCATCCCGTCGTTGCAGCAGGTCCCGGCGGCGAAATGGGGAGCGCCGGTCGCCGCCGGGTCACAACCCGAGCCCAATGCGCTGCTGCCCGGCCGGCTGATGGGTTTGACGGGCATAACCGCAAAGGCGCCCGCGCTGCTCCCCTCCGGCACAGGCCTTCTCGCGATCGACCTCGATACCAGTTTCACATTCGATGTCGTGGACGAGGAGCAGCCCTACACGTCCGACCACCTGCCGCTCAGCACCGCGGCGACGCCCTCGAACAAGCCTCCGGTCCCCGATCCGGCAATCCTGGGCGACATTCAGGTCTCGTTGATGGATGCATCGGTGGCGACCACGCGTTCGGCGGTGTTCGCGGCCTTGCAGACCATGGGGGTCGCTGCCGCCACCAACGGCTCGCTCGCGATCCTCGCGGGCTCCCCCGGCGCCTGGATGACGGGCGCCCCACTGCTTGCGAGCGCATCCTGAGGAGGGGGTCTTGGCTGCCGACACGGATGTCACGTTCTACGACAACTACATCCCATCTCTGAAACCGGCGCAGTACACGCTCTCCCTGTCGCAAAGCCTGACTGTCGACACGACGCAAACCACGAGCGACGGCGGCAACCCGGACATCCAGAACCCGCCGGGAACGACGCAAACCTTCATCGTCCGCGGGATGCGCTTCAACCTCGATCCCGCGGACGTGCACAGCGTGTTCCCGCCGGCGAACGCCGTGGGCGCGTTCGATGAGTACATTCCCATGCTGGTGTCGAGCCAGCCCTCGCTGCCGTGGGAACGCGGCTTGGCCCTGACCGGCCCCGCCGCGAACGCGTGCCCATGGCTGGCGCTGCTGGTGTTTTCCAGCGATGACCTGCTGATCCCGGGAGGAGCACCTGCTCCGCCCGCGGGCAGCCAAGCCAACCCGTCCCGGACCGCTTCCTTTCCGCTCGACCAGGTGGCGGTCTCGACCTTCAACGGCAAGTCGACGACCGGACCGCCGAAGGGAACGCTCGGGCCGAGCCTCACGCTGGAGGCCGACGAGGACCCGACACGCATCCAGTGCAACGTCATCGAGATGTCGTCGGCAACCTTCTCGCAGCTCATCCCCGGTCTCGGTGACCTGCCCTACCTGAGCCACGTGCGCGTGCTCGCGACGGCCGCCACGTCGGCCTGCAAGGCGGCGGGTGATTGCAGAAACGACGGGATGTTCTCCGTCCTGATGGCGAACCGGTTCGCCGTTCCTCCAATGGGCTCGACGGCCGCGCAATCCGCCAACGTCGTGCACCTGGTCTCTCTCGAAGGCTTCGAGTCCTGCCTCACCCAAGGGGAGCCGACCCCACCGGCCGGGATGGACCGCGTGCGGATGGTCACGCTGTACTCGTGGAGCTTCAACTGTTCGGCCGACGCGCAAGGGAATTTCCGCAACCTGATGCTGAACCTCGTTTCCGCGGAAAGCGACGGCGGCACCACCCTGCTGCTGCGCCTGCCTCCGCCCTTCCCGCAGTACGAGCCGCAAACTGCCGAAGACACCATCACGTTCGATCGCCTGCAGAGCGGTTACACCGCGATGAGCTACGAGGTGATCACCGGCGAGCAGACCTTCGCATGGTACCGCGGCCCGCTGTCACCCGTGCCGGTGACCAGCTTCCTGACGCCGGCCGATCCCGGACAAGCGGATAACCAGAGCATTGCGTTGAGCGTGTCGGATGCCATGATCTACGACAAGACCACAGGCCTCTTCGATCAATCCTATGCGGTCGCGTTCCAAACGGGGCGCTCGCTCGGGCTTGCGAACCTGCCGTTCGCGACGGACCTGATGCAGTGGCGGCGCCTGGCGAACGGCGCCATCGATCTCCTGTACGAATACATGCAATCCCCGCAGACGAGGCCGAACCTGCAAAGCGAAGGCATCCTCGATGCGAGCGGGACCTTGACCGCGACGGGCATCACCGATCTGGCGGAACTGCTGGACGCCAACGTGGTCTCCAACGCGTTCAAGGCTTGGCTGGCGACCGATTTCGCCAACTCCATCGCCGCCGCGGTCGGGCAGACCGGCGGCTTCACCGCCGCCGACGGCGTGCAAGCGCCGACCGACCCGGCCAACGCCGCCCCCTCCGTTCCCGCCGACCTGGCCGCACTGATGGGCGATCCGCTCGTGGTGAACCTGATCCAGCAGCTGAGCGGGCTGCAGGTCGGGTCCGGCGGCGACCAGGCTTTCCAGATCTCGATCCTTCCGCAGGCGATCGTGCGGTGGCTCGCCCAGACGATTATTCTTGACGGCGTCCCGTTTAACAACCTGGTTCCGGACGCGCGCATGCTGCCAACGGAAAGCATCCGCTTCTTCTACATCGACGAGAACTGGACCGCCGCCCTGCTCGACGGGGCGCTGAGCGTCGGCATGCAGAGCAGCCGGGACAGCCTGCTGCACCAGTTGACGCGCGACGCGCTGCATCGGAGCGTCGATGCGGTGCTGACGCAGGTGCGCGAGAACTTCACGGGAGAAACGGCCGCTCCGCCTGCCGCGATGGCCGGCTTCCTGCTCCGCTCGGCCGTGGTGTCCGGCTGGCCCGGTCTCGAAGTCCGCGCCTGGAGCGCATCGGAACCATTGAGTCCGATGAAACCGCTGCGGCTGGACCGGGTGTCGCCGGACGTGATGATCGCGATCTATCCCGACCTCCCGGTGAAGCTCACGTTCAGCGAACCCTCGGAGGGACTGGTGTTCGGCCGGGAAGACGAGGGGTTCGCGCCGCGCTACCTGCCCGGAGTGGCCGGGGCGAACGGCGCCAACATCGGGTCGACCATCGACCCGCAGTCGCCGAACTGGCTCACGCCGGCGATGATCGGGCAGAACAGCCGCAGCGGGCCGGCAGCGCAGCCGGTGTTGAACATCGCCGCCCTGGCGACGGCGCTGCAGGGACAGTTCCCGGCGCCGCAGCCGACGCTCACCCCCGCCTCGTTCGCGGTGCAGCTGGTGCGGGTGCCCGAGCAGATGCTCTTCACCCCGACCAACGGAGGGAACACGTGATTGCCGCCTCCGATTCGACCAGCCTGCTGGTCCCGGTGCGCGTCGATGCCTGGGTCGTCAGCGCCGAGAACCAGCAACCGCTCGCCCGATACTTCGCTGACTATACGAGGTTGCAGAGCTTCCAGAGCCCGATCCCCGATCCGTTCGACACCTCGTCGGGCGCGGCGGCGACGCCGGGCATCCACCTGCGCTGGAGCCTGCCGGACGCGCTGACGCAGGGACGGCAGTCCTCCGCGGACAGCACCGTGCGCTTTCCCCTGGTGCCGAACCGCTGGGTCGTGGTGCGCTTCGGTCCCACGGAAACGACCCGGCAGTGCGCCATCTGGGTCATCCAGAGCGACTATCTCAGTACGGGCGGCGTTGACGGCACCAGCACGTTTCTCGATCCGCTCCAGCCGACCGAGATGGCCGTCGACGTCGGCAGCGGATCGGCGCAGATCACCCTCTCGGACAGGAGGCTGGGGAGGAACTACACGATCGAGGCCTGGCAGGCGATGACGGACCCCGGCGGAGCGCTGTTCCTGCAAGCCGTCGGTCCCGGCAACATCAGCTTCGCCGCCTATGCGCCGTTCATGCAGGACGTTTTCTCATTCGTCGACACCGGCTTGCCGGCCGAGGACGCCGGCCCCAACACCTACACCTACCTCGTTCTCGGCTATTATTCCGATCCCGCCGGCGACCCGCTGCACGGCGTGAACGCCTTCGATCCCTGGTTCTGGACCGACCAGACGTTCTGGAATTCGCAGACGCCGGCCGAGCGCTTCGCCACGATCGCCGACGCGCTGAACTGGTGCATCGACGGGGCGGCGCCGGTCTCGCCGCCCTCGACCAGCCTGTACCACGGCCAAGTCGCGCAGGTGCAGTGGCCCTACACACCGCCGAACAGGGGAACAACCTCCCAGCCGACCATCGGGGTGTCTGTCGCCAACAGCAGCATCGGCGCTCTGGCGGCGCTCATCGCGTCGCAGGCCGAGGTGGCCAACGAGGGTTCGACGGGGGTCGCGCTGGCGCAGCTCATGGAAGCGGCGATGCTCAACAAGCTGGGCGACTACGGCAAGCCCGGCGGGTCCGCGCTGATCGAGGACGGGATCCGCGACGCATGGTTCGGGTCCGACCTCGGCGGGACGACCTGGACCGTCGTGCCGGCGACGCCGCAAGCCTCGGCGAGCGCCGCGGCGGCGCCGGACCTCACCCCCGCGCAAGCGACCGCGCTGAACGCGCAACTCGCCGCGCTGAACGGGCAACAGGCCGAACTCGACCGCGGCACCCGCGCGATGCAGTCGCTGCAGTCGAGGCTCTACACGGCTTGGTGGGCGCTGGCGCAGGGCACCAGCTACCAATGGGGCATGGCCCCGGTCACGACCCCTCCGCTCAACGACATCACCGCGTTTCTGCAAATGCAGCTGGCCCCGGGCACCGGCACCCTGTTCTCGCAGGCATGGCAGCAGACCTACGACGTGCAGGTCCTGCAGAGCCAGCTTCCGAACCCGACCGATGCGGCCGAAGCCGGTGCCTGGGTGGCCGAGAACTGGTCCTTTCCCGGCACCGACGCGACCCTGACGCTGGCCGAACTGGGATTGCAGCTGAAGTCCGGCGCGGTGCCGAGCTTTTCCCATCCCAACGATCCCGTCATGCTGTTCTCGGGCCTGGGCCGCTCGCCGAGCTTCGGCGAAAACGGAAGCGGCAGCACGGACGGCAGCCTGGCATGCCGACTGCCGGGCCAGCTCATCGCGGGCCTCGTGATCCCCGGCCAGAACGCGATCAACACGCAGACCGTGGCCGGACTGATCGACTCCTGCTCGGCCTACACGAGCATCCCTTCCGTCCCCGGGCTGCTGGCGGAGTCCGTTTTCACGGATCCGGGCAGCGCCGGCCTGATCGCCTCGGCGGTGAGCGGAGATGCGGACGCCATCTCGACGGCCATGGCCGCGCTGCTGGCGGGCGGTAGCACGAGTGCGACGTGGTCGGGAACGCCGCCGCTGCCCTTCGCGACGCAGGCGTGGGCGCAGGCCTGGACCCCGCTGTGGCTGGAGTGGGAGCTACAATTCTACCCCACCGGCTCGGGCGCCGCCGCGACCCGCCAGTTCTCCCTGGACGATTGGACCTTTGATGGGTCCGACTACACCTGGGCCGGCACCGGCTTCGACAGCGGCTGCTGCGTTCCCTACAAGGGGCGGACGGTGCTGACCCCGCAGGCGCCGCTGTTCTTCCAGGCCAAGATCGAGCAATGGCTCCAGAACAATCCGGCGATCGACTCCGCCGGGCTGGAGCAGCTGATCGCGACCGTCGGCAGCTGGGATGTGATGTCGCAGGCGCTCAGCGGCTTCACGCAGCAGCTGGAAACCTTGCTGACGCAGGAAGCCTTCCCGCCCACGCCGACCAGCGACATGTGCGTGCCGAGCCCGACGAGCGGGGCGGCGGCGCCACCGATCGCCGCGCTGATCGGCGACGGCTATCGCGCGGTGCCGATGCTGACGGGGACCGGGCTGCAATGCAGCTACTTCCACCCCGTCCGGGCCGGGCTGGTGGTGCTGAACACGTTGCAGATCGTGGACGCGTTCGGGCAGACGCTGCAGGCCGTGGCCGCGAACACGCCGCAGGGCTTCCAGCCGCTGCTGGGAACGGGCTTGTCGCCGTCAAGCCTTCCGGCCGGCGCGCCGTACGGCGCCTTCCAGCTGCCCCCGCGGCTGGTGCAAGGCGCGCGGCTCGACCTGGCGTTCCTGGCGAACGACGGCTCCGGCGGCGACACGGTCACGTCGGCGAACCCGAATGCGGTCTGCGGCTGGGTGCTGCCCAACCATCTCGACGGCGCGCTCGCCATCTACGACGAAGGCGGGGTCATGCTGGGTGAGCTGATCGCCATGCCTGCGCCGGGCAACTGGCGGCCGCGCCCCGGGGCTCCCGGGACCGATCCGCCGCCTGCCACGCCGGCCGACATCCCCAACGCCGCCTTGCGGGCGGTCGTGCAGAGCATCGCCTCGCAACCGCAGGCGGTGTTCGCGGACCTGCTGCAAACCGTTGACGAGACGCTGTGGATGGTTGATCCGCTCGGCGGCCGGAAGGACCAGTTCCTGTCCGTGCTGATCGGCCGGCCGCTCGCGGTGGTGCAGGCGCGCCTGCAACTCACCCTGAACGGGCTCGCCTGCGTGAACCAGATGTGGGACGCGATGGTGACGCCGCAGACGAGCGGCCCGGCATCGTCGTATTCCTGGATGAACAGCGACGGCGGCGTGGGCGAGGTGTCGTTCCCGGTGCGGCTGGGCAGCCTGACGCGGCGCGACGACGGGCTGATCGGCTACTTCCTTCCCGACGCGGCGCAGCCCTACGCCAAGTTCTACGCCGTCCACGTGCCGCAGCAGCTCTCGCCCGATGACGCCTACATCCAGGCCATCGTGAACGGCGGGAGCTACGCCGGCGACATCGCGCTCGCTCCGCAGCCCGCATCGCCGCAAGGCCCGGGGGCGGGTCAGTCCGTCACGGTGACCATGCTGCTCGACCCGCGCGGCTCGGTTCACGCCTACACCGGCATCCTGCCGGTCGCGGCGGCGGCGCTGCCAGCCGACGTCGTCGAGACCTTCATCCGCGCGCTTCAGGTGACGTTCCGCACGGGGCCGATCCTGGCCGATCCCGATACGCTGCGCACCCCCAAGCCGGCGGAAGACCAGGGCCTGTGGAACTGGATCCAGCAGACCGCACCCGGCACCTGGGAAACGACCGCGATCGTGGATGCGGACGACACTGCGCTGTTGCCCGACGCCAACCTGACCCTGCGGGAGGGTTGGCTGCAACTGACCTCCCTCAAAGGCAACACCTGACCGGACCCGCCCCAGCGATGAACACAGCCCTCAACTACGCCCTGACAACGAGTCCTTTTCCCGTCCAGGCCTCGGGAACCAACGCGACGAGCGTACAGGTGACGGTGGTGGCGACCAATCCGACGCCCGACACGCCGGTGGTGATCCATGGCGTCGAGATCACGCTGTCCGTCGGCGTGGATGCGACCGATCTCGTGGCGGATGCCTCCCTCGTCAGCCCCGTCCCGCCGGCCGGCTGGCCGAGCGCCGGCACGACGACCGGCACGGGGACGGACTTCATCTTCGTCTTCGGAGCGCCGAACAAGAGCGTGAGCGTCGGTTCCCACAGCCTGGTGTTCGTGCTGAACAACGTTTGCGCGAACGGCGAACCGGGCACCACCTGCGTGACCATCACCGAGGGATCCAACGACTGCACGCTGGGCCCGGACGGGAACTGCCCGACGCAGCAGCTGCCGGTCACGAAGTTCCCCAACGGCTGGGGAGAGGTGAACTTCTACGTCGCCCCGTCCGACATCACCGTCGGCGACAGCGTCAGCCTGAACTGGGACGGCCCGCAGGGAACCTACCAGATCCAGTACGCGGACGGCGGCACCGTGGTGACGGTGCCGGCAACGCCGAGCGCGCCCCCGCTCGCCAGCAGTGGCCAGTACCCCGGCACAAGCGCGCCGGCGCTGGTGCCGCAGGCGTCCACCACCTTCACGCTGTCGGTCTCGGACACGATCAGCAACGTGCCCTACTACGCGCAGATCCAGAAGCAGGTCACGGTGGCGGTGGGGGCGCCGCTGATCACCTCCTTCGACGCGACCCTGCAGTCGCTAAACCTGAACGCCGCTCAGATGGTGGTGGAACTGAACTGGACGACGACGAACGCCAGCGCGCTGCACATCGACAACATGGGCACCTTCGACGGCGCGCAGGCGCTGCAAGGCAGCACCACGACGACGATGGCTGCCGGCTGCTCCCTCTCTTTCTTCGTCACCGCCTACGGCCTCGTCGGCTACAGCGGGCCACCTGCCAGCCAGAACTTCAAGGCGTCGCTACCGGCTCCGACGATCAACACCTTCGTCGCCAGCACGGATGCGTTCGCGACGGCCCTGGACTTCGCGAGCGAGGCGATCAGCCCGGTGATCTTCGCGTTCGACGTCTCCAACATCATGCAGTTGCGCATCGAGCCGGGAGGCTTTTCGACCTCGAACGGCGGCACGGTGCCGACATCCATGAGCCACACCGGCACCCTGCCGGGCACGGCCCCCGCCAGCCTGACGCTGACGGCGCAGGGTTGCGACACGGTGACGGCCTCGCCGGTGATACTCGACCCCACGACGCAAACGCCGATTCTCTTGTTTAACGGCAAGAATCTCCGTTTGCCCTCGACCTTCCCGGAAGCCAATTTCTTCGGGGGCATCGCGCTGAACGGCTGGCCCGCCGTCAGCATCGTCGCTGTTGCCAAGGCGAACCAAGTGCTGGCGGTCCAGCAGGCCTTCCCATCCAAGTTCAACAACTACGTGGCGCCCGACGGCGGCGTCGCCTTCAACGGCACGGTCGGGAACTGGCAGCTGTTGACCGGCGGCGTGCCCGGCGGGGCCGTGCTCAACCTGCAGGTGTCCGTCAACGGCACGCTGGACAATCAACCGCTTCCCACCGGATTGCACGCGCTGCTGCAAGTGCAACTGGACGTCAAACCCCTCGGCATCACCGTGACTGAGGCGACGAGCGTGGCGGCGGATGGCTCGATCACGCCCAATCCGGCCCTCGACTCTCCGCTGACGCTGTTCTTCCAGCAGCACGCCTCGGCACTCGATGCGATGCTATGCCAATTGAGCCCGGTGCTGACCCTGCCAGCCGCTCCCGTATTACTTGTAGCGACCAGCCATGCCTTCCGCTACGCCGATGACATCTTGCAGAAGGGCTGGTTCTACACCTTCTGTCAACTCAGCGGTTGCCCGGGGACCGAACCTCTGATCGCCGCTCCGCTGCCCTTTCCTCCGACAATGCAGGTCGCACTCGTGCTTATTGATCGTTGATCGGCACGTCCGCCGATCAAGCCCGCGACGAGCGCCAGCTCGCGAGGCAGGCTCGGGTTGGGTGCCCCGAAAGCGAGCCGTGATGGCTCAAGCTTGAGCTTTTCCATGCGGCACAACAAAGCGGCAAGTGGACCCCGAATACATGTCACTCCTGATCTTGCTCATGCGCAGCAGGGCGCCATTCCATGGTCGTGTCGATCTCGGAT
>CALMGA010000534.1 GCA_937863205.1 uncultured Beijerinckiaceae bacterium | reverse complement strand
CAAGGCACGGCATAGGTTGACCGATGCGGTCAAGGATGGGTCGTCGTAGCGCCCATCCCCGACCTTCGTCGCAGATGGCGACCTATACAGCAGCGGACATCTGCAAAGCTCGTTAAACTGCGCTCTATTCGATCGGACTCGCGGCGAGGCTCGCGGATTGCGGCAAGCTGCTTGCCGCGCTGGACCCCCGCCGCTTCGCGCTCGACACGGTCGCCGACACACAACGCGCGGTGACGACCGAGACGACTCAAGGTGGTCATCGCTATCGACGGGGGAGATCAGACGATGAGCGACATGCAAGCATCCGCGGTCATCGAGCACACATCGGCCCTGTCATTCGACTCCACCGTCGAGCGTCTCGCACATGCAATGACCGAACGCGGTTTGACGATCTTCGCCAGAATTGACCACGCCGAGAACGCCCGGATGGTCGGCATGAGCATGCCACCGGCGACGGTGCTGGTCTACGGCAGTCCCGAAGGAGGCACACCGGTCATGCTCGCCGCGCCGCTGGCGGCGCTCGACCTGCCGCTGCGCGTACTGGTGCGGGAGCGTGGAGACGGCACCACCGCCATCGCCTTTTACCCGGTTGCGGCGATGCTCGGCCGAACCGGTGTGCCGGAAAGCGCTGCTGCGCGGCTGGAGCCTGCCCAGCAGATGCTGCTTGCGGCGGTATCGCCATGAGCTAAGCCGCGACGCCGGCCCTACGTGCACCGCTGCGCCTGGACGACCTGCCCGTCGGGCTCTTCGGCTCCGTGATCGGCCTGACCAACCTGTCCATCGCTTGGCGCCTGGCGAAAGCCCGGTATGGCCTGCCGCCGCTGGCGTCGCCGGCGATCGGCATCCTCGCACTCGCGGCCCTTGCGGCGATCGGTGCCGGCCACGCGGTCAAGCTGGTCACCGCCTGGCGGGACGATCACACCGAAGTCCCTCGATAATGAAATCGGCAAGCGCTCTGATCCGGGGGACGGCCCGACTATCGGCGTGAAGCCCAAGCCACACTGACCTGGCGGGCACGGGTACGGGCACCTCGAGTTCAACGAGTTCCGGCCAGGACACGCTAAGATAAGTGGGTAGAAGAACGACGCCTGCGCCCGCTGCGGCTGCCGCCGCCTGACCTTCTCGACTGTTACTGCGGTACGCAATCTGTGCGGCGCCGAGAACCTCCTGGACCCACGCGATGTCCGCCAAGGCTTCGTTGGGAAGGACGAGGGCTGTTCCAGCGCCCCGCCGCCCGAAGTCCGGCAGGCCGCACCTCTCGACGTAGGCTGATGTGGCGTAGAGGCCGAACGGCACGTCCACCACCTTGCGTTGGATAAGACCATCCTGATCGAATTGACGGAGCCGGAACGCTAGGTCTGCCTCGCGGCGCGTGAGGTTCAGGAGACGCGAGTCCGTAATCAGTTCGACGGAGATGTGGGGGTGCTTGGCGCAAAAAGCGCCCAGCAGTGGGCTGAGGAGCCGCGTCCCGAACCATTCGGTCGCGGTGATGCGGACGTGGCCCCGAATGCCCGACATGCGCCCGGAGGCGAGGCGGATCGCCGCAAGCGCTGCCTCCTCCATCGCCGCGGCGTAGTCGAGAATGGATTTTCCGGCTTCCGTCAACATCAAGCCGCTGGGCAGCCGCTCGAAGAGGCGCGCATCGAGCTTGAGTTCCAGAGCGGCAAGGCGCCGCCCCATCGTCGGCTGCGTCGTCTGCAGAACCCGAGCTGCCCCAGAGAGGCTACCCTGTCGCGCGAGCGCGAGGAAATATCGGAGATCGTCCCAATCGACGTTCGCGCGAGAATGCGTCGGGGTCTGCTCCATCCCGACACATTCACGCGCGCGCCCTGCGCGCGCAAGCCAAGTCCGATCGTACAATCATTGCGGTGCGGCGTCCTCTACTGCCGCCGTATGGCAGATGAATGATGACCGACAGTGTTCTTCGCAAGCAAGGCAGCGCAACCTCCTGAAGGTCGGCCCTCGAGCACGCTGAGCCTCTTGAACTTTCACCGTGGGCTTGGCGGCGCGCAGCATCACCTTCGAGAAAGCCCGTCATGACCGCCACGACCGCATCTCTCCCGCTGCGCAGGCGCCGCCTCGAGTACCTCCCCGTCGGACTGTTCGGGTCCATCATGGGCTTGACCGGACTGTCCGTGGCTTGGCGGCTTGCGCACGCGCGCTACGGGGTCTCGTTGGTCGTCGCCGATGCCATCGGCGCAGTTGCCGTGATCGCCTTCGTCGTCGTGGGCCTCGGCTACGCCGTGAAGGCGGCGACTGCGCCGGATGCCGTTCGCGCCGAGTTCCACCACCCGATCGCCGGCAACCTGTTCGGGACCATCCTGATCAGCCTGCTTCTTCTGCCGATCGTTCTCGCGCCCGTGGCCCTGGGCGTCGCGCAGGCGATGTGGGCCGTCGGGGCCTCCGGCATGGCGGTGTTCGCCTGGCTCATCGTCACCTGATGGATGAGCGACCGCCAGCAGGTCGCGCATGCCACGCCGGCCTGGATCATCCCGGTCGTCGGCCTCCTCGACATCCCGTTGGCCCTGCCGACCCTCAGCCTGCCGCCGATGCACGGTCTCATGGTCTTCGCACTCGCCGTGGGGCTGTTCTTCGCCATACCTCTCTTCACTCTCATCGTCTCGCGACTGATCTTCGAAGCCCCGATGCCGGACGCGCTGCTGCCGTCGCTGCTCATCCTCATCGCGCCCTTCGCGGTCGGGTATTCGACCTATGTGCTGACGGCCGGACATGCCGATCTCTTCGCCAACGCGCTCTACATGCTGACGCTGTTCATGCTTGCCGTGCTGCTTGGACGCCTTCGGCAGCTCCGCTCGTGCTGTCCGTTCAGGGTGGCATGGTGGGCCGTCAGCTTCCCACTCGCGGCATCCGCCATCGCCGGGCTGAGGTTTGCCACTGTCGAGCCGGGTCTCGTGACCGACGCCATCGCCATCGTCCTTCTCGGACTGGCGACGATCGCGGTCGGCGGACTTCTCGTCCGGACCCTGATCGGCGTCGCGCGGGGTGAACTCCGCACGCTC
Source organism: uncultured Beijerinckiaceae bacterium (assembly GCA_937863205.1). Next base: position 6,223 of record CALMGA010000534.1, on the reverse strand, counting down.
AGCGGCTGAAGCCTTCCACCAGCTCCCGTGTCCTCGCTGGTCGCCATCCAAGGATCACCGGCATGTGCCGAAATTGCCTCGTCGATCAATTACCCAGGTGCGGTCTTCCGCGTGGTGCCGTGAGTGCCCGGCTTGCCGCGCGGCTTCTCGACGACCGCCGCATGCTCGCCGTCGTCGCGAAGGCCACGCAGCGATCTCCGGCGCCCATCCGGGTTCAGGTTCAGTGAGCGAGACACGGCGACGTGTCGTCGGGTTGGGGCTGGCGGCGGCGACATCATTTGTCGTCACCCCTGCCGTTGCAACCGCAAAGCCATCGTTCAAAGCCGTGGCATTCGACGCGTTTGCCATCTTCGATCCGGGCTCGGTGTTGTCATTGGCGGAAAGCCTGCTTCCTGGGCGGGCTCAAAGCTTGGTGACGTCGTGGAGGACGCGCCAGTTCGAGTACACATGGCTTCGCACTGCCGCCGCCCGCTACGCCGATTTCGAAAGCGTGACGGATGACGCTCTGACGTACGCGATCCGCGAGATGAAACTGAGCGTAACCGCGGATCAGCGGAGCCGCCTCGTCGGCGGTTACTCGACGATGAAGACGTGGCCTGACGTCATCGCTGCGCTATCGGCGCTCAAGGCGGCGGGTCTGCGCGTCGTGCTCTTTGCTAACCTTACGTCGTCGATGCTGCGCGGATGTATTAAGGCGTCAGGCATCGAAAACGTCTTCGATGGCATTTTTAGCACGGATGCGGCGCAGACCTTCAAGCCAGATCCGCGCGCCTACCAGCTCGGGATCGACGGCCTCCAGTTGCCTAAGGATGATATTCTCTTCGTACCCTCAGCGGGTTGGGATGCCGCGGGCGGGCGATCGTTCGGCTATACGACGTTCTGGATCAATCGGCTTGGCCTCCTTCCAGAACAACTCGGATTCCAGGCAGATGCCGTTGGCTCGACCTTGAACGATCTCCAGGATTACGTCCTCGCCTGATAGGCAAACTGCTAGATGGCAACGTCCGCTCTCTCGTACGCCGCGTTCGCAAGGAGACAAGCCGCTTCCGGCCAGCTTACGTCGAAGGGCAGCCGGACGGACCTGCGCCCGAGCCCGTCATGCATGAACACGAGACGTCCTCCCAGTGGCGAACGTCCACTTGCCGTCATCGCGGCTGCACCTCTTGACCAACGCGGTCAGGCGCCGTCCTGAGATCGCGCGCCTCGCCCTGCGCAATGCGTGGAGTCGCATGGCGCAGGCCTCCGGGTTCCTCATAATCGATCGCCTGTGCGAACCGATTCGCGCCGGCCGAGGGGGAGGGCGACGGCATGCACTCGGCGACGACGATCCACATCGCGGCCACCATCAACAGGGGACGGGACGACTCCGTGCTGTGCGCGACGGCCTCGACTGACCTGGACGACGGCGAGGCCGCCGCGGTCCTCAGGCGGGCGGCGGCGGCCGGCTCCATGGAAGACGCCATGTACTTCGGATGGAGCGAGACGCCGGCGCGCTCAGTCGACCTGTTCCTGACGGTGTTGCAGGAAACCGCCAACCGATCGTTCGTTGACGTCCGCTCGGCCTCCCACACGGCTGCCGACGGACGTGAGTTCCCACCGGAACGCCAAGGCGCCTCATACGCCCGGCACTGCGCGCGTTGGGGGAACCGCCACCGGGAGATCTCGCCGATCCTGGGCGGCGACTGGGGCGACGTGCGCGCGTTGGATTGCCACTCCGAGAGCGCCGCCTCCTTCCCCCTGTGCCACGCTGACGAGGAGGACCACTGGGCCGCTTGGCGGTCGCGCCCGCCCGTCCGGGCGGGCGCTCGGAATTCCGCTATGGACGTCGCCGCCCTGCTCGCGAGGGCGGCGTACCTTTTCGCGAAAAGCGAACGCGACGACGAGGAGGCGACGCTCGGGCGCGAGATCCGCCGCCGCTTCATCGGCGACGGGCTCTTCAAGGCGGCCACGTACTACGCCGTGGAGGAGCGCTACCACTGGGATTACATCAATCTCCGCGACAACTGGCGACCCGCCGACTGGGAGGACGACCACCCCAACGACATGGCGCGCCTCGCCCACTCCATGAGAGGCGAGGATCTCGAGTGCCGCCGGGACCGCCTGCTCTGCAAGATGCTGTCCCGCGGCGTTCCCCCGGACCAAACCCTCGCGTTGCGGCCGCGCCGCCTGCATGTCGACGGCGTCGGACATTGCTTCCTGGCCTGGCAGGGCCGGCGTTTCCTACTGTGCGTCCTCGACACCTCCGACCTCATCGACCTCTGGGCGCTGGTGCGCGTGGTCCCCGACTTCGACGATCCCCTTTTCGCGCGGGTCGAGTCGGACGGCTCCTACGGCCATATGCGGATGGAGCGCGGTGATCTGACCGCGATGCTGGTGCGGAGGAGGGAGACTTCCACGGCCTCCTGACAGCTGGATCGGCCTCGTCCGGTCGGATCGTCAAAGACTCCAGGGCCGTCACCAACCCGTCGCCCTCAGAAGGTCCAGCGTGTAGGAGGCATGATCGCCGGACCATTGCTCGCTCAGCGCGATCCGCTCGGGTTCCATCCACCCAGCGTCGACAAGATGCCCAGTCATCGTCGCCGAAGTCCTCGGACATGGACGGCGAGTCTGCGACCGCCGTAGAGGGGCTACTTGGCGGCGCCGGCCACGTCCAACACGACGATGGCACCGTCTCCGCCCTGCCGCACTCCGACGACGTCGCCCGGCATGGCGTCGACGGATCGGCGACCTCGACCTGGATCAGGGCCGCCTAGGCCACGGCCGGGCCGCATACCCTTGCCGGTCGCTTGGACCGCAGCGCGGGCTACGTCGTCTCGCCGATCACCTCGTGCCGGTCTCCGGTCGCACTCCGGCGGACCGCGTCGACGTCGCCGACCCACCTTCCTGGGAGGGGTAACCCGTCGGGAGCGCGCCGGCAGTTTGGCCGATGCACCGACGAACGCCGTCGAGCCCCGAACGCGACCGGGCGGGAGACGTCGGTGGGCGCCCCTCGCCCGGCGTTCCATCATCGGCCTCGACCACGACCCCCGACCGCCGACCACGAAGGCCTGCCACACGTGGTCCGGACCGGTCGGGGTCATCGTGACGAACGGCCGTTGCGGGAGCATGTCGCGGATGGTCGCGAGGGAACAGCGTGTCGCGAAGATCCTGTCGGGATCCGAGATCGCCGTCGGACTGGGGAAAGGGCGACGGACCAGGATCGCGTCGGGATCGGAGATGAAGATCCTTCCCGGCGAGGCGCCATGGACCATCCATTCGTTGCAACCGCCGGGCTCGACCCCGGTCAGCGACCATTCCAGCGTTTCGCGCGTGAGGCGCCTGCCGCGCGTGGAACCTCTCCCGTCGTCGCCGACGAGAGCACCCGCTTCGGCGTTGCGAACGCTCACGACGTTCCGCCCCGCGGCCCGTGCCGCGATCCGGGCCCGGCGGCCGCGCCACCGTGGGGGTCGGGGCCGGACGGGCTCGGGCGTGGCCCGCCCCGATGGCTGGCCGTCCCTTCCACGCACATGATCCGCGGCGTCGCGACCACCGCCCCGCCGTCCGCGCGGAACACCGGCGACGGCCGGCGCGACCTCGCCGGGGCACGCGTCGGATTCGACGGGGAAGACCGGCGCGAGATGGCGCCGGAGTGCGGGATGGTCACCGCATCTGAACCTTCGGTGGATTGTTCTAATGAAGAAAAGGTCTATTATCGTTTAGATCGCCGCCTCGACGCGGCTCCGTCGGAGACAATTGCCATGGAAGCGATCTCGGCCATCCGCCGCCGCCTCAAAGAGGTCGAGGCGGCACTCGCTCTTCTCTCGACCCTCCGGGAGGAGGCGAAGACCGAGGGCGGGAGAATGACCGCCTTCGGCCGCGACGTGCTCGTGGCGGCGCGCGACGCCGGCGTCAAGCAGAGCTTCATGGCCCGACTGTTCGACATCAGCCCCGGCGCCGTCTCGCAGCACTACGGTCGCTGACGCGGTCGCGAGCGATCGTGCGGCCGCGGCGCCGCACCCGGATCGGCCGGAGGGAAGTCGGGCATCTCGCGTCTCCTCCTCACGTCCTGGAACCGCTCTCGCGCCACGGCCGAACCCGCCTCCTGCGGCCGCTCGGCGCAGGGACCGGGTCCGCCGAGCATAGGCCCACCATGAATTGCTACCTCAGCGACCTGCATCTCACCGAGAGTCCCGTGCATGGGGGTGCCGACGACGCCGAGCTGGCGCGCTTCGTCGACGACTTCGCGGAAGCCTGCCGCGGGAGCGCCCACGCGGGGACGCTGGTTTTCGCCGGGGACGTGTTCGAACTCCTCCGCTCGGCGCGCTGGACGCCCTTGTGGGAGGAGAAGCGCTCCGCCCCCTGGAGCGGAGCGGGACCCGGCTTCAGGAATTTCCGCGGGGCCACGCCGAGGCCTGCGCCGTCGAGATCGCGGCCGGCATAAGCCGGCGTTACGGCGCCTTCGCAGCGCGACTTCGGGCCGGCGTCGACGCCGGCGCGTTCGTCACCCGCTTCCTGCCGGGCAACCACGATTACATGGTGCAACTGTCGCCGCGGCTTCGGCAGATCGCCGTCGACCTGCTCGCCCTCGACCATGATCCCGCGAAGCCGTTCCCGCTCTGCCATGTCGATCGGAAGGCCTCCGTGTACGCCACCCACGGCCACTCCTTCGATCCGCTTAACTGGCATCGCGAGGCCGACGGGTATTGGGCCGTCGGGGACGCGGTCGTGCTTAGGATCGTCAATCGCTTCGCGGAGATCGCCTGCGAGCGGTTGGGTCTCGCGCCGGAGACGAGACTGGGACGCATGCTGCAGGACGTCGAGAACGTCGAGCCGGTCACCGACGTGCCGCTCTACATCCGGTGGATCGCGGACGTCACGCTCTCGGGGGACGCGCAACGGGCGATCGTCGCCGCGGCCTGGAAACAGGTCGTCGACGACTTCCTCGATCTGAAGGAGTTCTCCGACCAGGACGGCTTCGCGGGAGCGCCTTACGCGGGCTTCAGACGGACGCTGCAGGCCTCGGCCTTCCAGACCATCGCCCAGCTGGCGGACGCGCTGTCGCCCTTCGTGTCCGGCCGCCGCGACGCGTACGCGGAGAACGCCAGGCGGCTGGGCGCTCAGCATGGGTGCCGCTTCGTCCTCTTCGGACACACCCACCAGCCGGGCCTGCTGCCGACGGGGCCGTTGGGGGAGGCTCAAGGCCACTACGTCAACAGCGGCTGCTGGCGGAGGATCGTGTCGCGCACCCGTCCACCGGCGCCGATCTCGTTCGCGCCGAGGCAGGTCGCGTCGGATTTCGTCGTCGGTCACGGCGTCGGGGACGCCGGTTGCCGGCTCCGGATCGACTGGCGGATCCCTTGAGCCGGCGGTCGGACCAGGATCGCGGCGGCCCGCCGGACGCCGCGGACGTCGACGCGATCGTGGCGGCCCTGGTCGCGAGCCACGGTCGCGAGGTCTATTCGATCGTCCGCCGCGCCTGCCGGGGCAACGGGGCCCTCGCCGACGATGCCTTCCAGGAGACCTTCGTGCGGTTCCTGCAGTGGCTCAGGGCCAATCCCCGCGGCCTGGCCCCGGCCGACGTCGAGCCTCTCCTCGCCACCTTCGCGCGTCGGGCCGCGGTGGATGCCCTGCGGCGGGAATGGCGGCACCTCCGCAAAGCCGGTATTATGGAGCACCCGCCACAAGCGGGGTAGCTGCTTCGGGACCACCTACCTGCCGAAAGGCAGGTGCGCCGTGAGCGTCCGTCACTGCGGCTTGGTGCCGACCTCGATAACCAGCACGTTCGGCAGCTCGCGATCATCGATGCTGTCATCAAGACGGGCTGCGATGCCCGCCGCATTGAGAGCGTCAACCAAGGCTGCTCCTCTGTGTTCGGTTGCCGCCTGCTTCTTCAGCGGCACCCACACGACCACGCCCTCATGCGGCGTCAGCGTGAGCCCTACGGGCGGGTCGCCCGTGGTGATGAGAACGGGGTTTTCGCGCTTCCATCCTGCCTCGGTCAGCCCGCGGCTGATAGCATCCCAAAGCGGCGAAGCGTCTTGTGGATTGCCCGCGGGAATTTGCCCGGAGAACTGCTGCCCTGCGAAGGGCCGCATTGCTTCTATGAAGGTCGGCAGTTTGTCGGCCGCGAACACCCTCGGCGCCTTCAAGCGCGCAAGCTCAAGATTGGCGGCTGCGGCCTTTTCGTTGGCTACTGCTGCGTTCTTGTTTGCCGTTGCTGCTACAGCGCCGGCTTCCGCCACGG
>CALMGA010000533.1 GCA_937863205.1 uncultured Beijerinckiaceae bacterium | reverse complement strand
CCGTTGGGGCGATGATCTTCCCCAGCGAGAAGCAGGTCGAGGAGTCTGTACTTCAGGCGGTCGAGTGAACACACCGAGAAGCGGAACGTGCAACAACCCTGCTTTTCGCACCAACGGAAAGGCCAGCTTGGGTCGAGAGTTGTCAGTCAGCCAACGTCCGCTCTCTCGCCGACCACACTTCGGAGCAGTCAGGCAGCTCTCGGCCAGCTCACGACATTATCAGCTGAACAGTACCGCACTGATGCCGAGGCTGCGGCACATAGCAGGCAGGCTGGGCGAGATGAACGCGCTATGCTGGCCGGAACCGACCAGATCGCCGCCACTGCGTATGGGAGGGCTGGAGAAAGTCGATGCTGCTGCGCGTGTTCGACCTGGACACCACCGGCCACAGCCTGCCCGAGCATGGCGTGTGCGAGGTCGGCTGGACCGACGTCACGCTGGCCGTGAGCGACCCGGCCGGCTGGCAGGTGCAGCACGGCTTCACCTCGCTCCTGGTCAACCCTGGCCGGCCCATCACGCCCCAGACCTCGGCCGTACACCACATCGTGGATGAGGATGTCATCGACGCGCCGCCCTGGCCGGATGCGGCCGCCCGCATGCTCGCCGCGCCGGGCGGGCGCATCGACGCCCTCATTGCGCACTCCTGTTTGGTCCCAGCATGTGGCGTGACGGATCGAGCCTGAAACGTTCAGGATCCTTTGTCCAGGTCTGGCGAATGAACTCGTAGGGCGTGAGGCCACGCAGGGTCTTCAGCCGGCGACCAAGGTTGTAAGCGTCCACGAACAACTTCAGATGCTGTCGGAGCTCGTCGTGGCTGTCATAGTGGTAGCGTTTCACCATGGCGTCCTTGATGGTGCGGTTCATCCGCTCGACTTGACCGTTCGTCCACGGGCAGCGCGGCTTGGTCAGCCGGTGTTCGACCTTGGTCTGCTCGCAGGCCCACTCGAAAGAGTGCCAAAGGTAAAGGCGTGGCCCATCCTGCGTGGCCCAGTAGGCGGTCGCCTTGGCCTCGGCCTCCTCGTCCACCGGCCGGTCATCGGTGAACCGGAGGCCGTTGTCCGTGAGTGCAGCATGGATCGTATAGGGCACGGCCGCGACCAGCTCGTGCAGAAAGGCCGCCGCGATCCGTCGCGTGGCCTTCTCGTGCAGTTGAATCAAGGCGAACTTGCTCGTGCGGTCGATGGCTACGAACAGGGGCAACTTACCCTGTTCAGTACTGACCTAGGCGATGTCCCTGCTCGGGGTTTGCAGGCAAACCCCTGCCGGGCAGGGGATGTGGAAGTAGCCGATCGGCTAAGCCTCGAAGCGTGACCGCTTGGGCTTGTCGCCGTCGACATCCGGCAGCCGACTGATGCCATGGTGCTGCAAGCAACAATGCAGGCTTGAGCGGGTCGGCTGCGGGATCGTGGGCTGGAGCGCGTAGAGGCAGTCGTCGAGTGGTAGCAGCGTGTGGCGCCAAAAGGTGACGATGATCGCCTCCCGCTCCAGGCTCAGCACGCTGGAGCGGACCTCCTTCGGGCCCATCGGGTCATCGGTGCTGATCTGGCGTGAGCGCCACTTCTGCACCGTGGTGGGACTGACCCCGTGACGCTTGGCGCTGGCCCTCACGCTCTCTTGACGAGCTTGGATTGCCCGCCGCTGTCGCCTTGTATCTCTCAGTTGCCTGCCGGCACGCGGCCGGCGAGGCTATCGGTGGACGGGAGCCCGCAACCGCCTGGGGTGATCGAGCCCGCGACTGAGCCTGGCGCCCCGTCCACCGGTTCCAAGAAGAACCCGAACAGTCGCCTGGGCCGCAAGCCGAGCCCGCATTCGCAAGGACGGGTCATGGAACAACCTCCGGTCGGGCCAGCGTTTGTCGGCATCGACGTGTCCAAAGATCGCCTCGACGTGCACCTGCTGCCGTCCGGGCGGGCCTTCGCCGTTCCCCGCACCGGGGCCGGGCTCGACCAGCTTGCGGGCGATTTGCGCACGCTTGCGCCGGCGCTGGTGGTGCTGGAGGCCACCGGCGGCTTCGAGCTGACGGTCGCCGCCGCCCTGTCCGCGGCCGGGCTGCCGCTGGCGGTGGTCAACCCGCGCCAGATCAGGGACTTCGCCCGTGCCACCGGCCGTCTGGCCAAGACCGATGCGCTGGATGCCGCCGCCATCGCCCTGTTTGCCGAACGCATCCGCCCCGTGCCGCGGCCGCTCGCTCCAGAGGACGCCCAGCTCCTGGCCGAGTTGGTCGGCCGCCGGCGGCCGCTGATCGAGATGATCGGCATGGAAGGCAACATGGAAGGCAACCGCCGCCGACAGGCGCGCGCGCCCAAGGTGCAGCGCACCCTGGAGGCCACGCTGACGACCTTGCAGGACCAGCTCGCCGAGCTTGACCGCGACATCAACGCCGCCGTGCGCGCCTCGCCCGCCTGGCGCGCCGCCGATGAGCTGCTCACCTCCGTGCCCGGCGTCGGCGACGTCACCGCCCGCACCCTGATCGCCGAGCTGCCCGAACTTGGCCAGCTCGACCGCCGGCGCATCGCCGCCCTGGTCGGCGTCGCCCCGGTCAATCGCGACTCCGGCCAAATGCGCGGACACCGCGCCATCGCAGGCGGGCGCACCAGCGTGCGCAACACCCTGTTCATGGCAACGCTGACCGCGGCACGCTGGAACCCGGTCATCCGCGCCCACTACACCCAACTCATCGCGCGTGGGCGACCAAAAAAGGTCGCCCTGATCGCCTGCATGCGACGCCTGCTCGGCATCCTCAACGCCATCATCAGGACCTCAACCCCATGGCAAACCCCTTGACCCGCAACACAGTCGCTCAGTCGTCGTGGCGCTGCCATGAAGAACTTGGCCCATAACTCTTCCCGCTGCGCGTGGTCCAGCGTACCACCACACAGCGGGACCAAACACGAGCCCGCCGGCCCGAGCGGTTCGTCACGACGGTATGCCGCGACCAGCGACACGGCGTGGCTCCGCCGCACAAGGGTGCCGGCGCTGAGGGACAACTGCACCAGCCGGCCCTCGTCGAGGTTCTCCCGCGCCACCATGTCCGGGAGGCTGCCCCAGCCCAGACCGGCGCGCAGAAGGGCGCGCTGGGTGCCGACATCCGTCACGCGCCAGCTGTCCAGCGCCGCGATGCGCCGCTCCTCGCCGGCGACGGCCTCCCTTGCCTCGCCCGGCGCGATCTGGAGGTGGTCGCGCAGATCGTCATCCGTCAACGGCCGCGCCACCTTTGCCAGGGGGTGCGATGCGGCCGCGACCGTCACCAGGCTGGTGCGCATGATGGTGCGGCGCTCCAGCACGTCGGAGAGCAGCAGGTCGACGAGGATGCGGATGTCGGCCTCTCCGGCGGCGACACCGGCGGCGTCCCGGCCGAAGCCCATGGAGAGAGGCTGCGTGACGAGGCGAAGCCGCACGGTCGGAAACGCATTGCGGAAGGCCACCAGGGCCGGCATGAGCACGGTGACGAGCAACCCGCCCGCGAGCAGGACCCGCAGCTCGGCTTCCAGGCCGCGAACGATCTGCCGCGCGCTCGCGCGGAAGCGCCCGACATCATCGAGGATGCGCCGTGCCTGCGGCAGCAGGGTGCGGCCCGCCTCGCTCAGGCCGAGCCGATAGGCGCTTCGGTCGAGCAGCGGTGCGCCGACCTGCTCCTCCAGCCTCTGCACCGCACAGGTGACGGCCGACTGCGCTCGGTTGAGACGGCGCGCGGCCGCCGAGAAGCTGCCGGCCTCCACCACCGCCACGAACACCTGGAACTCGTCAAGCGTGAGCGCGTCCACGACCATCGTGCAATCTGAACGTCTCCATCGAGACTATCCCGATTTTCTTGGATGTGTTCCCGAGCCGTCCTCCGACCCGTCGCGCACCGCGAGGCCGCACGCGCGAGCTTGGGACACGGACCTTTCAGGACCGGCACGCCTCATCGTCGGCTTGAACACGACTGCCAACAAAGGATCGCCGCCATGTCGAGTTACACGCCCGTCGCTCCGCATCCCTTGCGCGCGCGCTCGGTCGCCCTGTGGGGATTGCGCGGGATCGTGGCGCTCGGCTTTCTTTCGTCCGCCGCCGCGAAGTTCGTCGGGCTGGAGATGACTGTCGCCGCGTTCGACCGCATCGGCCTTGGGCAGTGGCTGCGCTACGCCGTCGCCTTCGTGGAACTCGCGGGCGGTCTGGCGGTGCTGGCGCCTTGCACGTCGCGTTAACGGCTTTTGCCGGCGTCCAGAGCGCCTTGATCATCTCCACGGCCGAGAGCATGGCAGCGTGCATTCGGCTGCGGCAGCACCTGTCCGCGGTGAATGCGGCGGTGGAAGCCGGCGTCGAGCATATCGCCTACACGTCGCTTCAAGGCGCAGTGCCGCTTCGCGATAACGCGCAGCGAGCGCCGCACGAAGGCGATGGCACAGGGCATCCGGACATCGACCGAGCCGGAGCGACCGCACCGGCCATCGCCGCGGCCGCACTCGTCGCTGCGGGGCAGGCGCGGCGCTGACAGCGGGCGTGGAACAAAGGTCGCGGGAACGATGCCATGGAAGCTGCTGGAGCGCCGGAAGGGGGCCGAATTCTGAACTCGGCTCCTAGAGCATTTTCGCGTTACATCGGCTCATATCCGGCATGGTCGAAGTAGTTGGC
>CALMGA010000532.1 GCA_937863205.1 uncultured Beijerinckiaceae bacterium | reverse complement strand
CGCCTCGATACGCCGCCTTCAAATCACCGTCGTCACCCACTTTCCCGCATAGCTCGGATGACACCCGACGACTGCCACGCCAAATGGGATCTCGCCGCCAATGACCCAATGGTGTGCCGCAGCTTTTCAGAAAATCATAGCGCGATCTCAAAAGCTGCCGGACTCGGGCCTGTCGTGCCGAGCAGTGCGCGCGACATACCGAGCAGCGCGATTGCGCCGACGGAAGATCAGCCGAATACCGCTGTATCCGCCGATGCCGTTCAGGAGGCCGCTGGACGGCAGACAGCAGGACGGAGCTGACCATTCGACATCGGTGACGTGCATGGGCGCCTGGGACCTGCGCAAGCAACGCTGGAGCGCGTTGCCGAAACGGCTGACGAGACCAAGGCTGGAGATAGAACCTGTTCAAGAGCGCTGAGCGCCCCACAATGCAGGTAACAGCAAGGGTGTGACACAGATGATCTCCCGGTCCCTCGTTCTCGGCGCTGCTTTCGCTTTTCTTGCTGTCGCAAGCGCTCAGGCAACCATGGGCGCGAAGACGATGTTCGACCGCCTCGATACGGATCACGACGGTACGATCTCCCGATCTGAGGTGATTGCCGCTGCGGGGCGAAAGTACGATCTCATCGCCAGCAAGAATGGTGGGCACGTCACCACGCTTGCTCTGGGTGGCCGCCTTTCCAAAGGAGGCATCCAAGACATCACGAAGAAGGATGAGTCGCAAAGCAGGAAAGCCGATCCTGACAGCGTCAGCCGAGAGCAGTACATCGCGCAGGCCGAAAAGGCCTTTGACCAAGCGAAGTTCGGCAAACCCAGCGGCAACAGGTCGAAGGACGACAACCTGACGATGGGTGAGATGAGCGCGCCCTCGGCCGAGGATCTGATCGGCTTGCTAGAGTGACGCTGGTTGCAGGACGGGCGTCGAGAGCGCCTATCTATGCGGTCGCTGGCTCAGCTTGCGAGATGCTCGGCGAGGCGGCGTGGCGCAGCTGATCAAAGACGCAAGACAGCCAAGTTCACGAGGGCAGGAACGACCTCGCGGTCTGGTCATGGCGAGCCGATCGACTGCCATACCAGCCAGCATGAGTAGAGGCAGCGGCCTGTCCAAAGTTATCTTCGCCATTGGTGACGTGCATGGACGCTACGACTTGCTTCAGAATTTCACAGCGAGATGCCTGGAGCACGCCGCCGAGCGAGCCTGCGCAACGCCGCTCTTCGTGTTCTTGGGCGACTACATGTAATTACCCACGCCCTTGCGGTGCACCCGGATCGCTGATTCGATGAGCCATGGG
>CALMGA010000531.1:714-2356 GCA_937863205.1 uncultured Beijerinckiaceae bacterium | reverse complement strand
GGAACGGCAAACGTGAGAGCGCAAGCGACGGCTCCGCGAGGCGACCGTGAAAGCCTACTTGCTCGTGGCGGAGAAGACGCCGGTCCAGTCGGCCGGCGGCGGCGCGGCAAGGAAGGCGGCGATGCGGTGGCGGTAAAGATCGTACAGGCCGGCGAGGCCGAAGCCGGCGCCGAGCGCATGGCAGCGTTCAGCGAGGCGCGCCGCGCCATCGAAGTCGCGCCCGCGGTAGCACGCGATCATCTCGGCATGCACCGGCGCGAGATCGCGGAAGGTTTGGCCGGCGAGTACCCGGTCGCCGCCCACCAGCGTCCACACCGGCTGCGGCTCGCTCTTGCCCTTGACCTGCAGCAGGTCGATCTCCAGCACAGCGAAGCGGGTGTCCACGTTGCGGGCTGTGGCGTCACCGAGGATGATTTTGACGCCGTAGGTCTTCGACTGGCCTTCGAGCCGCGAGGCGAGGTTCACCGCGTCGCCCAGGACGGAGTAATCGAAGCGCAGGTCCGAGCCCATGTTGCCGACGACGCAGGTACCGGTGTTGATTCCGATGCCGACGTCGAGCGCCTCGAAGGGCACGTCGCTCGCCGCCGCCTCCGTCTGGCGCTCGACATTGAGCGCATCGAGGCGTCGAAGCATGTCGAGCGCGGCGCGGCAGGCGTTACCCTCCTGGTCGGCATCGTGCAGCGGCGCGTTCCAGAAGGCCATGATCGCGTCGCCCATGTATTTGTCGATCGTGCCCTTGTGCTCGATGATCGCGTTGGTGAGCGGCGTCAGGAAGCGGTTCATCAGCCGCGTCAGGCCCTGCGGATCGTGCTTGTAGCTCTCCGAGATGCCGGTGAAGCCGCGCACGTCGGAGAACATGATCGACATGTTCCGCGTCTCGCCTCCGAGCGTCAGGCGCTGGTTGGAGCGGACGAGTTCGGCGACGAGGTCGGGCGATAGGTATTGGCTGAAGGCCGAGCGGATGCGCCGGCGACCCAGTTGCGCCTTGAAGTAGTTGAAGAAGGCGAGCGCCGAATAGATGATGAAGCTGGCCGCGAGCGGGAAGCTGACGTCGATCAGGGTGCCGTCACGGATGTAGGCCCACCATGAGGCGCCGCCGACGAGAAGGGCGATCGCGGCGCCGAACGTCAGCAGCACGATGGGACCGAACAGCGGAGCCAGGGCGATGATGGTGACACCGATGAGGACGGTGATGATGGCCGTGATCGCGAGGGCGTAGTGCGGGACGTGCAGGAGCGTGCCCGTCAGCACGCTTTCGAGCACCTGGGTATGCACCTCGACACCCGGCATCGAGCGCGACAGGGGGGTCGTCTTGTCGTCGAGAAGGCCGATCGCCGACGTGCCGACCAGCACGATCTTGCCCTTGAGGCGGTCGAGCGGAGCGGTGCCGTCGAGCAGATCCTTGGCCGACACGAAGCGGCGGGGGTCGTGACGGGTATAGTGCACCCAGATCTGGCCGTTGCCATCGACGGGAATCTTCAAGCCGGGGAGAGCGATCGACGCGATGCCGGCCTGATCCGTCCGCACCAGTATGGCGCGAGCGCCCGTCAGGACGCGCAGGATGTCGAGCGTCAGGCTCGGCAACAAACGGCCCTCGGCGGCGAGCACCATCGGCACGCGCCGCACGACGCCGTCGCGTTCG
>CALMGA010000531.1:0-704 GCA_937863205.1 uncultured Beijerinckiaceae bacterium | reverse complement strand
TCGCTGCCCTTTCCAGCATCGCGATATTCGTGAGCAGGCCGGGATAATCGTGGACGAACGGCAGGGGCGAGGGCCCAAGCGTGGCGAAGCCGGTCTGCGGCAGATCGGGGACGAAGGTGGTCGGGGTTGTCAACGCGGTCTCGCCGAGCACCGAGGGCATTCCGCGCAGCGCGGTCGCCAAGGCCTCGTCGTTGCTCGGCAAGGCTTCGAGCCGTGCGCGCAACTGCGCGTCGATGTCGGGCAGGGTCTTGACGATCTTGTCGAGCGAAAGGCGGTCGGCTTCGGCGAAGACGACGTCGAAGCCGACGAGGAGCGCCCCGGCCTTGCGCAACCGATCGACCATCTCCGCGATCCGGGTACGCGGCCAGGGCCATTGTCCCAGCGCGGCGAGGCTCGGCTCGTCGATGTCGATGATCGACACCGGATGGACCATCGCCTGCCGCGGCTGCAGCATCTGGTAGCTGTCGAAGACGCGCAGCCGCAGCGCTTCCACCGGCAGCGGATCGATGGCGCGCAGCAGAACTAGGAAGAGCAGCAGCGCGCAGCTGAGCGCCCGGTCCAACCCGAAGGCGCGTCCGGCTTGGCGCAGGGGCCGGCGCCAGCGCTGCGAGGGGGATGCGCGCCCTGGCGCGGGGGGACGACCGCTCAAAGATGGAAGAAGTCGGCGTGAGGGATGTGATGGGCGACGTGTGCCAGATCGGGAT
>CALMGA010000530.1:3052-4877 GCA_937863205.1 uncultured Beijerinckiaceae bacterium | reverse complement strand
TTCCCCGACTCCTCAAACATGTGCCACGAGTCGACCTCCGTCGCCCTTCCGGAGTCGATCGGGCAACCGGTCGGCACGGTGGCGCTCGACGACTTCGAACATACCGACCTCATGTTCTTCTTCGGGCAGAACGTCGGCTCGAACGCTCCGCGCATGCTGCACCAGCTTCAGGAGGCCCGCGCGCGCGGCGCCGAGATCATCACCTTTAACCCGCTGCGCGAGAGGGGGCTCGAGCGCTTCGCCAATCCCCAGAACCCGATCGAGCTGCTGCGCAACGAGGGCGACATCATTTCCACGCAGTACCACCAGGTGACAGCCGGCGGCGACATCGCCGCGATCACCGGGATGTGCAAGGCGATCATCGCCGCCGATGACGCCGCGCGAGAGAACAACGACGAACGGCTGATCGATGTCGCTTTCCTCGCCGAGCACACGAGCGGTTTCGACGACTTCGCGCGGTCCGTGCGCGACGCCGGTTGGGACGAGATCGAGGAGGGCTCCGGCCTGCTCCGCGCCGATCTCGAGCGCGCCGCCGCGACCTACATGCGCTCGAAGGCGGCGATGGGCCTCTACGGGATGGGGATCACGCAGCATCGCAAGGGCGTCGAAGCCTGCCAGATGATCGTCAACCTGCTGCTGCTGCGCGGCAACATCGGCCGCCGCGGCGCCGGGATCTGCCCGGTGCGCGGCCATTCCAACGTGCAGGGGCAACGCACCGTCGGCATCACCGAGAAGCCGGAGCTGGTGCCCAACGACAAGCTGCGCGACCTCTACCGTTTCGAGCCGCCGACCAAGACCGGCCTGAACACCATCGAGGCATGCGAGAAGATCATCGAAGGCGAAATCTCGGCGTTCATCGGCTTCGGCGGCAACTTCGTGCGAGCGGTTCCGGAGACGGTGCTCGTCGAGCAAGCGTGGCGGTCGGTGCCGCTCAGCGTTCAGGTGTCGACCAAGCTCAATCGCTCGCACCTGATCTTCGGTGACGCCGCCTACATCCTGCCGGTGATCGGCCGCATCGAGGTCGACCAGCAGGCGACGGGACCGCAGGCCGTGGCTATCGAGGACTCGACCGCGCACATCCATGGCTCGCGCGGCAAGCGCCGGCCGCTTTCGCCGCACCTTCGCTCGGAGCCTTGGATCATCGCCGAACTCGCCAAGGCGACGCTGGTGGAGGGCAAGGCGGACGTCGATTGGGATGGATGGGTCGCGGACTACGCGCTCGTGCGCGACGCGATCGAGGCGACCTACCCCAGCATCTTCACCGGTTTCAACAAGCGGCTGTTCACGCCGGGCGGCTTTCCCAGGCCGCTCGGGGCGCGCAAGCGGCAATGGGCGACGGCGAGCGGCAAGGCGACCTTCATCGTCCCGAGCGGTCTTAGCGAGAACCCTGACTGCATCACCGGCAAGGATGTGTTGAAGCTCATCACGCTGCGCTCGAACGATCAGTTCAACACGACGATCTACGGCTATGACGACCGCTTCCGCGGGATCAAAGGCACCCGCCAAGTGGTGCTGATGAACAGCGTCGATATGGAGAGACTCGGCTTCAGCGAGGGTCAGAGCGTGACGCTCGCCACCGTCGCGACCGATGACATCCACCGTGAAGTCGCAGGGCTGCGCGTACACTGTTACGACATTCCACGGGGCTGCATCGGGGGCTACTATCCCGAGTGCAACCCGCTGATCCCGCTGTGGCACCATGCCGAGCGCAGCAAAGTTCCGGCGGCGAAGGCGGTGCCGGTGACGATGAAGTCGTCGGCGCGCGTGGAAGCCTAACGGTAAGCTCAGCGGCAGCCACGCTTCCTACTGCACGGGTTGGATTGGT
>CALMGA010000530.1:1802-3042 GCA_937863205.1 uncultured Beijerinckiaceae bacterium | reverse complement strand
GGCCACCGGCGATACCACCGTGGCCGACGACCCTCGCGCAAGCAGGCGCAGCGTAGCATCCGCCGTCGTCCGCCTACGGCCTGACAACCATCAGGCGCTGCCGTCGCTGCCATGTCGCCGCCTTGCGCAGCACCCGTGACAACTGCTCGATCGAGTACGGCTTGCGCAGCAGTTCGAAACCGTAGGTGCCGTTCTCGGCGAGCACGTGGCTGTAGCCCGAGGTGAGCACCACCGGAAGATCGCGGTGGCGGCGACGGATTTCCCGTGCGAGGTCGATGCCGTTCATGCCCGGCATGACCACGTCCGAGAAGACGACGTCGAAGCGACCGTCTCCCTTCGCGAGTTCCGACAAAGCTGCCTCGGCATCGGTGGCCCAAACCGTGCGGTAACCGAGTTCGGTCAGTGCTTGGTTCGTGAAGGTGCCGACATCGGTATTGGCCTCGACGATAAGCACGCTGGTGCCATGGCCGTCCATCAACGCTTCCGGCTCGCTCTCCTCCGCCGTTTTGGCCGCTTCCGAGGTTCGAGGCAGGTACAGCGTGAACGTCGTGCCACGTCCGACCCTGCTCTCGACGCGGATCTCGCCCGCGGACTGCTTGGCGAAGCCGAACACTTGGCTCAGGCCGAGACCAGTTCCTTGCCCGACCCCCTTGGTGGTGTAGAACGGCTCGAAGATCCGTTCCTGCCGATCCGGCGCGATGCCGCAGCCCGTGTCGGTGATGGAGATCGCGACGTAGGCGCCAGCAACCGGCCTGTGCGTCCGGATCGCCGGCATCTCGTCCACCGCGCGCACGCAAATGGTCAATTGCCCCTCGCCGTCCATCGCATCGCGCGCATTGACCGCCATGTTGACCAGCGCGGTGTCGAACTGGCTCGGGTCGGCGTTCAGGAAGCAGGGTACGTCAGGCAACTGCGTCACGACGTTGATGCGCGATCCCGTCAGCGTTCCCATCATCTCGCCGATGGCCTTCACACTCTGCCCGGCATCGAACACCGACGGCGTGAGTGACTGCCGACGGGCGAAGGCGAGGAGCTGGCCGGTCAGCTTGGCGGCGCGGTCCACCGTATCGGAGATTGCATCGATGTAGCGGACGCGACGATCCTCGCGAAGGTTTGGCCGCTTCAGGAGATCGGTGGAGGAGCGGATCACCGTCAGCAGGTTGTTGAAGTCGTGTGCGACCCCTCCGGTGAGCTGGCCGACCGCCTCCATCTTCTGCGCCTGCCGCAGCTGCTCCTCGAG
>CALMGA010000530.1:0-1792 GCA_937863205.1 uncultured Beijerinckiaceae bacterium | reverse complement strand
GTCCCGGTTCCGGCGGCAATGACCACGCGATCGTTCGCCAGCTGCCGTTCGCATGACGGACGCGGTTGGCGATGCGGACGGGCTGCCGCGCCTGCTCGAGCCGTCGCAGGCTCTCGGAAACGGAGGCGGCATCGTCGGGGTGAACCAAGTCCATGTAGGGCGTCGAGCCGAGAAACGTCTCGCTGTATCCGAACACGTGAGCCCACGATGGACTGGTCCGCAAGGTCCTGCCCTCATAGTCGGCATGGACGAGGAGGTCCTCGCTCGCAGCCCAAAGGCGATCGCGGTCATCGGTACGCTCGGCCAGCAGGCGGACCCGTTCCTTGTCCTCCGTCACATCGCGCGCGCTGCAGTATACCTTGCCGCCCTCCGGCACGGCGACCCACGACAACCAGCGGTGCCCCCCCGCCTTGGCGCGGTAGCGGTTCTCGAACCTCAGCACGGGCTTGCCGCGCGTGACAGCGGTGAAGGCGTCGGCACTGCGCTGGACGTCGTCGGGATGAACGAAAGCGGCGTAGGAACGTCCGTGCAGCTCCTCCGGCGACCAGCCGAGAGCGGCTTGCCAGTACGGATTGGCGTTCTCGAACGACCCGTCTGGGTTCAGGATGCACAGGAGCTCCGGGCTGACCTGCCATGTCAGCCGCTCCTCGCGCGTGCGCTCGGCGACTTGACGTTCCAGGTCGGTGTTCAGCCGTGCGAGGGCATGGTTCGCGCTCAGCATCTCCCCTTCAGCCCTGCCCACCGTGCCTGCCGCCTGCAACGCCAGCCAGATCGTGCCCAGAGCTGAGACGGAGGCGAAGATCGCTGGCCCGAATAGTGGCTTGTAGAAACCCAGCCGGGCGCCGAGCACGATGAACAGGCCGCTGACGAAGGGCAGCGTGAGGGAAAGCACCAGCAGTCGCACGAGCACCGCGCGCGCCAGCGGTCGCTGGCGGTAGCCCTGCGCCCAGCCCTCATCGGCACGCGTGACCAGGATGGCGAGGGCGAGGAAGGCGAAGCCAACGGCCGTATGGAGCGCGACCGAAACGAAGGGCCCGAAGCTGTAAAGGCCCTCGACACCGTAGGCGTAGCCAGCAAGCGACAGGTAGCCGATCGCCACGGGCGCTGCGGTCAGCGCATGTGCCGTGACGACCTTCCTTCGGTGCCGGCTGGTCAGAAGCGTGATGGCGATACCGACGGACAGGAAGGCCAGCGCCGTCGCCGAGGACATGCGGCCGGGGTACGGCATGGATGCCGGATCGGGATCAGCGACGAGCAGGTCGTCGAGCCCAAGGCGAGTGCCGAAGACGTACTCAGCCAGCGTCAGGGCGCCGAGAGCCGCGACGAGTACGCCCAAGATAAACTTTACCGAGCGCCGGACCGCCGTGTCCAACGTCAGCGAAAGGCCAAGGCCGGCGGCGACGAACGCCGCGGCCGTGTTGGCCTTCATCGTCGTCAAGCCCGGCAGGACCGTCTTGAGGGCGTCCACACGGTCGAACCAGCCGGTCAGTCCGACGGCGCCGATGGCGACCGTGCCGAGGCACAACGCCCTGCGAGCGTGCTCCAGTCGGGTGCGGTGATGATGCAAACAGCTAGACCGGTGAGAGTTCAGCGACGCTCGACGTTAGGCCTTTGTCGGCGAAACTTGCTCCCGCGTCCATGGTCTGAAGGGATAGCGATCGCTGTTGTCGCAAAGCGAGCGTGAGTGCCGCCTTGTAATCGGACCCGCCTTTCGCGATGCGGATCGCACGCTAGCCATCGTATTGCAGCAAGGATGGAGCCATCCACTTCTGGCATAACGCGATGCCTCCAG
>CALMGA010000529.1 GCA_937863205.1 uncultured Beijerinckiaceae bacterium | reverse complement strand
CGCCACCCCGCCCCCGAGCGTCGGCCGAGCGCCGCGCCCGAGTCTCGCCGCCGCGATGAGCCGCGCTCGCGCCAAGCGACGACGGGTCAAGGTGCGGGACCGATATCCGGGCAAGTCTCGGGTCAGGCTTCGGGTCACGGCGCGGGTCAAGCGCGCGCCGCTTCCCCGCGCGAGCGTGATGAGGCACGCGACTCCAAGCCGGTCCTGGGCATGGGCGATCACGTGCCGATGTTCCTGCTGCGCTCGACCAGGATCAAGCCGCCGCAGGGCGACATCGAGGGCTGACAAGACACGGGCCGAGCCTCATTGAGACCGCACTCCGCAGCCAAGGGAAGGCGGTGAGAGAAGGCGGTGGTCGCAAGGAGGATCGCGATGCGTGACGGCCCCGGTCGCCCAGGCAGACGAACGATGCCTTTCGCGCCCTTCGAATGGATGATCGCGTTGCGCTACCTTCGTGCGCGCCGCTCGTCGGGCTCGGTGTCGGTGATCGCCATCATCTCGTTTCTTGGCATCACGCTCGGCGTCATCGCCCTGATCGTGGTGATGAGCGTCTTCAACGGCTTCCACAAGGACCTGTTCGACAAGCTCGTCGGCCTGAACGGCCACGTCTTCGTTCAGGCGGCCGATAGCAACCTGCGCAACTATGATTCCGTGGCCGCCGACCTGGCGCGCGTTCCCGGCGTCGCGATGGCCGTGCCCCTGATCGAGGGCGCGGCGAGCTTCTCGTCGGTGTTCAACCAGACCGGCGGCTTCGTGCGCGGCATCGAGGAGCGCGACATCAAGCAGCTGCCGGGCATCGCCGGCCATGTGAAGAGCGGCACGCTGGATGGCTTCGACGCGGGCGAGGGCGTCGCCATCGGGCAGCGTCTCGCTGAAACGCTGGGCGTGCGCGTCGGCGACACCGTCACCTTGCTGATCGCCAAGGGGGCTCAAACCCCGATGGGCGTGGCGCCGCGACGCAAGAGCTACCCCGTCAAGGCAATCTTCCAGGTCGGCATGTCGATCTTCGATTCGACCTACGTGTTCCTGCCGCTCGGCGAGGCGCAGGCCTTCTTCGACCGCGACGGCGAGGTGACGCTGATCGAGCTGTTCGTGACCAATCCCGACGATATCGATCAGGTTCGCGGCGCCATCGACCTGAGCGCCCGGCAGCCCTTCATCATGACCGACTGGCGCGAAACCAACCGAACCTTCTTCGATGCGATCCAGGTCGAACGCAACGTGGTCTTCATCATCGTGGGCATGGTGGTTCTGGTGGCGGCGCTCAACATCGTGTCGGGCCTGATCATGCTGGTGAAGGACAAGGGCTCGGCCATCGCCATCCTGCGCACGGTCGGCGCGACGCGCGGCGCCATCATGCGGGTGTTCCTGATCGCCGGCACGGCCATCAGCGTCTTCGGCACCACCGCCGGCGTCGTGCTCGGCCTCGCCATCGCCCTCAATGCCGAGCACCTGCGCGGCTTCCTCAACAGGGCGTTGCACCTCAACCTGTTTCCGGCCGAGCTGTACTATCTGTCGAAGCTGCCGACGCAGGTCGACGCCCGCGACGTCGTCTTTATCGCCGGTGCGACCCTGCTGATCTCGCTGGCGGCGACGCTGTATCCGTCCTGGCGGGCGGCCAAGCTCGATCCGGTGGAGGCGCTGCGCTACGAATGAGCGAAACCTCCGTCCTGCAGCCGTCCGTGTCCAAGCCTTCGATGTCCCCGCAATCGCCGCCCTCGCTTTCCCTTCGCGGCGTCGAACGGACCTTCGAGGGAATTGGCGAACGGCTGCACATCCTGTGCGGCGTCGATTTCGACATCTTCCCCGGCCAGTCGGTCGCGCTCACCGCCCCGTCGGGCGCGGGGAAATCGACGCTGCTGCACATCGCCGGCCTGCTCGAACATCCCGATGCCGGCGAGGTCAGCGTGCGCGCCGTCTCGACGCGCGGGCTCAACGACGCCGGCCTGACCGCGCTGCGGCGCTCCGAGATCGGCTTCGTCTACCAATTCCACCATCTGCTGCCCGAGTTCTCGGCCCTGGAGAACGTGATGCTGCCGCAGATGATCGCCGGCCTGCGCAAGGCGGATGCGCGCAAGCGGGCGTTGGAGCTGCTCGACTACCTCGGCCTGTCGGCGCGGGCCCGGCATCGGCCGCCGGAACTGTCGGGCGGCGAGAAGCAGCGGGTGGCGATCGCCAGGGCCGTGGCGAACGGCCCCGGCGTGCTGCTCGCCGACGAGCCGACCGGCAATCTCGATCCCAAGACGGCCGACCACGTCTTCGCCGCCCTCGACACGCTGGTGCGGGCCACCGGCCTCGCCACCCTGGTTGCGACGCACAACTTCGACCTCGCCGCGCGGATGGACCGCCGCGTCACGCTGAGCCAGGGCCGCCTCGTCGAGGTTTGAACCCGAAAGCGTGTCGCTCAGTCCTGCATCGCCGGTTGACCGAGCTGTTCCAGGCGCTTGGTCAGCTGGGCGACGCTGGCGCGCAGGGCGCGGTTCTCCTGCCTGAGCCGCTCGACCTCGCCCCGGTCGCGCTCGACCGCGTCGTCCTCGACGAACTCGACGCCGATCGAGGTTTCGTTGCGCCAGCTCAGGCGGGCGCGGAAGCTCCGGCCCTTCTGCGGCACCTCGAGGTCGAAGGTTTCGGGGATCGACATGGAGTTGCCCAGCTCGATCTTGGCACCGGCGCGCGAGATGTTCTTGATCACGCAATCGATGGTCGTACTGTGGTTGTTGAAAATGATACGGGCGCGGAGAAAACTGCGAACCCGTTCCGCCCGTCGCGCCTCGACCATCATCATGGCTATGTTTCCGGTTACACTCCTCATCCGACGCTAGGGAAGGAACTCTAACAAATGCGCAGCCGCCGGCCGCATTCATCGCGCAGGGTTAAGCATTGAGGCCGTTGGCGTCGCTCCTCAGCGCCCTCGCCAGCCTGGGCGCCTTCGCCTGCCTGGGCTTGGCGCTGCTCGGCCTGGCCGGCTGCGACAAGTGCGGCAATCGCGTCAACATCAACGTGCCGAGCCTGCAGCACGCGTGCGGGGACAACGCGCAGCCCTCCCCGTGACGCGCCACCGTTGAACGCGCCGCTCCTCGTCACCGCCCGCTTCGACGACGACGCCTTCGCCATGCTCGACGGGATGCGGCGGCGATACTTCCCCGCCCACCTCAACAAGGTGCCGGCCCACCTCAGCCTGTTCCACAATCTGCCGGGCGAGGAGGAACGGGCGATCCTCGCCGAGGTCGCGGCCCGATGCCGGCCGCAATCGCCGCTGCAACTCGTGCCGGTCAAGCTGCGCTTCCTCGGCCGGGGCGTGGCGCTGGCCTACGAGTCGGCGGAACTGAGCCGCCTGCACGGCGAACTGTCGCGCGCCTTCGATCGATGGCTGACCCCGCAGGACCGGCAGGGCTTCAGGGCGCACGTCACCATCCAGAACAAGGTCGATCCGGCGGACGCGCGCGCGTTGCGCGACGCCTTGCAGCACGACATGGCGCCGCCGGTCTGGGTCGAGGGCCTGATGGTGTGGCGCTATCTCGGTGGCCCTTGGCAGCACGTGGCGACCTGTCCGTTCGGCGCCGGACGCGAGAACGACCCGTAAGGTGCACCAGATGCCGGCTCACGAAGGTGCGGCCGTCACCGGCTCGGGCGTACAGGTGATCCCCGTGATGCGCGCTTCCGCATCGCCGCGCTCGCTCGGTCGCGCCGCCAGCGCGGTCGCCACGATCAGCCCGGTGGCGCTCGGCGCCTGCAGCCGAAGCTCCTCGGGCAGACCCTGGTCCTCGTCGTCCTCGGCGACGATGTCGGCGAGCTGCGCCGCCGTCACCAGTCGGATGTCGATGGCGTCGTGCAGCGCCGCCCGGTCGGTCATGGAATAGAAGATCCGCCCTTCCCGCGTGCGGAAGGACAGGGTGAGAAGGCGTCCTTCCTCCGTTTTGGTCCGCACCCTCACCGGCCCCTTGCCGAGATCGAAGAAGCACAGGCCTTGCACGGCCGCCGGATCGCGCAGCGGGATCAGCGTGTCGCCCGGCCGAGCGGGGGGGAAGATCCTCATCGCCTCGACGCGTCCCCCGGCGGCGAGCAGATCGAAAGCGTCGCGCGTCGCCACTCTGGGCAGCAGCAGCACGGCGCAGAAGTGCGTGAGGCCGGCGACGAGCCCGATCACCGCCACGCCGACGGCGAGGGGCAGCACCCGGAACTCGCTCAAGGCCGGCTCCCTTCGAGCGAGGCGCTCACGGGCAGGAGACCCGGGTGAGCGTCGGCATGCGGTTCTTATCCAGCGTTCCCTTGCCCGTGCTGAAGCTGGTGTCGTACAGGCGCAGCATCAGCTCGTAGCTCTTCGCGCGATTGGCCGGCAGCCAGTTGCCGCTGCGCGCCTCGGGCGAGACGATGATCGCCGTTTCATCGCCGAGCCGCAGGATCTCCGCCGAGGTGAAGCCGTACCGGTTGGCCGCATTGGCGATGGGGAAACCGGCCTTGTCGAGCAGGCTCAGCGTCCAGTATCGGGCCGGCGGCATCGGGCCTTTCACCACGTAGTCGCAGCGCGGGTTCAGCGGGCGTCCGTGATCGTCGCCGGACGCAACGAAGGTCAGGCCCTCGGCGGTGCCGAGCGGCAGCAGGCCGGAGCGGGCGTTGGCCGCCAGCGCGTAGGGATCGATGTTGCCGCTGCCGTCGCGCGGGGTCGAGCGCCAGGGGCCCACGGCGATGCCGCGGCGGTCGATGTCGAGGCTGCTGATGGTGACGGCGAGACCGAGCAGCACGCCGGCGAAAACGGCGACAACCAGCTTCAGCAGCCCCGCCAGGGTCAGCAGGCTTTCGCGCTCGAAGGCGCCGGCAGCGGCGCCGTCCGACCGTGCGGCGGATCGTGCCAAGGCGGTCAGCGAAGATCGGCCGCCCGCGCGGGCGCGGCGGGCGGCATCAGGATCGCCGGGCTGGAGGAGCGACCGAGTTCGCTCGCCCTGCCCGTCACCGGAGCCAGCGCCACCGGACGGGACTCGGCGACATGCATGGCCGAGGCGATGCTGCCGAGAGCCTCGAACGACGCCTTCGACAGAGTCGCCGGGGGCTGCGCGCCGCCGCCCGTCGCCGTTCCCGGCTCGCCGTTGCCCGACACCACCCGGTTCGCGGGCGTGGGAAGCCCGAGCAGCGGCTTGGGCTCGGCGTTGGCGTGGGCGAAACTCATGATCTCGTGCCACGTCTGCGCCGGCAGCGAGCCGCCGGTCATCTCCTTCATGGAGGCATAATCGTCGTTGCCGTACCACACCGCACCCACGTAGTTGCCGGTGAAGCCGACAAACCAGGCGTCGTGGTAGTTGTTGGTCGTGCCGGTCTTGCCGGCGGTGGGGAAGCCGACGAGATCGGCCCTGCGCCCGGTGCCGCCCACCACGACCTGTCGCAGCATGGTGTTCATCATGCCGATCGCCTCGGGATCAACGATCTGTTCCAGCTTGGGACCGTCGCGGTCGTGGTCGTACAGCACGTCGCCGCGCCGGCTCGTCACCGCCACCGCGGCGTAGGGCGGCACGTGCTTGCCGCCGTTGGCGAAGGTCGCGTAGGCGCCGGCCTGCTCGATGACCTTGATGCCGTTGGCGCCGAGCGGCAGCGATACGGTATCATACATCGGCGCGGTGATGCCCATCCGCCGCGCGGTGGCGACGATCTTGGCGCGCCCGTTCTTCGCCTTGTTCCACTGCGTGGTGCCGTCGCCGATCTCGATCGACAGGCGCACGGCGACGGTGTTGAGCGACATGGCCAGCGCGGTGATGAGGGGCAGCTTGCCGGCGGTCTCGTCGTTGTAGTTGTGCGGGCACCAGTTGCCCAGGCACAGCGAGGCGCCGGAGATCAGCGTCGACGGCTTGAAGCGGCCGGTCATGATCGCGGTGAGGTAGACGTAGGGCTTGAAGGACGACCCGGGCTGGCGCAGCGCGTCGGTGGCGCGGTTGAACTGGCTGGCGCCGTAGTCGCGACCGCCGACGATGGCGCGCACCACGCCGGTCGGGTCGAGCACCACCGCCGCCGCCTGCTTGGCGTGGAAGGCCGGGCCGTATTGGCGCAGCTCGTTCTCGATCGTGTCCTCGGTGTGCTGCTGCAGCGCCGGGTCGAGCCCGAGACGCACGCTGAGCACGCGCTCGTCGCCGAAGCGGCCCTGATCGGCCAGCGCCTTCACCTCGTTGTAGGCGTAGTCGAGATACCAGTCCGGGCTCGACGTGCGCTGCCGGTCGACCGGCGTGGCGGGGTTGCGCTGCGCGGCGTAGATCTGCCCGGCGCTGAGGTAGCCGGCGTCCACCATGTTGTTGAGCACGTCGTTGGCGCGGGCGCGGGCGGCGGGCAGGTTGATGTGCGGGGCGTATTTCGTCGGCGCCTTGAACAGGCCGGCGATCATCGCCGCTTCCGGCAGGCTGAGGTCGCGCACCGACTTGCCGAAGTAGAATTCGGACGCCGCCTGCACCCCGAAGGTGCCGCCGCCGAGGTAGGCGCGATCGAGGTAAAGGCTCAGGATCTCGCGCTTGGACAGGTGCGCCTCCAGCCACAGGGCGAGGAAGGCCTCGTTGACCTTGCGGCCGATCGTGCGCTCGTTGGACAGGAACAGGTTCTTGGCGAGCTGCTGGGTCAGCGACGAGCCGCCCTGGACGACGCCGTTGGCGCGCGAGTTCACCGTCAGCGCGCGCGCCGTGCCGATGATGTCGATGCCGAAGTGCTCGAAGAAGCGGCGGTCCTCCGTCGCGATCACCGCGTGGATCAGGTTGGGCGGCAGTTCGTCGAAGGGCACGGCATCGTCGTGGCGGATGCCGCGGCGGCCGACCTCCTGGCCGTATCGATCGAGAAAGGTGACGGCGAGATCCTGCTTCTTCAGCCAATCCTCGGAGGTCAGCTCGAAGGCCGGCATGGCCAGGGCGAGCAGCAGCAGGCCGCCGGCGATGGACACGGTGAAGGCCTCGCAGCCGGCTTCCACCGCGAGCCGCCTGCCGCCCGTGATGTGAAAGCGCTCCATGAAGAGGGCGAAGCGCTCGTAGATGGCGGTCGCCTCATGCCCGCTGCCCCAGACGACGGAGTTCAGCCAGGCGTCGAACTCAAGAAAAGCGCGCTGGGTGCGCTTCGCCGAGGCGGAATGCCGCGCCTGCTCGATGTCGGTTCGCCGCGCCTCGATCCACGGCCGCTGGCGATCGAACCAAGCGACCGTCGCGTCGATCCAGGGCCCGATCAACCATCGCGTGAAACTGAACGATCGCTTCGTCACGTCGCGGCATCTCTGAAAAGCGCGGGTCGAACCGGCGCGGCTGGTATCGCAGGTCGGTCGGCGGCACGTCCGGCGAGGACACGACAGATAGATAGGGCACGAGCATGGCGCCGGGCTAGGCCGACCCGGCCGTCTTGACGGATGCCCCGGCGGAGAGCAAGCCAACGGCCGCCTTTCGACGTGAAAGCCCGCAATCCGTATGCCGTCGCCGCCGTCCCGCAACGATACAGCAGTTTCCTCCCCACCGCAGCCGGATCACGGCGACGCGGAGCCGTTTTGGCTGACACGGACGCTGGAGGAGCTGTCGCCCGCCGAGTGGGAAAGCCTGTGCGACCGCTGCGGCCGCTGCTGCCTCGTCAAGCTCGAGGACGAAGACACCGGCCAGATCCACCGGACAAACATCGCCTGCCGTCAGTTCGATGCCGCCAGCTGCGGCTGCCGCTCCTACGGCAAGCGTCAGCAGAAGGTGTCCGATTGCGTCAAGCTGACGCCGCAGGCCGTGCGCGACATCAACTGGCTGCCCGCGACCTGCGCCTACCGGCTGGTGCGCGACCGCTGCGACCTGCCGGACTGGCACCCCCTGCGCTCGGGCTCGCCCGACAGCGTGCACGCGGCCGGCATCTCGGTGCGCGGTCGCATCGGAGGCACCGAGCGAACGGTGAAGCTGCGCGACTACGTCGATCACATCGTCGATTGGGCCGGCTGAGGACTGCGCCAACCCGTTCATTCACGGCCTATTCATGGCCGCGCGCAGACTGTGGCGGCATGCGCACGATCGCGGTGATCAGTCTTGCCTGCTGTCTCGCCGCCGCCCCCGTCGCGGCGGCGGGACAGACGACGATTCTTCCCTCGACCGGCACGCTCGCGCCGCACGGCGACCTGGCCGACAGCGTGGCACGCATGCCCGAGCGGATCCGGCGGCCCGAGAGCGGGCGTCCGCCGCGCGGTCGCGTCTGCCTCAACCAGACGGACACGCGCGAAACCATCATCGGGCATCGGCTCGTCGATCCCGTGAGAGCCCTGCGGATGGGCCGCCAGCAGGGTGACGCCCTGAGCGCCAAGCTGTGCCGCTGGATGCCCGACGTGTTTGTTTATGAGATAAACGTGCTGCGGCGGGACGGTCGCATCCTGCGGATTTTCCTGAACGCGCAGAACGGCGAGGCCGTTCCCGTTCAGGGGATTACCGGGCAGGGTTTGGCGGGACAGGATCTGGCCGGACAGGCCGTAAGTCATTCGCCCGACAAGGGTCGTTGAAGTGGAACGACGTTTCTTCTGGGCGCGGTCGCATACCGGCTGGCTGTCGCAACGCAGGCAGGTGCCCGATGCGTCCGCAACGTTTCGGGATCGTACTTCGGGGAGGCGGTGATGCGTCTTTTGGTTGTTGAAGACGATGCCGACCTCAACCGGCAGATCGTTCGCGCCCTGGAGGATGCGGGCTACGTGGTCGACCGGGCCTTCGACGGCGAGGAAGGGCACTTCCTCGGCGAAACGGAGCCCTACGACGCGGTGGTGCTCGACCTCGGCCTGCCCAAGAAGGACGGCATCTCCATCATCGGCGACTGGCGCAAGGCCGGCCGCACCATGCCAGTCCTCATCCTCACCGCCCGCGACCGCTGGAGCGACAAGGTCAGCGGCTTCGATGCGGGCGCCGACGACTACGTCGCCAAGCCTTTTCACATGGAGGAGATCCTGGCCCGGCTGCGCGCCCTGCTGCGGCGAGCGGTCGGCCACGCATCCAGCGAGTTCGCCTGCGGCCCGGTGCAGCTCGACACCCGCGCGAGCCGCGTCACCGTGAACGGCACGGCGATCAAGCTGACCTCGCACGAATACCGGCTCCTGTCCTACCTCATGCACCACGCCGGCCGGGTCATCTCGCGGTCTGAAATCGTCGATCACCTCTACGACCAGGATTTCGACCGCGATTCCAACACCATCGAGGTCTTCGTCGGGCGTCTCCGCCGCAAGCTCGGCGTTGACATCATCCAGACCATGCGCGGCCTCGGCTACCTCGTCACCGCCGACGGCATCAAGCCGTCGGGCAAGGATGGAGCCAAGGACGGGGTCAAGGAGGCCGGCAAGGGCGGGCCGCCCGGCAGTCGTCCGGCAACGGCAAGCCGCTAAGGGACGCGTCCGGCCATGGCCGTCTCCATGCGGGTCTCCGCGTGGGCTTCCGCTTGGGCATCGGCCTGGAGCACCGCCTGGGCGCGCATGGCGGCAGCCGGGCGGGGCCGCACCGCGCGCGATCCCCGCCGACGCTCGATCGCGAACCGGCTTTTCATTTCGGCCAGCGTTCTCAGCGTCGTTATCCTCCTCATCGCCGGGCTGATCCTTGCCGCCGTCTACCGCGCCTCCACCGAGGCGGCCTTTGACGAGCGGCTCGGCGTTTACCTCCGCGCCCTTGTCGCCGAGCTCGCCGCCGACCGTCCCGACGATCGCGCGCCGGACAAGGGCCCCGAGATCGCCCAACTCGCCGACCCGCAGTTCGAGCTGACCCTGTCGGGCTGGTACTGGCAGGTCACCCGCCTCGACGGTTCCCAGCCGGAGATCCACGCCTCGCGCTCGCTGTTCGCCGCCCGGCTGCCGCGCTTGGCGGAGACGGGCGTGCCGGCCGGCATGGGCGGTTCGCGCCGCGGCTACGTCAAAGGACCCGACGAACGCTCGCTGCGAATGGTCGAGCGGGTCATTGATACCGGTGACAACGGCATCTACCTCGTCCAGGTCGCGGCGACGACGGCCGAAATCGATGCGCAGATGCAGCAGTTCGCCGTCGATCTCACCATCACCTTCGTGATCCTCGCCGTTCTTCTCGTGGGCTCGTCGGCGCTGCAGCTGCGCTTCGGGCTGATGCCGCTGCGCCGCCTGCAGGATGGCGTGTCGGCGATCCGGCGCGGCGAGGGCGAGCGCATCGAGGGCGTGTTCCCGATCGACATCGCCCCGCTCGCCAGCGAGCTGAACCTGATGATCGACGCCAACCGCGACGTGGTGGAGCGGGCCCGCACCCAGGTCGGCAATCTTGCCCACGCCCTGAAGACGCCGCTCTCCGTCATCATCAACGAGGCCGCCGTCGAGACAGCGCCTTTCGCCGCCAAGGTCGGCGAGCAGGCGGCGATCATGCGCGATCAGGTCGCCTACTACCTGGAGCGGGCGCGCGCGGCGGTGTCGGCCCGCAAGATCGGCAGCGCCACGGAGGTCGCACCCGTGGTGCAGGGCTTGGTGCGCACCTTCGAGAAGATCTACCGCGAGCGCAACCTCAACTTCGTCGATCACGGCACGGCCGGCGTCCGCTTCCTGGGCGAGCGCCAGGACCTGGAGGAGATGATCGGCAACCTCGTCGACAACGCCGGCAAGTGGGCGACGCGCGAGGTGGCGATCCTTGTCAGCGCCGAGTTCCGTCATCCGACCACCGAGCGGCCCTTCTTCCGCGTCACCATCGACGACGACGGTCCCGGCCTCACCCCCGACCAGCGGGTGGCGGCGATGCGGCGCGGCGAGCGCCTCGACGAGTCGAAGCCCGGCTCCGGGCTCGGCCTGTCCATCGTCGACGAACTGGCTGAACTGTACGGCGGCGTGTTCACCCTCGATGCCAGCCCGTACGCCGGCCTGCGCGCCGAGCTGACCCTGCCGGCCTCGTGAGGATCGCATGAACGCGGCCGGGCACGCGCCGGCAGCTTTCGCCGACCGCCGTCACGCGCCATATGATTGGCAGAGAACGGCAGCCCCATGCCCGCGCCCCGTTCCGTTGAAGGAGGTGGGAGTTCACATGCCGGGATCTGACTGGACAGCCCATGTCGAGACGGTCTGCCGCGAGCGCGGACTGCAGATGACGGCGCTGCGTCGCGAGATCGTGGCCATCTTCGCCGGTGCCGGCCAGCCGATGGGCGCTTATGCGATCATCCAGAAGCTGTCGGACGCGCAAAAGCGGCAGGTTGCGCCCCCCACCGTCTACCGCACCCTGGATTTCCTAGTCGAGAACGGTTTCGTGGTGAAGATCGAGAGCCGCCAGACCTTTGTCGCCTGCGATCATCACGACCACGAGCACAACGGCCACGGCCTTCTCTTTTCCTGCGCCAAGTGCGGCCGCGCCAGCGAGGTCGAATCCGGCACGGTTGATCGCGAGGTCGCGGCCATCGCCAGCCGCCTTGCCTTCACCGTGGAGCGCAAGGTGCTGGAGATCGAGGGGCTTTGCGGTGCTTGCCGGTCGCAACCGTCGTGACCGCGGCTTGTCCCTCTTTCGATGGGATCCGTGACAACAATCCGCCTTCCAACGCCGGGGGGCAGGGGCTAGAACAGCCGACGTTGGATCGACCCCGGCCGGGGTGGCGTGAGCCCGGCGCGCAGGCATCGGGATGGTTTGGATCATATTCGCCCTGCTGACGGGCATCGCCGTCCTGGCCGTGCTGTGGCCCTTGTCGCGGGTGCCGCTCCGCACCGACGCGCGCGAGCTGGATGTCGCCTTCTACCGTGCGCAAACGGCCGAGATCGAGCGCGATGCCGCCCGCGGCGTGATCGCGCCGGGCGAGGCGGAGGTCGCCCGCACCGAAGCCGCCCGCCGCCTCGTCGCCGCGAGCCACCGCGTGGCCCCTGTCGCCGTGCGCTCGTCGCCCTGGCTGGTGCGCGGCGCCGCCGTGACGGCGCTGGTGTTCATCCCCGCGCTCGCCGTCGGCCTGTACCTGCGCATCGGCGCCCCCGGCATGCCCGATCAGCCGCTGGATGCGCGGTTGAACGCCGACGCCGCGACCATGGACATGGCGGCGCTGATCGCCCGGGTCGAGCGCAACGTCGCCCGCAACCCCGACGATGGCCGCGGCTGGTCCCTGCTCGGGCGCATCTATGCCCGCCTCGGGCGTAGCGAGGACGCGGTCAACGCCTTCCGCAACGAGATCCGGGTTCTCGGCCCCAGCGACGAGCGCTTGTCAAGCCTGGGCGAGACGGAAACCGCCGCTGCCGGCGGCCGGGTCACCGCCGACGCTCGAACGGCGTTCGAGCAGGCCGTCGCCGCCAATCCGAAGTCGCCGCGCGCCCGCTACTATCTCGGGCTGGCGTCGGAGCAGGACGGCGACAAGACCGCGGCGGTGACGACCTGGAAGCGGCTGGTGGCCGATGCGCCGCCCAACGCGCCTTGGCTGCCGGCCGTCGAGGCGCGCATCGCGGCCGTCGGCGGCGAGCCTGCGCCCTTCGCCGGCCCTAACGGGAAGCGGGACGATACGGCGAGGGGCGAGACCGCGATGGCCCGCGCCGTCGCTGCCATGCCGGCCAACGAGCAGCAGGCAATGATCCACCGCATGGTGGACGGCCTCGCCGACCGCCTCAAAGGCAAAGGCGACGACATCGACGGCTGGCTGCGCCTGGTGCGCGCCTACCGCGTCCTCGATGAGGGCGACAAGGCCAGGGGTGCGTTGACCGACGCGCGGCGCAACTTCGCCGGCAACGCGCAGGCGACCAAGCGGCTCGACGACCTTGCCCACGAACTCGGCCTCGAAAGCTAGGATTGGGGGGTGGGCATGACCCGCAAGAAGAAGCGGCTCACCATGATCGGCCTCGCGCTTGCCGTGTTCGGCGGCGCGGTGGGCGTGTCGCTCTACGCGTTGCGCGATACCATCGTGTTCTTCTACGGGCCGAGCGAGTACGCCGCCAAGGCGCCGCCGCCCGGCACCCGGCTGCGCATCGGCGGGCTGGTCGAGGCCGGCTCGTTCAAGCGCGAGGGTGGCGGGCGCATGGTGTTCGCCGTCACCGATACCAAGCACGACGTGCGCGTGACCTACACCGGCCTGCTGCCCGACCTGTTTCGCGAAGGGCAGGGGGCCGTGGTCGAGGGCACGGTGGAGCCCGACGGCCTGTTCAAGGCCGACAGCGTGCTCGCCAAGCACGACGAGCGGTACATGCCCAAGGAGGTCGCCGACTCCCTGAAGAAGCAGGGCG
>CALMGA010000528.1 GCA_937863205.1 uncultured Beijerinckiaceae bacterium | reverse complement strand
CACTGCCTCAAGCCACCCAGGTCGCGGACAGGTGGCATCTAATGGAGAACGCCAGCACGGCCTTTCTCGACGCCGTGCGCAAGTCCATGGGCACGGTCCGCGCCGTGGTCGGCGCGACGGTGATCGACCCAAAGCTGCTCACCTCCGCCGAGCGGCTGCAGGTCGAGGGCTTCTTGCGCCGCGAGGACACCAACGCCGCGATCGCCGCGCTTGTCAGGGACGGTGTGGCGATCAAGCAGATCGTGAAGCGCACCGGCCACAGCCGCAAGCTGGTGCGCCAGATCGTCCGCGGCGAGCGCACCGACGTGTTCCGCACCCGGCAGAGCTCGCTCGCGGCGCACCTGCCCTTGCTCGACGCGCAGTGGACGGCAGGGTGCCGCAACGGCGCGAAGCTGTGGCGGAAGCTCAAGGCGCACGGCTTCCGCGGCTCACTCCGCGTGGTCAGCGAGTGGGCAACCCGGCGCCGGCGGGCGGACACGGCGAGCGACCAGCAGCTCGGGCGCGTGCCCTCGGCCAGGACCATCGCCCGGCTGATGACGATCGGGCGAGATCACTTGAGCAAGGCCGATACAGTGACGATGGCGGCGATCGTGGCGGGCGTGCCGACGCTGGTCGAGGCCCGTGGTCTGCTCGACCGCTTCCACACAATGGTGCGCCGGAAGGGCGGCGATCTCGACAGCTGGGTCACCGACGCCGCCGCCAGCCTGCTAGCCTCGTTTGCGGCCGGCATCGGCAGGGACAAGGCGGCCGTGGCTGCCGCGGTCAGCAGCTCCTGGTCGAACGGCCAGACCGAAGGACAGGTGAACAGGCTGAAGCTGATCAAGCGCAGCATGTATGGCAGCGCCAAGGTCGACCTGATCGAAGCGCGGCTGATCGGTGCCGCCCGATCGGCTCAGAACATCATCGAGATCGCGCCAGACCCAAAGTTGCACGCCGGTTCACACGCACGCGGAAGCAGGAGCGATGCGCCTTGCGGGCGAGGCGCGACGCCCTGCCCTGGAGCCGAGGCGGCAAGTCTGGACTCACCAAGGCCTTCGCCCGTCTGCAAGCCCACCAACCCAAGGCGATGCAGCGCTTGTAGTTAATGCTTGGCCGGCTTGGCAGATGGCCTCTGATCCCATGAGGCCGACTCCCAGCCTTCTTCCTGGATGCCGGTCGATGGTCATGGTGCGGTGGCTGCCCGCCGACCCGTCCGCCGTCCTGGAACGCCATCTCTCCTCGGCCCGGGCCGCTCTAGATTGGAAGCCGCCCGTTGATCCAACCCCATCTCCGGCGCGCACTGTCCGCGGCCATCATCCTGTGAGTCGGCGTCATAGGATCGGAAGATGTCTGCCAAGCCGTTCATCGACGACCTAACTTGGCATCAAGGTCGTCGCGATGCCGAGTCCAAGAGAACCGTGGTCGTCTTGGAGTTCCGACGCTGCTGCAGGCCCAATCGAAGCCAAGGAGATTAGAAGTGGTCGCTCACGGGGACGGTCCAGGGACGGAAAACGTTCCGATCGGGCTCGACGCCCGCGGCGAACGCGTCGAGATGGACTCGATGGGGACCGTCAACGTCCCGGCGGACCGTTACTGGGGCGCCCAGACGCAGCGTAGCCTGATCCACTTCTCGATCGGCGGCGACCGCATGCCGAAGGAGGCCTACCACGCCTACGGCGTGGTGAAGAAGGCGGCGGCCCTGGTGAACGAGGCTGACGGGCGCCTGGAGGACTGGAAGGCCGCCGTGATCGCCTGCGTCGCCGACGAGGTCATCGCTGGGAAGCTCGACGAGCACTTCCCCCTGTTCGTCTGGCAGACCGGGTCCGGCGCGCAGAGCAACATGAACGTCAACGAGGTGGTGGCGAACCGCGCCATCCAGCTGCTCGGCGGCGAGCTGGGGAGCAAGGCGCCGGTGCATCCCAAGAACGACGTCAACATGGGCATGTCGTCGAACGACTCGTTCCTGACCGCGATGCACGTCGCCGCCGCCAAGGAGTTGGACGAGCGGCTACTGCCTGCGCTCGACGCGCTGGCGAAGGCCATCGAGGCCAAGGCCGAGTGTTGGCGCGACGTGATCAAGATCGGCCGCACCCACCTCGAGGACGCCGTGCCGCTCACGGTCAGGCAGGAGTGGTTCGGCTACGCCCACCAGATCCGCGAAGCGATGGCCGAGGTGGCCCACGCCCGCACCGGGTTGCTGCAGCTGGCGATCGGCGGCGCCGCCGTCGGCAAGGGATTCAACGCGCCACCGGGCTTCAGCGTCAAGGTGACGGCGAAGATCGCCGAATTGACCCGGCTGTCTTGTCAAACCGCGCCGAACAAGTTCGCGGCGCAGGGTTCGCTCGACGCCATGGTGCGGGCGAGCGCCGCCCTGCGCGGCGTCGCGGTGGCGCTGATGAAGGTCGCCAACGACATGCGCTGGCTGGCGTCGGGCCCGCGAAGCGGCCTCGGCGAACTGATGCTCCCGGAGAACGAGCCGGGCTCGTCCATCATGCCGGGCAAGGTCAACCCGACGCAGTGCGAGGCGATCGTGATGTTCGCCATCCAGGTGATCGGCGACGACACCGCCGTCGCCTTCGCCGGCAGCCAGGGCAACTTCGAACTCAACGCGATGCGGCCCATCATCATCAACGACTTCCTGCACTCGGCCCGCATCCTGGCCGACGGCAGCGAGAAGTTCAGGCTGTTCTCCGTCGAGGGGACCGAGCTGAACAGGAACCGCATCAACCAGCACTTCGCGGATTCGGTGATGCTGGTGACGGCGCTCAGCCCGGTCATCGGCTACGACAAGGCGAGCAAGATCGCGCACCGGGCGATGGACAACGACCTGACGCTCCGCCAAGCGGCGTTGAAGTCGGGTGACGTCAGCGCGGAGCAGTTCGACGAGATCGTCGACGTCCGCAAGATGGTCGGCACCGGGCTCGCCGGCGCGTGAAGCGGCGCGGGAACGGCCTCTCTGGACCCGGGCAACAGCTGAAGGAGATGTGCGCATGAGCAGACAGAACGTCGCCGACCTGCTGGTCGAGGCGCTGCACCGGGCCGGTGTGGAGCGCATCTACGGCATCGTGGGCGACAGCCTCAACGGCCTGCTCGAGGCGCTGCGCAAGCGCTCCGACATAGCGTGGGTGCACACCCGGCACGAGGAGGTCGCCGCTTTCGCCGCCGGCGCCGAGGCGCACCTCACGGGTTCCCTCGCCGTCTGCGCCGGCTCCTGCGGCCCCGGCAACCTCCACCTCATCAACGGACTGTTCGACTGCCAGCGCTCGCGCGTGCCGGTGCTGGCCATCGCCGCCCAGATCCCCAGCGTCGAGATCGGCCGCTCCTATTTCCAGGAGACCCATCCGCAGAACTTGTTCCAGGAGTGCTCGCACTACTGCGAACTGATCTCCAGCCCCGAGCAGCTGCCGGGTGTGCTGGAGACGGCGATCCGGGTCGCGGTGGCCGAGCGCGGCGTGTCCGTGATCGTGATCCCAGGTGACGTCGGGACCATGCCGATGCCGTCCGGCGCCAAGCTGTCCGCCTCGCTGCTGCCGGCGCCGGCGGTGGTGCGGCCGCAGGATCGCGAGCTCGACAAGCTCGCCAAGCTGCTGAACGGGTCCGACAAGGTGACCCTGATGTGCGGGCGGGGCTGCTTCGGCGCCCACTCAAGCCTGCTACGGCTCGCCGAGGCGCTCAAGTCACCTATCGTGCACGCCCTCGGCGGCAAGGAGGGCGTCGAGTGGGACAACCCCTACGACGTCGGCATGACCGGGCTGATCGGCTTCTCGTCGGGCTACCGCGCCATGCTCGACTGCGACGCCCTGCTCATGCTCGGCACCGACTTCCCCTACCGGCAGTTCTACCCCACCGACGCGAGGATCGCGCAGGTCGACCTCAGGGCGAAGAGCCTGGGCCGACGCTGCCCCATCGACCTCGGCTTGATCGGCGACGTGGGCGAGACCATCGAGGGGCTGCTGCCGCGGCTCCAGCCCAAGGCCGACCGCACGCACCTTGACGAAAGCTTGGCGCACTACCGCAAGGCGCGTGAGGGCCTGGACGAACTAGCCGTGGGGTACGCGGGGCACAAGATTCACCCGCAGTACGTGGCCAGGGTGCTGAGCGAGGCGGCCGCGGAGGACGCTGTGTTCACCTTCGACGTCGGCACGCCGACGATCTGGGCGGCGCGCTACCTCAAGGTCAACGGCAAGCGCCGGCTGGTCGGATCGCTCAACCATGGCTCGATGGCCAACGCGCTGCCCCAGGCGATCGGCGCGCAGGCGACCTTCCCCGGGCGCCAGGTCGTCTCGTTCTCCGGCGACGGCGGCTTCGCCATGCTGATGGGAGACCTGCTGACGCTCGTGCAGCTGAAGCTCCCGGTGAAGATCGTGGTGCTGAACAACGGCACCCTCGGTTTCGTCGAGATGGAGATGAAGGCCGCCGGTTTCCTCGACACGGGCGTCGAACTCGTCAACCCGGACTTCGCCGCGATGGCGACGGGAGCCGGCCTGTTCGCCAAGCGCGTGACGGATCCCATAGAACTCGACGGGGCGATGCGCGAGGTCCTCGCCCATCCCGGTCCGGCGCTGCTCGACGTGGTCACCGCGCGGCAGGAGCTGTCCATGCCGCCCCACGTCGGGGTCGAGCAGGCGATGGGTTTCGGCCTCTGGCTCGCCAAGGCGGTGATCAACGGCCGCGGCAGCGAGATCGTCAACCTCGCCCACACCAACCTGCTCCGTTGAAACGGCATCGGGGCGGGCACGGGCGCCCTGCTCCGCCGGCACGCATCGCGAACGCGTCCGCGACGTCCGGACGATCGACAGGGTACGCCGGCCTTCCCGGGTCGGAACGGCCGCCATCCGTCACGAGGGGATCGACAGATCCGCAGCTCGACGACCTAGCCCGGAGGCCGCGCTCGAGACCGGCCGCCCCCGCGCACTCCACTGCAAGATTGGGTCGGACAACGATGGATTTCGGAACATGGCGCGGAACCCTCTGTCCCTCGTGCTGTCGCGTCTCGACTTCGGCTGGATCACGACGTTGCACATCCTGTACCCCTCCGCTCGCTGCGCGGCGACACGGTGCGCGATTTCTGCGCGGTCGTCGCGCAACGGACCCACGTGTCAAATGCGAGCATACGCGACAACATGCTGCTGGCGCGCCCGGATGCGAACGAAGCTGAACTGGCCACCGCCCTCCCTTCGGCCGATCTGATCAACGAGGTCGCTGCCATCTGCGACCTGCTGGTCGACTACGGCGCGCTCGAGCCGCAGGAGCGCAACACCCTGCGCCTGTTGTTCCTGTACAAGCCCTACCGGACCCTGATCCTCGACTGGGAGCAGATGACCCGCGGCATGCTGCAAACGTTTCGCGCGTCGCGGGCCAAAGCGCAGGAAAAGGCGCCCTTCGACAGCTTGGTCGAGGAGCTGAACGGCGCCAGCCCGGAGTTCCGGGCATGGTGGCCGGACGTCGACGTGAAGGGCTTCGAGGAGGGCAGGAAGCGCCTCAACCATCCCCGGCTGGGACGGGTCGACCTTGCATACGTCGCCCTGGTGCCGGAAGGCCGCCCCGACCTGTCCCTCACCGTCTACGTCCCGCGGCCGTCGGTCGCGGGCATGACTCCGTGAGCCGACGCAGGGCGCCCGCCCGCACGTCCTCGATGTGAGCCGAGGACGTGCGGTGATGCGATCAGACGGATTTCGCCTTCGGGCAGCGCCTTTCATGCGCCATCCGCGACGGGCCAGAGCCGGCTCCTTCAGGCTCCCGGGGCACCATCCTGGGAGTGTGGGTCCTAGGATTGCGAGCCGTCTGCCACGAAGAGGTCCGAGCCCCTAGCTTCCACGTGGATCGGGTTGCCGCGGTGAACGCCGCGGACAGTCCCGAACGATCTCAGTTCTCTTATCCGACGCAATGGTCAGCGGGAGGTCACCGTGTTCAAACGACGCCATGCATCTCGCCGCCGCGTTGGGACGGGCCGAGCTAGTCGAAAAACGGATGGTCACCGATCGCTGACCGCCTCGATGCCAGGGGTGGGACGAGAGAAGGCGTCCGCACGGGTCATATCGGCGATTGATCTGGTTGGTTACCTGATGAAATCCGCCAAGTGGATCGGCGCGTCGCGGCAAGTGGAACTCGATTTCGAAGGCACCGCGTCGCTCGACTTCCGGGAGGCGCGGAGGTCCCCGCCGTGGCCGTCCTTTCCGGAGCCGGACGCGGCATCGTCCTCACGGCGGTGCCAAGCTTCTCCGCGGCGTCGCGATCCCGCAAGGGCCATCCGGCCAGGATGGACGTGCCGGCATCGCGGTTTGCGACCAGGTCCGAGCCTGGAACGGTCCAACGTCGAGCGCACGTCGGCTTGCAGAGACGGGCCACCAAAGTCCAGGGGCGGGTCGCCGAGCCGCCCGACACAAGCGGCCCTGCAACCAGGAAGACATCGATGCGCATAGGCTTGTTCGTCCCCTGCTACGTCGACGCGTTCCATCCGGAGGTCGGCATCGCGACGCTCGAACTGCTCGAGCGCCTGGGTTGCGAAGTCGAATACCCCTTCGACCAGACCTGCTGCGGCCAACCGATGACCAACACGGGCTGCCACGAGGAATCCGCCGCGACCGAGGCGCTGTTCGTCAAGAACTTCTCGTCCTTCGACTACATCGTCGGCCCATCCGGGAGCTGCGTGCACCAGGTCCGCTTCGCGTTCGACGCGATCGAGCAGACGGACGAGGTCCGAAAAGTCCGCGCCAGGACGTTCGAACTCGTCGAGTTCCTGCATGACGTGCTGAAGGTCGACGCCTTCCCTTGGGCCGAGTTCCCGCACAAGGTGTCTCTGCACAACAACTGCCAGACCCTGCGCGGGCTCAACATCGCCAGCGCGTCCGAGCGACGCGTCAACCCCTTCTCCAAGCCGAAGGACCTGCTCGGCAAGGTCAAGGGGCTCGAGTTCGTCCAGCTCGCCCGCCCGGACGAATGCTGCGGCTTCGGCGGCACCTTCTCGGTGTTCGAGGAGGGCGTGTCGGCCAAGATGGGCTACGACAAGGTCAAGGACCAGCACCAGTGCGGGGCGGAGTACGTCACCTCCTCCGACAGCTCCTGCATGCTGCACCAGCAGGGTTGCGCCGAGCGCCTCGGCCTGCCGCAAAAGTACATCCACATCGCGCAGATCCTCAATGGGGCTCGGGCATGAGCGACGTGCTGCAGTCGACACGGACGGATCACATCATCCATCGCGACCTGCTCGCCCCCGGTCCGGGCGAGGGCGCGAAGCGCGACGGTCGGCGCTTGGACCACGCGGAGGGCACGTCCAAGCCGTTGCGGGCAAAGCAGCCCGAGCCGCAACCGCGCGGCGCCAGGATCCGCGGCGACCGGCCGGTCGACCAATCAGAGGCGGCGAACCGCTTCATCGCCGCGACCGAGCACGAGAAGATGCACGACGAGCGGCTCTGGGACCTGCGCCAGAAGCGCGACCGCGAGATGCACGGGCTGCCCGAGTGGGAGGAGCTGCGCGACCTCGCCTCGGCGATCAAGGAGCACACCCTCGCCAACCTCGACCGCTACCTCGACCGATTCGAGGCCAACGCCCGCGCGCAAGGGATCCATGTGCACTGGGCGCGCGACGCGGGCGAGCACAACCGCATCGTCCTGGACATCCTGCGCGGGCATGGCGCCAAGCGGCTGATCAAGTCGAAGTCGATGCTGACGGAGGAGTGTGGCTTCCGCGAGTTCATGAGGGCGCACGACGTCGAGGTGATCGAGACAGACCTCGGCGAGCGCATCCAGCAGCTCGACGGCGAGGCGCCCAGCCACGTCGTGGTGCCGGCGGTGCACAAGTTGCGCACCGACGTGGCTGCGGTGTTCGCGGAGAAGCTCGGCTCCGATCCGGACACGACCGACGTGCACTACTTGGCCGAGCGGCAGCGCGAAGCGACCCGGCCGCTGATCCTGTCGGCCGATGCCGGCATGACCGGCTGCAACTTCGCCGTCGCGGAAACGGGCACCGTCGTGGTCTGCACCAACGAGGGCAACGCCGACCTCAGCGCCAACACGCCGCCGCTGCACATCGTGTCGGCCGGCATCGAGAAGGTGGTGCCCACCCTCGACCACCTCGCCGTGCTGGTGCGCCTGCTGTCGCGCTCGGCGCTGGGTTCGCCGATGACCCAGTACACGTCGCACTTCCGCGGGTCGCGCAAAGGCGGCGAGATGCACGTGGTGCTGGTCGACAACGGCCGCTCCGAGCGGCTGGGCATGGAGCAGTTCTGGTCGTCGCTGAAGTGCATCCGCTGCGGCGCCTGCATGAACACCTGCCCGGTGTTCCGGCGCAGCGGCGGCCTGTCCTACGGCGCGACCTACGCCGGGCCGATCGGCCTCATCCTCGATCCGACCTTCTCCGCGCGCAAGTACTCGAAGCTGCCCTTCGCCTCGACGCTCAACGGCTCCTGCACCAACGTGTGCCCGGTCAAGATCAACATCCACGAGCAGATCGCGGCTTGGCGCAAGGTGCTCGCCGAAACGCACGAGCTGCCCCTGCTCAAGAAGGCGATGATGAAGGCGGCCGGCGCGCTCCTCGCCAGCCCCAGGCTGTACCGCGCCGCGCTGCCGGTTG
Source organism: uncultured Beijerinckiaceae bacterium (assembly GCA_937863205.1). The sequence goes on along the minus strand of CALMGA010000528.1, from coordinate 6,355 downwards.
CGGACAGCGCGTTGCGCCACCTCCCGCGCTTCATCGTCTACAACCGCCTCAACACCTGGGGACGCAAGCGCGAGGTGCCGCACGCCCCCAAGCAGACCTTCCACCAGTGGTACCGCGACAACCGCGGAGCGAAGCCGTGAGCGCGCGCGACGACATCCTGGCGGCGGTGCGCGCGCACCTGCCGAAGGTCGACCGGCCCGATCCGGTGGTGCCCCTGTTCGACGACCGCAAGCCGGCGGACCTGCTGGCGGCCTTCGGCGAGACCTTGACCCGCATGGGCGGCGAGTTCCTCCAGCCGGTCGCCGACGATCCGCTCGCCCCCGTGCGGCGCAGGCTGGCCGGCGCGAAGGTCGTCTGCTCCCACGCGCCCGAGATCGAGGGCAACAGGATGCTGGGACCGGACACCCGGCCGACGGACCTGGCCGACGTCGACGTCGGCGTGGTGCGCGCGGCCTTCGGCGTCGCGGAGACCGGCTCGGTCTGCCTCACCGACGAGGGGCTCGGGATCAACACGCTCGGCTACTTGCCGCAGCACCTCATCGTGCTGCTCGACCCGGCCGACATCGTGCCGAACATCCATCACGCCTACCGGCGCCCGGAGTGGCGCCGTACCCACTACGCCGTCTTCCAGACAGGCCCATCGGCCACCGCCGACATCGAGGGCGTGCTGATCCACGGCGCCCAGGGCGTCCGGTCGCTGTGCGTTCTGATGCTGGCCCGAACCCAATGAACCATGGACGGCAAGGGTCGGACCCACCGCCGTCCGCCATCGGCAGAGTAGAGGTCCACACCGTGAGCTGGCATCTGATCGATCGCCGCACCGTTCTCTCCACCGGAGTGGCCGTGGCCGCCTCCCTTTCCTTGCGGCCGGAAGCGGCCGCCGCACAGGATCCAGCGAACATGAGAACAACGCCTCTGACGCGCGAAGTCGTGCTGTCCGTCAACGGCGCCGACCACCCCGTCCTCGTCGACACGCGCATGACGCTCCTCGATGCGCTGCGCGAGAAGCTCGGCCTCACCGGATCGAAGAAGGGCTGCGACCAGGGGCAGTGCGGCGCCTGCACCGTCCACATCGACGGCGAGCGCCACCTTGCCTGCCTGACCCTCACCGTCGCGGCGCAGGGCCAGCGGATCACCACGGTCGAGGGTCTCGCCACGCACGGCGTCCTGCATCCCATGCAGCAGGCCTTCATCGACCACGACGGCTTCCAGTGCGGCTACTGCACTTCGGGCCAGATCATGTCCGCGATCACCTGCGTCCACGAGGGTCACGCCGGCTCGGACAAGGACATCCGCGAGTACATGAGCGGCAACCTGTGCCGGTGCGCGGCCTACCCCAACATCGTCGCGGCCATCAGGCAGGCCAAGACCGAGATGGAGAAGGGTTGATGCGTCCGTTCACCTACGAAGCGCCGACGGACGCCGCCGCCGCCGTCGCGCTCGCCTCCGTGCCGGCGAGCGCCTACGAGACCGCGTCCGTCCAGTACAAGAGCGGCGGCACGACCTTGGTCGACCTGATGAAGCTGGACGTCATGCGGCCGACGGTGGTCGTCGACATCACGGCGATCCGCGACGAGGCGATGCACCGGATCGTCCGCACCGACGAGGAGGTGCGGATCGGCGCGCTGGTCTCGATGGCGAAGCTGCAATCCGACGCGGCGATGGTGCGCGACTACCCGCTCTTGACCGAGAGCTTGTGGCAGGCCGCCTCGCAGCAGCTGCGCGTCATGGCCCGCCTCGGTGGCAACGTCCTGCAGCGCACGCGCTGCTCTTACTTTCGGGACACGAGCTACGAGCAGTGCAACAAGCGCGTGCCGGGCTCGGGCTGCGCCGCGCTCGACGGCGCCAACCGGGGACACGCCGTGCTCGGCACGAGCGAACAATGCATCGCACTTTACCCCGGCGACTGGGCCCCTGCCCTCGTCGCGCTCGACGCCCGCGTGGAGGTGCTGGGCAGGTCCGGCATGCGCACGCTGGCCTTCGCGGACCTGCACCGTTTGCCCGGCGCGACGCCCCACGTCGAGACCACCCTGGCGCCTGGCGAACTCATCACGGCGTTCGTCATACCCGGAGGCCCGCGGCGGCGCTCCCTATATCGGAAGATCCGCGATCGGGAGAGCTACGCCTTCGCCAACGCCAGCGCCGCTGTGGCGCTCGATCTTGATGGCGGGGTCGTGCGGGACGTCAGGATCGGATTGGGGGGAGTCGCGACGATCCCTTGGCGGGCGCACCGAGCCGAGGCGATGCTGCGCGGCCAGAGCCTGACCGAGGCGGTCGCGGAGGTCGCGGCGCAAGTCGAGTTCCAGGACGCGGAGGTGCGCGAGCACAACGGCTACAAGGTCGCGCTGGGCAAAGCGACGATCGTGCGCGCGCTCCTGGACGCGCAGGCAATGGAGATTGGATGATGGATCGGCCCGGCAGCATGAATTCGGAGCCGCTCGCGAGAATGGGAGCGCCGATCCGCCGATCGGAATCGGCCGCCAAGGTCACCGGCGGCCTCGTCTACGCGGCCGATGCGCCCGAGACGGCGCCGCTCCAGGCCTATTTCCTGACCAGCGCCGTAGCGCGCGGCCGCGTGCTGTCGATCGACACCTCGGCCGCCGAAGCCCTGACGGACGTCGTCAAGGTCTACACTCACGAGAACGCACCCCCCCGGGTCGCGACGCCCTACACGCAGAAGGGCGGCTACGTGTCCGACACCAACATGCCCCTTGTCGGACCGGAGATCCGCAACGACGGGCAGATCATCGCGATGATCGTCGCCGAGACCTACGAGATCGCGCGCGACGCGTCGCACCGCATCGTCGTGCGATACGCCGCCGCGACGCCCGCGTCGACGATGGACAGCCCCGGCGCGGCGATCACCCATCCCGATGCGCTGTCCGGAAAGGAGAAGCACGCCGGCGACTTCGACGCGGCGTTCGCCGCCGCACCCGTGAGGATCGAGGGCGACTACCGCACCCCGGCGCAGCACCAGAACGCCATCGAGCTGTACTCGACCACGGCGTCCTGGTCGGGGGGCGAACTGTTGATCCGTGAACCGAGCCAGTTCGTGGTCGAACTCGCGAACGGGGCGGCGACGATGATGGGAATCGACCCGTCCATGGTTCGGGTCGAGAATGCGTTCATGGGCGGGGCCTTCGGCGGCAAGGGCTTCATGACCCAGCGCACGGCGCTCATCGCCGGCGCCGCGCGCGATCTCGGGCGACCCGTCCGCAACGTCGTGACGCGGAACCAGGGCTTCACATTGGCGACGTACCGGGCCGAGACGAGGCATGTCGTTCGGTTGGGGGCGGACCGCAAGGGCCACCTGCTCGCCTACGGGCACGAGAGCTGGGAAATGCAGTCCCGGCAGGACGACTATCCCCTAGCTGGCTTCGGCGTCACCACCGCGATGTACGGCAAGCCCGCGATCCGGACCCGGGTCAACATGGTCAAGGCCGACCGGCAGTCGTCGGGCTTCATGCGCGCGCCAGTCGAGATGCCCTACATGTACGCGCTCGAGAGCGCGATGGACGAGCTCGCCGTGGCGCTGGGCATGGACCCGGTCGAGCTGCGTCGCATCAACGACATTCGCGAAAGCCCTGTCGACGGAGCACGGTTCACCAGCAGGTCGCTGATGCGGTGCTACGACGAGGGGGCGGCGAGCTTCGGGTGGAGCAAGCGCGACCCGCGGCCGGAGTCGATGCGCGAGGGCGACTGGCTGATCGGGTACGGCTGCGCCACGGCCAGCTACCCCACCCACATGGCGCCGGCGACCGCGCGGGTGACGCTGAGCGTCGACGGCAAGGCCAGGGTCGAGGTGGCGGGCCAGGACTCCGGCCAAGGGACCTATACGGCGCTGGGCCAGATCGCCGCCCAGGCCCTGCGGCTCGACCCGGGGCGGGTGGAGGTGGTGATGGGCGACTCCCGGCTGCCGGCCGCTCCCGCCTCGAGCAACTCGCTCTCCACCGCGTCGCTCGGCTCGGCCATTTGCTTGGCCACCGACAAGATCAGGGCGCGCTTCGGCAACGACATGCCGGCGGAGGACGCCCGTGCGGCCGCCTTCGCGCGGCTGGACGTGGGCGAGGTCAGCGAAGTCGGCGAGTTCGTGCCACCCGGCAAGAAGCCGGAGATCCTGGACAAGCTGCGCAAGGGCCAAGTGCCGTTCGCCAACCAGGCGCGCGGCGACGAGTCGAAGGACGGCAAGCCCCTGATGTTCGCCTTTGGCGCCGAGTTCGTCGAGGTACGCGTGCACCGCCTCACGCGCGAGCTCCGTGTGCCCCGCATGACGGGCGCCTTCGCCGCGGGCCGCATCATCAACCAGCGTACGGCCCGGAGCCAGTACATGGGCGGGATGATCTGGGGTCTCGGCTCCGCCCTGCTTGAGGCGACGGAGATCGACGCGAAGCGGGGACGCTACGTCAACGACAGCCTGGGCGAGTACCTGATGGCGGTCAACGCGGACGTGCCGGCGGTCGACGTGATCATGGTTCCCGAGGAGGACGACGAGATCAATCCGCTCGGCGCCAAGGGTATCGGCGAGCTCGGCATCGTCGGCACGGCCGCGGCAGTCGCCAACGCGGTCTACCACGCGACCGGCAAGCGCATCCGCGAGTTGCCGATCGTCATGGACAAGCTTCTGACTTGAGCGTTCGACCGCAGCATTCACGCTCGGATCGTCGTCGCATGCGACGACGATCCGAGCGAAGGGCAAGCCGTCGAGGCTCGAGGCGGGGTCGTCGGCGCAGCGGCCGATTACGGTGCGGAAGTGGACGGCCGTATCGTCATGGGGCTTCGCTGGCACGGTGGCATACAAGCGAATGCGAGAAGTTGCGATCTGGACGTGGACGAGGATCACACCGGGGCCCTTTGGCGCCTGCTACTCGTTGATCGTCGGTCAACAAGGAACGTCGTCGTAACGTGCCCCAGCTCGCTGCGGAATCTTAGCGGACGTCTGCTCCCGGCAGGAGCTGACATCAACGGCTTAGCCTCTGCCCTGCGTTGAGGCATATGGATCGGCGGATGCTGCGTGGCGGCGACAAGGGTGGCAGAATGAGTGTGACACGACCGGGCCGGCGAGACATTCTCGCGAGCATCGCCGGCACCTTCTACGGCATGGCGGCGTTGTCATCTGTCGGGCGCGCCGATCCTATCGGCAGCCACAAGCCGCTCGATTGGGACCAAGCAGCTCCCTTGCTCCGTCCCAAGCTCCTGCCGGCCTATTTCGCGGACGCGTATCCCGGGCTGGTCCGCCTCCCGTTCTCGGCCAAACTCGTCGTCGCCTACGCGATCGACCGCGGAAAGACGGACGAGTACATCGAACAACCGATGCTGAAACCTTGGGGCGTCGCCTCCGACGCCTTGCATGGGCGCGCGCTGGCCAATCTCGAGGACATGTCGAGCGAGCTTCCGACCGCCGGGACGCCGCCGCCGACGGACGGCGGCGCCCTCTTCGTCGCCAAGGGTGATGGGTACGATGCCGCCCGCCTCCTCCTTCCGAAGCTTCGCGGACGTCTTCTTGCCCAGCTCGGACCCGAAGCCTTCGCCGCCGTCCCCGCGAGGGATCTCCTGATGATGTGGCCAGTCAACGATGCCAAGCAACGCGATCTGGTGGGGCAGGTCGCCAAGGAGAACGCGAACCGCCCGCATCCGCTCTCGACCGAGATCTTCAAGGTTACGGCCGATGCGGTGCGCGTCGCGACGGCGGAGGAAGCGTCGCGTTGAGGCGCCAACGCTGCGAGTTCGCAGGAGCGCGAACGAACGGTTCACGCCCGCTTCTGCACCTGCCGTCCATGCGACGTTGATTCGAGGTGCATCGGCCACCGTCACCGATCTGCTAATTCGTGTGCCCGGCTAACCAGGATGATTCGCACGTGCATGGTGGTCCAACGCTACGAGACCGGACACATGCCAATTATCCTCAACCCTCCGAACGCCGGTCGCGGCGCGACGACGCTCGTCCCGTTCCCCGCCCATCGCACCCGCCTGCCCAGCGATCTTGACAGGACCGACCGCGGGGACGTCACGACGGCGACGATCAACAAGGCCCGCTCACCTGAACCGGGCCTGCGCGCGAGAAGGCGTCGGGAGGCGCCGCGAAACGCAACAAGGATCGTATTCTTTTCGCGCGGATGAACATCTTGGGCGTGGTCGCCCGATCGACCCCTGCGGGTCGCTCCGGCATCTCGACCTCGATCGACCGCGCATCGGTTCGAGGATGCGTTGATTGCCCGCTCGACGTGGCGCGCGATCGCCCGCGTGTGGAGTCACCTGATCGCCATCCCGATCCGGCGATTGGAAGCCTATGAGTCGGCGTCATAGCACTACTTTGGCAGGTTGGCATTGACGGCGTCGGCCAGGAGCTTTTCACAAT
>CALMGA010000527.1 GCA_937863205.1 uncultured Beijerinckiaceae bacterium | reverse complement strand
AGCGGCAGGCGCTCGTTGAGGATCTTGTCGGGATAATCGATCTTGCCGCAGCCGGCGCAGGCGAGGTTGCAGCGAAACAGCGGCTCCAGCATCAGCACCAGCGGATAGCGCTTGACGCCCGACAGCTCCTTCCGGGCGACATAGGATCCGACCGTCGCCATCTGCAGAAGCGGAATACCCACGTCACACTCCTTGATTGCGCGCGATCTGACAGGCCGCGCTTCGATCCCGCACAACCAGCGTGCGCGACCCAGCCCGAACCCGGCGGTCGCCGCGAACCGCCCGGTCGCGAGCGTCACCCCCGCGACATAGTCCGCGAGCACGCGGCCGGGCCGGGTGCGAAGCGTCTTTTCGCTTGCCGGGCTCAGGCAGGGATGACATTGACAGGCTGGAAAGACAAGGCTGCGCCCGGCCCCGACATACGAAGTCCGCCACCTGCCGCATCGCTGCCACACGGCTGTGCGAGGCGGATGCTCCCACGAGCGGATCGGTGCCAGCAGCCGGTGATGGCCAGCCTGCCGCCGGACAGCTCGTCACGACGAGCGGTTCTGCATCAGGGCCATCGGGAACGCGGAGCGCTGCAGGCAAGGTATGACCACCTCTTACGAGCCTGCCGAGCGTGCGTCCGCCGAACCGATCTCTCATGGTCCGATCACCCGCAGCGTGGTTGCGGTGGTCATGGCTTGCGCCCGGTTCCGCTACGCCGTCCTTCTGATCTTCTTCGTCCTCACCGCCTTCTGCTCCTGGTACGCCGTGCGCAACTTGGAGATCAACACCAACACCGATGATTTCATCGACGCCAAGGTGCCCTGGCGGCAGGACGAGATCGCCTACAACAAGGCTTTCCCCGACCAGGACCAGACGATCATCGTGGTGATCGACGGCATCACGCCCGAGCGCTCCGACGAGGCCGTGGCCGCGCTCGACGCCAGGCTTCAGGGCCACCCCGATCTGTTCAAGGCGGTGTTGCAGCCGAACGGCGGACCTTTCTTTGCCAAGAACGGCCTGCTCTTCCAAACGCCGGAGGAGGTGCAGAAGGCGATGGGCGGCCTCGGGCAGGCTCAGCCGGTGCTGGCGATCCTGTCGTCGGACCAGTCGTTGCGCGGCATCTTCGATGCGCTCCAGTTCATCGCGAAGGGCGTCGGCTCGGGTCGCGCCACCTTTGACCAATACAAGGCGCCGATCGCCTCGATGAACGAGGCGCTGACCAATATCCTGGCCAACAAGCCGGCGTTCTTTTCCTGGCAGAACCTGCTCGCCAACGGCGAGAAGCCGCAGGCCAACCAACTGCGCAAGTTCATCCAGATCACGCCGATCCTCGATTATTCCGCCCTTGAACCCGGCGAAAAGCCGATCGCCTTCATCGAGAAGGCGATCAAGGATCTCAACCTGTCGCAAGCCACCGGCGCCCGCGTGCGCATCACCGGACAGGTGCCCATCTCCGATTCCGAGTTCTCGACGGTCGCCGACGGCTTCGGCCTCAACGGGCTCATCACCGCGATCATCGTTCTGGCCATCATCTATTCCGCGCTGAAGTCCTTGAAGATCGTCGCGGCCGTGTTCGCCACCGTGATCGCCGGCCTCGCGATCACCTTCGCCGCCGGTTTGGCGCTGGTTGGCGCCCTCAACCTCATTTCGATCGCCTTTGCCGTATTGTTCGTCGGCATCGGCGTGGACTTCGGCATCCAGTTTTCCGTCCGCTACAAGGCGGAACGGTACGATCACCCCGACTTCGCCGCCGCGCTGGCGCTGGGCGCGGCCAAGGTCGGGCGTCCGCTGGCCCTGGCCGCCATCGCCACGACCGCCGGATTCTACGCCTTTCTGCCGACGAACTATCGCGGCGTGTCGGAACTCGGCGAGATCGCCGGCACCGGCATGCTGATCGCCTTCACCTGCTCGGTCACCTTGCTGCCGGCCCTGCTCGCCGTGATCAGGCCTCCGGCCGAGCGCGAGCCCGTCGGCTACAAGTTCCTGGCTCCGGTGGACGACTTCATCGAGAAGCACCGCTACGTCATCGTGATCGGCACGCTGGCCGTGGCGCTGGCGGGAACGCCGCTGCTGCGCAACCTGCATTTCGACTTCAACCCGCTCAACCTCGACGATCAGCGCACCGAGGCGATTTCCACGCTCAAGGACCTGATGAAGGATCCCAACACCGATACGCAGGTCATCAGCGTCGTCGAGCCCAACCTCGCCGCCGCCGACGCCACCGCCGCCAGGTTGCGCGACCTGCCCGACGTCGCCCGCGTGACCACCCTCTCCGACCTCGTGCCGCTCGATCAGGATCGCAAGCTTGCCATCATCGCCGGCGCCAAGCGCATCCTTGGTCCCGCGCTCGATCCCAGCCGCGCGCTGGATCCCCCGACCGACGAGGAAAACGTGCAATCGATCGAGCGCACGGCTGCCGCCTTCACCGTCGCCGCCAAGGACAAGGTCGGTGCGAACAAGCCGGGCGCAGGCGCCGACGAGGCGCGCCGCTTCGTCACCCTGGCCGGTGACTTGGCCGCCGCCAAGCCGGATGTCCGCCAGCGCGCCCGGACCGCGCTCGTTCCGCCGCTCAAGACCACCGTGCAGTCGCTGCGCGACACCCTTGACGCGTCCAAGGTGACCATCGCCACCATTCCCGACAGCCTCAAGCGCATGTATCTCAGCGCTACCGGGCAGGCCCGCGTCGAGGCGGCTCCCAAGGGCGATCCCGACAACAACGACAACATGGTCGAGTTCGCCACCGAGGTGAAGTCGATCGCCCCGCACGCCACCGGGCAGCCGGTGTCGATCCAGTCGGCCGGGCATACCGTCAAGGTCGCCTTCATCACCGCCGGCTTCATCGCGGTGGGTTCGATCTTCGTCATTCTCTGGATCGTGCTGCGCCGGGTCGGCGACGTGCTGCTCACCCTGGTGCCGCTGCTGCTCGCCGCCGTGGTCACGCTGGAGATCACCGTGCTGATCGACATGCCGCTGAACTTCGCCAACATCATCGCCCTGCCGCTGCTGCTGGGC
>CALMGA010000526.1 GCA_937863205.1 uncultured Beijerinckiaceae bacterium | reverse complement strand
CTTTTGTGCCGACAGACATCATTTCCGCTCCATCGCTGTTGATGGATTCGAAAGTGCGTCTGGCGTCAGTAGCAGATCAAATAGAGCATCGGACGGTTAAGCGGCCGCGTTGAACCGGGTAGGGTTGAGGTTGGTTTGCCGTGCCGGAGGCGATGATGGCTGGCAGCTATTCCTTGGATCTGCGCGAGCGTGTGGTGGCTTTCGTCGAGGCGGGCCACTCGCGACACGAGGCGGGCCGGCACTTCGCTGTGAGCGAAAGCTTTGCGCGTCGGCTGGTGCGAAAGGTGGAGCGGTTGGCCTCGTTGGCGCCTGGCCGGCAGGGTCGACCGCGCGGCAGCGGCAAGCTCGAGCCCCACGCCGCGTTCCTGATCGGGGCCGTGGAGGACAAGCCCGACGTCACCATGCCCGAGTTGCGGGTGCAGCTGCTGGCGGCGCACGGGGTGGAGGCGGCGCCCGCCGAGTTGTTGCGCTGGCTGTGCCGGCGCGGGTTCACGTATAAAAAAAGCCTTGATGGCGACCGAGCGCGCACGCGCCGACGTGGCCGAGGCGCGCCGCAACTGGAGGGCGCGGCAGCGGCGGATGCGTGATCAGCCGGCACGGCTGGTATTTGTCGATGAGACCGCCGTCACCACCAAGATGGTCCGGTTGCGCGGCCGCTCCAACCTTGAAACAAGACGATGGCGTGGCACCCGGCTGCCCGGCGCGGCGCCGTTCGGCCACTGGCACACGCAAACCTTCATCGCTGGCCTGCGCTGCGATCGGTTCAGCGCGCCATGGGTCGTCGACAAGGCCTTGGATCGCACCGCCTTTGACCTGTGGGTCGAGACGCAGCTCGCCCCGACCCTGACCAGGGGCGACGTCGTAATCCTCGACAACTTGCCCGTCCATAAGAGTGCCAAGGCCGCCCGCATCCTCAAGGATCACGGCGCCTGGTTGCTGTTCCTGCCGCCCTACAGCCCTGACCTCAACCCCATCGAGATGGCCTTCTCGAAGCTGAAAGCCCACCTGCGCGCCGCCGGCGCCCGCACCTTCGACGCCCTGTGGCGCGCCATCGGCGGCGTCTGCGACCTGTTCAGCCCGCAGGAGTGCTGGAACTACCTCGCCGCTGCCGGATACACGCTCGAATAAGCGTCCGACGCTCTAGTGCACTGACGCGGACGCAGGATTCACGCGGATGGTGAGGTGTGCGGGTCTGGGCAATGGCTCAGACGGTGTGCGTGATCCTCGACGCGAGCGACAAGGCGCGGCTTGCCGACATCGCCGCGAACCGTTCACGACCGCTCAAGCATATTTTGCGGGCGCGCATTGTTCTTTTGTCGGCCGAGCGCCTCAACGTGCAGAACGTTGCCCGGCAGGCGGGCGTCAGCCGCCCGGCTGTGTGGCGCTGGCAGCAGCGCTACGGCGAGGAGGGCGTCGAGGGTCTGCTGCGCGACAAGACCCGGCCACCTGGCACGCCGCCGGTGCCGCAGGCCAGGGTTCATGCCGTGGTCGAGCGCACCCTGCGCGCGCCGCCCGGTGGCGTCACGCACTGGACCGGCCGCGCCATGGCTAAGGCGATGAGCCTGTCGCTGCGCACCGTGCAGCGCATCTGGGCGGCCCATAAGCTGCAGCCGCACCGCATCAGGACGTTCAAGCGCTCCACCGACCCCGACTTCACCGCCCGGCTTGACGACGTGGTCGGCCTCTACATGCACCCGCCCCGCCATGCGGTGGTGGTGTCCATTGACGAGAAAAGCCAGATCCAAGCGCTCGATCGCACCCAGCCCGGCTTGCCATTGAAGCGGGGCAAATGCGCGACCCTGACCCATGACTACAAGCGCAACAGCCTGCCCCGGACTTGATCCGGGGGTACCACGACCTTGTTTGCCGCCCTCAGCGTGCTCGAAGGCAAGGTCATCCCCGGATCAAGTCCGAGGAGCCGTTGCGCGCCCCGCCATCGCCATCAGGAGTTCATCCGCTTCATCGCTACCGTTGAGCGCTCCGTCCCGCCCGGCAAGGTGGTCCACGCCGTGCTCGACAACTATGCCGCCCATAAACACCCCGAGGTGCTGGCCTGGCTCGCCGACCACCCGCGGTGGACGTTCCACTTCACGCCGACCTCGTGCTCCTGGCTCAACGCCGTCGAGGGCTTCTTTTCCAAGCTCACTCGGCACAGCCTGAAGCGCGGCGTGTTCCGCTCCGTCGCAGACCTCGAACAAGCGATTGCCCGCACCATCGCTGCCACGAATAGAAACCCCAAGCCGTTCGTCTGGACCGCCACCGCAAAGGCAATCAGGACCAAGCTCGCCCTGGACCATCCGTTTGAGTCGGTGCACTAGCATCTGCCCACCACGCGGTCGGAGATCTCCCGTTCTAGTAGTACCCAGAAAAAGCGCAACCTAGTGGCGGCCGCGATCAAAACGGCGATCAGACGGGCCCCGCCGCAGGCCCAGGACGGTGACGATTTCACCGGGCGCTTGAAGTCTGCATAGTTGATCAGGACATCAATAGATGGTGCGGGCCGCTTTGTTGCCACATCCGCCGAGCCGGAGGAATAAAGGCATTGTAGTTGCCCGCTGACGCCTCACTTTGCGGCGGCCACTCGACGGACTCAGTCGGGAAGCACTCGATGCCGTCACAACCGTAAGTAAGCTCGACCTCGTTCCGGTATGGGGAGACGCGATGCAGACA
>CALMGA010000525.1 GCA_937863205.1 uncultured Beijerinckiaceae bacterium | reverse complement strand
AATCTGGATCGCGGCTCGTGGGTTCAAGGCTCGCGTACCATTCGGCATAGCAGGTGTTTCGCGCGAGGTGCCGGGTGAGGTCGGGGGCGCCGTCATCCCACCAGACCGGGCCGCGCTCGCCGAGCCCGCGCTTGGCACGATCGACGCGCGCGCGCGCCTCCGCCATCGCGCTGCGCCCGGACGCGCCTTCGGGACGGCGCTTGGCATCGCGGACGGCACGCCGCGCCGTCATCAGCGCGGCGACCAGCTCCGCCCTTTCCTCCTCGGCCAGATGCGGATCGGCGCAGCGCCACAGCCGGTCGCGCACCACGATGTAGCGGCCGTCCGGCGTGCGGGGCGGTCCGCCCTTCGCCCCGACCGTCAGCGCAGCGCCCTGTCGGTCAAGCCCGAGCTTCCTCGCCAAGCCGACGCGCTGCGGCTTGCCCGCCGCCCCCTCGGGATCTCACCGAGCAGCAGGATGGTGGAGGGCGCCTCGAAGGCGGCGCAAAGCCGGCCGGGAAAACCTCGCGGTTCGAGGAGGTTGCTCATCATACCCTCGCGCAGCCCTCTTGCCGCGACGACGTCCTCGCCAACGATCCCGCAGCGAAGCCCAGCGTGGCGGGATGCTGGGTTCCGTGCCCGGAAGGGTTCAAGCTCATCCGATGCATCGCCGCCGTCATGCCGCAGACCTCGGCCACCGGCGAATCGAGTGCCAAGCCGAGGCCGCCCAGCACCTCCAGCGGCCTTGAGGATAAGGACAACGCCCTGATCCAAGTCCCTGATCCAGAGCGCGCGCATGCGGCAGGCGGAGGCGCCCGTCTTGCGCGAGAGCGGCTCCAGCGCTATAGCTCAAGCCACGCTCCCTTCGTCTAGCGGTCTAGGACGTCGCCCTCTCACGGCGAAAACAGGGGTTCGATTCCCCTAGGGAGCGCCATCCGGCTGAGGTGCCGACCTAAGTTCCTGTTCCGTCATGCTCGCACGCCTTCCGACCCGCTTGCACCGCGGTCGGATGCATAACATCGTGCATAACATGACCGACGACATGGGCATCTCCAATCATCTCACCTTCCGCGGTGGCGTATGCCAGTACGTGCGTCGCGTTCCCGAGGATCTGCGTGCCGCCTTTCCCTTCGCGAGGGTGCAAACGTCCCTGCGCACCCGTGATCCGCGCCTGGCACGTTCGGCAGCCTTGAAACTCGACGAGGAGTGGGATCGGCGCTTCGCAGAGGCACGCCGGGCCAAAGGACTGGACACCGCACCGGACGGCCTTGCCGCGATCGGTACCGAGGGCTGGACGTGGCCCGATTGGCAGGCGCTCGCGACGTGATTCGGCGCCAGCCTTGCCGAGCAGGATTGGCGAGCCCGTCTTTCCGACATAACCGGCGCCGTTTTGGGCGCCGAGCCCGACCTGTCTCGGTTGCCCAGGCGAGACAACGCCGTGGTCAAGGAGCATATCGCCCGGGAAGAACAGCTGCGGTCGATGTCGGTGGCCGACTACGTGACCGAGCGCCAAGCCATGGTTCAAGGACAAATCCGCCGTCTCGGCATCAGTCTGAGCCGCACGCATCCCGATCATGCGCGCTTCATGGCCGCGTGCCTGCAGGCGGAACTCGGCTACCTCGACGTATTCCATCTGCGCGAGAGCCGACGCGGCGGCTGCGACCAGCTCCATCCCGACACGGTCGACGGGCCATGGCGTCGTGCAAAACCGGCGAAGCGCTCGGACCAAGCTGTCGATCAGCCTTCCTCAGCTGCTGGTGCGCCATCAGCCGCCATCATCCCGGCCGGCAGAACATTGGCAGACTGCCGGGCCAAGTGGATCGGTAACCGTGCCATGGCGCGCAAGTCGGTCCGTCCGGCTTACCTGCGTGAGATGGACCATACCATCGCGGCCTTCCAGAGCCATAGCGGCCTGATCGACGTCGGCGCGATCCGCCGCAAACATGTGTTGGCTTTCCGCGACCACATTTCCTCGACCGGCAGCTACAAGGTGCAGACGGTCAACAAAAAGGTTGGCTTCATCTCCTCGTTGCTCGGTACTGCGCTGAATGCCGGCTGGGTCGAGACGCCGCTCGGACCCGACATCTACCTCCAGGTGCCGGAGGACGAAGATCGCCGCGAGCCTTACACCGACGCCGACTTGCGCATCATTTTCGCGCATCCGGTGTTCACCGCAGCCTACCGATACACCCGGGTCAAGGCCTGCTACGAGCTGCAGTTCTGGCTGCCGCTGCTAGCCTGCTTGCATGGCATGATGTCGTCGGAGATCCTGCAACTCGGCCCCGACACGGTGGTCCGGCATCCTGATGCCAACGATGTCTGGTGCTTTGAAGTGACCAACGCGGGCGACAGGCGGATCAAGACGCTGGCCCGGCGGCGCCACATGCCAATTCGTCGCGAGTTGCTTCGACTAGGATTGCTCGACATCGTTAACACGGCAAAGCACCAGGGTTGGCGATGGCTTTGGACTAACATGCAGGCGCAGGACGGTGACGTGACGCGCGTGTCGGGCTATTTTTCCTCGTTCTGGGCGCATTTTGCCCGGCATGAACTCGGGATCACGACGGAAGGCAGTCTCTACTCATTTCGCCACGCATTTCAGGACCGGCTGGCGGCAGCCGGGCACGGGGAAGCGACCAAGCAGGCGCTAATGGGTCATGCGGAAGGCGGGATGACGGGTCGTTATGGCACCAAGAGCAAGCCCCGCGTCGCCAACATTGTCGAGCTTGATGCTGCTCTGCAGGCGCTATCCTGGCCGTTTTTGAGTGGTGTGAAGCCGCTTAGCTAATATTTTCGCGAGAGGGCATGCCGGCGACAGAGCAGAATGGGCAAT
>CALMGA010000524.1 GCA_937863205.1 uncultured Beijerinckiaceae bacterium | reverse complement strand
GGCGGGGACTGGTCTGGCGAGAATTGGGGCGCGGCCGGCAGATCGGTCTCGTGCTGCACCAGCATCGTCGCCGGGCGGGCATCGAGATGCAGCCGCAGCAGGTCGGGGCGGGCGTAGTGCCCGACCGAATCCATCATCCGCTTGCGCTTGGTGACGAGGCTCATGTCGCAGTCGGCGATGAGCAGGCCCTCGCCCTCGCTCATCGGCGGCACGACGTGCTTGCCCTCCGGCGACACGATGGCCGTGCAGTTGCCGCCGCGCAGCCCCTTCTGCTTCTTCTCGTCGGGGGTAATCGCGTTGATCTGCTCGTCCGTGAGCCAGCCGGTGGCGTTGACCACGAAACACCCCGCCTCCAGCGCATGATGGCGGATCGTCACCTCCATCTGGTCGGCGAAGACCTGGCCGACGAGCGAGCCGGGGAACTGCGCGGCGTGGATCTCCTCGCCCTGCGCCATCAGGGTGTAGCGGGCGAGCGGGTTGTAGTGCTCCCAGCAGGCCAGCGCGCCGACGCGGCCGACCGCCGTGTCCACCACGGCCAGGCCGGCGCCGTCGCCCTGGCCCCAGATCATCCGCTCATGGTAGGTCGGCGTGATCTTGCGCCGCTTCAAGGCAAGGCTGCCGTCGGCGTCAAACACGAGTTGCGCGTTGTAGAGCGTGCCGCCGTCGCGCTCGTTGACGCCCATCACGATCACCATCGCATGGCGCTTGGCGGCCGCGCTCAGCGCCTGCGTGACCGGGCCGGGCACGACGACCGCCTCCTCGTAGAGCTGGAGGTGCGCCGGGCCGATCGCCATCGGCGGCTCGATGAAGGAGAAATAGGGATAGTACGGCAGGAAGGTTTCGGGGAAGACGGCGAAGCCGACGCCCTTCCCGGCCGCTTCGGCGATCGCCGCCAGGGCCTTCTCCAGCGTGCCGCCCGGCCGGTCGAGAACCGGCGCGATCTGCACGGCGGCCACGCGAACGATCCGCTTTTCCATGGGTCTTGCCTTCGGGTCTTGCCTTCGCGGTGTCGGCAGATTGAGGCACGCGCCGCCGCTTACGGAGCGCGGGCGTGCCGGCGGGGCGCCGGCCCCGCCGCCGTTCAAACGATCAGACTTTCAAAGCGCGCAGGTCCAAAGCGCGCAGCTCAAAGCGTCCAGGTGTTGAGCATGAAGGCGTTGGCGCGACGGTGCAGCAGGATCAGGTCGAGCACGTCGAGCGGGCTGATGGGGGTGATGCCCGGGATCAGCGAGGGCTCGCCGTGGCCGTAAAGGGCCTGCAGGGCGAAGCGGCAGGCATACACCTTGCCGCCTTCCGACATGAACTTCTCGACCTGCTTGTTCATCGCGAGGTGGCCGGGGAAGGCTTCGTCGCCGAGGGTGGGAAAGCCGCGCTGCAGGCCGAGCGTGACGCCGGGACCGTAAAGCAGGACGCTGGTTTCGAAGCCCTTGCGCAGGATGCGGGTGGCCTGGAGCAGGTTGACGAGGCCGATCGAGCCCTCGAAGGCGACGGTGTGGAAGGTGATGAGCGCCTTTTCGCCGGGTTGGGCTTTGACGTCCTCGAACTTCTTGTCCTCGTAGTCGACAAGGAAGTCACCCTTCTTATGGACGGGGTATGTAACTGCGGGCATGGCGTATCCTCGGCTGGCAGAACGTCCCGACGGATCGTGGGATGAGGATGCGGATCGCAACACCTGTGCCAAATTGAATGGGGCTGAATCATAAGCCCGATCTGCGAATTTCGCAGTCGTCGTCCGGTCAATGCAGTCGAATGTTTCTTGGTCGCTTTGCCTAGTCGCTGCGCAGGGCGCTGAAGGTTTGTTCACGATTGTCGTCACGCGGAGGCGTTCGGCGCGTGCCGGCACGCTCGGCTAGCGCGCTGGACCTGAATGCAACAATGTGCAGTCAATTGGCTAGGCTTTTGCGACGCTGCCACTGCCTGACGATTGCGCGTGAGGCGCGCAAGCGAGCGGAGCGGATGAGCAACTGGGTTCCGGACCTGACAAGCAGCGGCAAGCCGCGATACCTTGCCATCGCCGACACCATCGCCCAAGACGTGCGGTCCGGCAAGCTGAGCGGTGGCGACCGCCTGCCGCCGCAGCGCAAGCTCGCCGCCGTGCTCGCGGTGGACTTCACCACGGTCGCGCGCGGCTATGTCGAGGCGCAGCGCCGCGGGCTGGTCGAGTCCCATGTCGGCCAGGGCACCTTCGTGCGCGGCGTTCCCGCGCCGGGACGCGACGCCGAGCCGGCGGGGCGAAGCCCTGAGCGCACGAGCGCCGTCGACCTGTCGATGAACCTGCCGCCCGAACCGACCGACGGCGACCTCGTTCGCCGGATGCGCGAGGGGCTGGCGGAGGTCGGGCGCGATCTCGTTGCGCTGCTGCGCTACCAGGGTTTCGGCGGCACCCCCGCCGACAAGGACGCCGCCTCCGCCTGGCTCGGCCGCCGCGCCCTGGTGCCGGCGCAGGAGCGCATCTTCGTGACCCCCGGCGCCCATCCGGCCATCGCCGGCATCCTGTCCATGCTGGCGCGCCCGGGCGAGACCGTGCTTTGCGAAGCCATCACCTATCCCGGCGTGCGATCCATCTGCGCGCAGCTCGGCCTGTCGCTGGTCGGCTTGCCGATGGACGAGCAGGGCATCGACCCCGACAGCTTCGCCGACGGCTGCCGCCGCCTCGCGCCCAAGGCGCTGTACCTCAATCCGACACTGCAGAACCCGACCACGCTGACCATGTCGGCCGAGCGCCGCAAAGCGGTCGCCGCCGTTGCCCGCCGCTTTGGCGTGCCCATCGTCGAGGACGACGCCTACGGCTTCATCCCCGCGCGCGGGGAACCCCCCTTGGCGGCCATCGCGCCGGACCTCACCTGGCACATCGCCGGCCTCGCCAAATGCATCGGCGCGGGCCTGCGCGCGGCCTACGTGGTGGCCCCCGACGCCCGCGCCGGCTGGCCGTTCGCGGCGGCGCTGCGGGCGGCCAACGTGATGGCCTCACCCTTGACCGTGGCGCTGGCCACGCGCTGGATCGCCGATGGCACGGCCGACTCCATCCTCCGCTTCATCCGGGCGGAAACCCTGGCGCGGCAGAAGCTCGCAGCCGCGATCCTGCGTCCGGGAAGCTTCCGCGCCGACCCCCTCTCCTTCCACCTGTGGGTGCCGCTGCCCCGGCCCTGGACCCGCTCGGCCTTCATCGGCCACATGCGGGCGACCGGCATCGGCGTGGTGGCCAGCGACGCTTTCGTGGTATCGGGCGAGCCGGGCGAAGCGGTGAGGGTGTGCCTCGGCGGCCCCGCCGGGCGCGACACCGTGCGCTCCGCCCTGGACTTCATGGCGCACACGTTGGACGAACAGCCGGCGATGGCATCGAGCTATCTTTGACCTCACCTGGAAGCGGGTCTGGGCGTCTTCCGGCTGAGGCCGCGGCGGACGTGCCCGCCGCCGCGCTCGACACGCTGAACCGCGTGTTCGGCTTCGCCACGCTGCGGCCGGGGCAGGACGCCATCGTGGCGGCGATCCTTGCGGGCGCGGACGTGCTGGCCGTGATGCCGACCGGTGCCGGCAAGTCGCTGTGCTACCAGCTGCCGGCTGTCAGCGGCGGCCGGCTCACGGTGGTGGTGTCGCCGCTCATCGCGCTGATGCGCGACCAGGTGCGCCAGCTCCGCGCCAAGGGCGTCGCGGCCGGCGCGCTGCATTCGGGCAACACCGGCGAGGAGCACGCCGCCGTCGGCGCGGCGCTGCGCGAGCGACGGCTGCGCCTGCTCTACGTGTCGCCCGAGCGGCTGCTGCGCTCCGGCACGATCGAGGCGCTGCGCGCCGGCGGCTGCGACCGGCTGGCGATCGACGAGGCGCACTGCGTTTCGCAATGGGGTCACGACTTCCGCCCGGAATACATGGAGCTGCGCGCCGTCGCCGACGCGCTGGGCGGCCCGCAGATGGTCGCCGTCACCGCGAGCGCCGATGGCGAAACCCGCGACGAGATCGTGGCCAAGCTGTTCCGGGGCGAGCCGCGCCGCTTCGTCAGCTCGTTTGACCGGCCCAACCTCCACCTCGCCGTTCGCCGCAAGGGCGACCTCGCCCGGCAGATCAAGGGCTTCGTGCGCGAACGGCGCGGCTCGAGCGGCATCATCTACGTTTCGTCGCGCAAGGGCACGGAAAAGCTCGCAGCCCTGCTCGCCGACGACGGCGTGGCGGCGCTGCCCTACCATGCCGGCATGGAGGCAAGCTCGCGCAACGCCCATCAGGACGAGTTCCTGCGCAATCCCGGCACGGTGGTGGTGGCGACGATCGCGTTCGGCATGGGCATCGACAAGCCCGACGTGCGCTTCGTTTGCCACGCCGACCTGCCCGGCTCCATCGAGGGCTATTACCAGGAGATCGGCCGGGCCGGACGCGACGGCGCCCGCGCCGATACGCTGCTGCTGTGGGGCGAGGGCGACATCCGCCTGCGCGAGCGCCAGATCGCGCTGTCGGACGCTTCAACCGAGCGCAAGGCGTTGGAGCACCGGCGCCTCGCCCTGCTGCTCGCCTTTTGCGAAAGCCCGCGCTGCCGCCGGCAGGCGCTGCTCGCCGCCTTCGGCGAGTCGGCCGATCCCTGCCGCTTCTGCGACATCTGCGACGGCGTCCATCCGATGTTCGACGGCGCGATCGCGGCGCAGAAGGCGATGTCGGCGCTGCTGCGCACTTCCGGGCGCTTCTTTCCCGGCCATCTGGCCAACCTGCTCATCGGCAAGGCCACGGACGCGATGCGCCGGCATAGCCACGATGCCCTGCCCACCTTCGGGGTCGGCTCCGAGTTCGACGCCGCCGGCTGGCGCAGCATCTTCCGGCAGTTGCAGGCTGCCGGACTGATCGAGCAGGACGTGGAGCGATGGTGCGTGACGCCGGCCGGCCGCGCCGTTCTCACCGGCCAGGCGCCGCTCGATCTCGTCGCGGTCGCCGGGGGAAGCGGACGGGCCGATGGGAGGGCCGACGGGAGGGCAAAGCGGATGCTCGGCGCGCTGGCCGCCGACGAGGATCCGCGCTCCCCGGCCGGATCGGCGATGCGAAGCCCCGCTCTTCCCGTGGCAACCCTCGAAGCGTCCGAGGAGTCCCTGTCGACCGCCGACGAGCGGCTCTTCATCGCCTTGAAAGCCGAGCGCCTCGCCCTGGCCCGCGCCGGCAAGGTGCCGGTCTACGTCGTCACCACCGATCGCAGCCTGCGCGACATCGCGCGCACCCGCCCGCGCGACCTTTCGGCTCTCGCCACCGTTCGCGGCGTCGGTCCGGCAAGGGCGGGCACGTATGGTGCGGCCCTTCTTGCCGTGGTGGCGCTGCATGCGGACTGATGGACACGAAAGACGCGATGTGGAACGAACGATGACCTTGCCTCAGGTCGCGGCTTGCCTGCCACCAATCCCCACCGGGATGGATCGAGCAGACCTCGACCCTTTCGTTCCGCTGCGTCAGCCGATGGCCGGAACTTAAGAATTTCACACAGTCGTGACTCGGGCCGCGCGTTTCCGTTTTCTTTCCCTGTCGAACGTTGTCATGGTGATGCAGTAGGCTGTGTCATCGTGTCAGCAATTTCGTCTTATGATAACATGCCCTGTACTTGACACTTCCCGGAGGCGCTCGTAGATAGCCGGTCTATCCCATGTTGCAGGTCGCAACGCACGCGAAGGCGCGGGCAGCCCAATCGAGCCGGAACATCGGGTGACACTCGCAGCCATAGATCGGGGTAAAAGGTGGACGCTTCCAATACCGAAGGAACACAAACAGCTTCCTACATCGAGATCGTTGCCGATCTGGTTTCGGCCTATGTCAGCAACAACTCGATTCGCGCCGCCGACCTGCCGGATTTCATCGCCTCGGTGCACGCCTCGATAAGCTCTCTCGCCAATGGGCGGAGCGAGCCGGCGCCGCCGCCCCTGGTTCCGGCCGTTCCCGTCAAGAAATCGGTGAGCCAGGATCACATCATATGCTTGGAAGACGGCAAGAAGTTCCGCTCGCTGAAGCGGCACCTCGGCACCGTCTACAACATGACGCCTGACGAATACCGGACGAAGTGGAACCTGCCGAAGGATTACCCGATGGTGGCGCCCGGCTATTCCGAGATCCGTTCCAAGCTCGCCAAGGATATCGGCCTGGGGCAGCCGCGGGCCGAAGAGCCGGCGCCGACCGCAGAAGCGCCGGTCAAGAGCCGCAAGCGCGCCTCCGCCGGATAAAGCTTGCCGACGCCGCGCGGAAGCCTGCGGCAACTTTCCAATACGTCACGCCTCTGCGCCCGGCCGATGCTTCGGTCCGGGGCGCGGAGGCGTATGGTTTTGAAGAACGGTTGAACCAGCCGGGCGAACGCATCGGACCCAAAAGCGCACTGCCGTTTCTGGACAGGTCCGATGCGACACGAGAGGTCGGAGCATCGGGCCGAACCCGATCAAGGTCCGATGCTCCATCCCGGAATACACGGCAGCCAAGTTTCAGTCCGGCCGCGCAAACGGCCGGGGATGGGATTGCCCTCAAGGTCTCAAGCTCTTCCACCAGATCGACAGTCGGAGTGAAAGGGCGCGAAGTTCCGACTTTCTCGTCCCGACCGAGGTCCTGAAAGCCCGTCGCAGGGAGCTTCGTTCGGGAGATGCGGCCTGCGCTCCATCCTGTTGCGTGTGCCCGACTCGGATACGGCTGATCGGGTGAAGGGTGCGGCGCAATGCTGGGCCGGTTTCGGACGATGATGCGCATGGAATATCGCTTCTCCGACCTCTTCAAACCGCACGCGGTCGTGGCGGGTGCCGGGGCGCCGCGCAACATGCTGCTCGCCGCGCGCTAGAGCATCGGACCCTAAACCGGGTCCAGTCAGATGCTCTAACCTATCGTGCCGCATCGGATTTGTCCAAAAACCGCTGCGCACTTTTCGGTCCGATGCTCTAAAAATTCATTGCGCCCTTCGATCGCAGCGACATTCCGGCGCTGACGAACTCGCTCGGCGACACCATCGAGCAGGTGCAGAAGGCCGCCGGCCTGTTCGGGGATGACGCGCTTCGATCCATCCATGCGAGGTGGGTCCGGTCATCGCCGATGCCGCCGCCCGACGCAGGGATACTGCGCCGGAACGGGTGACGCCCTGACGCTGTTCGGGGCGACGCTGCTCGGCATGCCGGTGCCGACCACCCACAATATACCGGCGCGACTGTCGGCGCCGCCGACCCGTGTCGGCGGTGCGATGGGTGGCGGCTCTGGTCTACCCTGCGTCGGGGCTGGTGCTGCCCTGAACACCTGCCCCGTGCTCGACGACGGACAAGGCCCTCACTCGCAAGTGCGGCCCTTTCGGAAGGCGATCCGGCAGACCTTGGTTCATCGCCACCGCATTCCCAAGCTGGCATCCGTCGACGAACTCACCCCAACCAATACCGCCCGGCGCGTGGCCGGCGCCGACGATAGGCAGGCGATGATCTACTATTCTCGGCTGTCGCCCGACAGCTGCGAGGCGCACGTCGCCATCGTGTCAGGCCGCTTTCTTCGGCCGCCGCCCGCTGGGCGTGCCCCGCTCGGCGGGGGCGCCGACCGATCGCCGCATCGCCGACCGCGGTGCGCCGAGCCCGCTGCTCTTCGCGAGCTGCGAGCGCGTCGCCGAATAGGATGGTGCCACCATTGGATAGCTGGCCGGCAGGTTCCATTTCGCCCGATATGCATCCGGCGTCAGGCCGAGCGTCGAAAGGTGCCGGCGCAGCGACTTGAACTTCTTGCCGTCTTCCAGGCAGATGATGAAGTCGTTGTGAACCGATCTCTTCACCGAAACTGCGGGCGCCGGTGCTTGCTTTGCAAGCGGTGTCGGCTCGTTCCCGAGTGATGCCAGTGCGGCGTGAACCCCGGAGATCAACGCCGGCATCTCTGCCGCCGAGACCGAATTCTTGCTGACGTAGGCGGACAGGATATCCGTCGTGGAGGCGATGAGGACTTTCGCGGCATTGGTCGCGGACTTGTTTTCAGACGACACGATTCGGCTCCAGTTGGCTTTCTTGGTCGGACATGGTGCCGTTGCTCCAAAATACAATGGAAAGATCGAGCTTCTGCTATGCGCCTTGGAAGGCGCAGTCCTCGCTCCTCCTGTCGATCTTTTCCATGGCGCGCCGATCGACCCCGAACTTGGCTAGACTGATACCGCCAACGGTCCAACCTTCGCCCCAAGGCTGCGCTTCCGTGATGCATGACTCGCGAGCGTGCGTACACATGCAGCTTGCGACGCCCATGCTGGTGAAAGGCAGTGAGATCGATCGAAATGTGATCGGGCAATCGTCAGGATCGAGCGCGTCCAGCCGCGCGAGGGCGTGCAGGAAGCGCTGCACCACACATCGCGCGGCTACCAGCTGGCGCCAACCACGGGCCGGACCAGGCACCATGCCGAGCACGCGATCTTCGCGGCCGACCTGGATGAGGTCGCCCGCCTGTTCGCCGAGGGCTGTTCGTTGTGGATGAAGAGACCGGGCAAGCGACCGTCCCTGATCTCGCCGGCAAGCCTTCGAGTGATCGACGCCTGAAGTCGCTCCGCCCAGAAACAACGGAAGCCGGCCGAAGTCAGCGGGGCGGAAACCTTGGAGGACGTCGGTTGGCTGCGGCAGGTCGGGCGGTCTTGGCCGAGTCGGATCGAAAACCGCCGTTCGGCAGTGGGATGCTGTATGCTGTGACTGCGCCCGCTGCCGTCGTCGGCAGCTATCGCTGTCGCGCTCGACGGCAGATGGTCGCTGCCGTGAACAGGTCTGCGCCCCCATCGCAAGATTGGTCGACGGCGAGCCCTTCGATTTCGTGCAAACCGTCGGCGCGCACCGCTGCAGGTATCGCTCAGCCTTCTCCCACCCGTTCGCCGCTCGGACGGCGGGAACGCCGAGCAGGATGCGAAGCGCAAGATTGCGTGCTGCCTGAAGGGCGGGGTTCGACAGCGTTGCCATGGTGGTGAGGCGACACGCATTGCGCAGCACCATGTCGCCGACCGCTCGACGCTGTAGCTGTCCAGCAGCTCCGCCGCCGCTTCACCGCGCACAACCAGGGCGAGGCGCCGAGCGAGGCCGACCGCGTCCTGCATTCCCGTGTTCATGCCCTGGCCGCCCGCGGGGCTGTGGACGTGGACGGCATCGCCGGCCAGAAAAACGCGGTCCCGGCTGTCGTGCTCGACCTTGCGCTCGTTGATGCGGAAGTTGGACAGCCACACGGGGTCGGTCGCGCGGAACCTTCCGCCGGTGCGGCTGTCGATCATCGCCTGCACGTCCGCGAGCGTCGGGTCGGCTCGCGGGTGGGCGGGATCGGTCTCGCCAACCATGGCGATGACGCGGGAGCGTCCACCCCGGGATCGGGAAGATCACGAAGGGTCCATCGTGGTGCAGGTAGGGAGGATCTCCTCCCTCGGCGGCCGCCTGTCACCTTCGAGCCGCACGTCGGCCAGCATCCGATCGTTGCCTTCGGCCGTGCCGCGGAACTCAAAGGCGAGGCCGTGCCGCACGGCGCTGTGGGCGCCGTCGCACCCCAGCAGCCAGGGCGTCGTTGTCGCCTCCTCGCGCCGGTCGGCGTGGCGAAGGCGTACCGCGACCTTCTCCGCGCTCTCGTCGAAACCGACCAGCTCGACCTCACGCTCGACCGCGACACCAAAGCCCGTGAGGTGGGCGGTGAGCAGCCGCTCCGTTTCCGATTGCGGGATCATCAAAGGCGATGGGTAGGGGCTGGCGACGTGATCGATGTCGTTGTGGCCAAGCCTCCCGGGACCGTCGCGGATCGTTACGCCCCGCGCCGGCAGGCCAGCCGCCAGCAACGCCGCGGTGCAGCCCGTTCGATCCGCGGATTTCGAGCGTGCGGCTCCGGATGACCAGAGCCTTGGAGGTGTGGCTTGGATGCGAGCTGCGGTCGATGATGCGCAGGGGCACGCCATACCGCGCGAGTTCGGCGACTGCGGGTCCGACCGGGCCGGCTCCGACGATCAAGACCTGGTGCATCAGCGCCCAGGCCTCCTCGAGAACGGCAAGATTTTCGCTGAATCAGACATGTAACCTGTAGCGGTTGCTTTTCACATTCGACACGCCAAAGCAGACCAAGCGTGCTGCCGAGCGCCGCCGCAGCCGTCAATCGTCCGGCTCGTCGTCCTCCACCTCATCCTCGATCATCACCGGCCTCTTGGCCCGGATCCCGGCGAAGAACGCGGCGAACGTGTCCGCGTCGATCGCACCGATAAGGCGCTCCTTGACCGCTGCCTCCAGCACCGCTTCAGGCAGCGACTGCAGGTCGAGGAACATATCGCGCACGGCGGTTTTCATCCGTTGTCCGCATTCTTCCGCCATGTCGGTGTCGACGCAGCTGCGGCCAGTGCACCTCCGCCCTGGCTGCAGCTGGCCGCCTGCGAGGCTGGGACCGCCGGGGCGACCGCGGGTCAGTACACGCTGAAGGCCAGCGATCCGCTCGTCAGGCCCGTCACGTTGGCCCGCACGGCACGGGCCCCGGAGGCGAGCCGCCTGACCCTGGACGCCGTCAGCCCGGTCGACTGCCCGTCCAGCGGTGCCCAGCTGCGCGGCTCCTGCGCGTCCGGGCTGACCTCGATGGCGTAGACCAGCGACGATCCCTTCGCCACGGCGCAGCAGATCAGCTTCGCTCCCAGGCGCGAGTCCGTCGCGTGCGACGCCTCGATGACGGCCGGCAGGCTCGGGCCCGCGGCACGGAGGGTTTGCGTTCGCGACATGTGGCCTGCCCCGCGATGGCCGTCGAGCGATCAACGGGAAGGTACGCGATATCCCGTCTGCGGTGGGAGTTCGTGGAGGATAATGCGACCGTGCGAAGCAACTGCGCCCGCTTTCCCAAATCTCGCAACCGGGCGTCTCACTCGCCGGCGAGTCGGCTGACCGCTTTTGGCAGACGGCCGGCGTCATGGAGCGTTCGTCATGGAGCGTTCGGATGCAAGCTTGCGACGTCGGCGATTCGCGCCCGCCTGCGGCGCTTGCCTTCTTCAGCCTGGCCAGCACCGGGCTCAAGGTGTCGGCGGTCCAGCGACCACCCGGGATCGCCTTGCCGCAGGCCGGGCAGGGCGATGCTTCCCGCCAAGTTGCCGTCAAAACGTACCCGATCGTGCGGTAGAACCTCGCGGCGGCACTTGCGCACGAAGCGCACCGCGTCGCCCTCGCACTCGAATGGGCCGTCAAAGCTGCCGCCGTACCGCCCGGCCCCTGGCGACGAGCTGCACGAAGTCCTCGCGCAGGCCGTCGACCTCGGCTTGCAGCCGCGCCTTGGTGTCGGCG
Organism: uncultured Beijerinckiaceae bacterium; assembly: GCA_937863205.1. The sequence continues at coordinate 12,546 of CALMGA010000524.1, read as the reverse complement.
TCGAGCGGTTGATACGCGTTGCCGTCGACCTTCTGCTGGCCCGAATGGATCAGGGTCGGCGTGATCCCGACGCGGTCGAGCTTGCGGGAATAGTCGGCGTGCGTCATCACCACGCCGATCGAGCCGGTCACGCCCAACGGCACGGAGACGATGCGGCCGGCGCCGGACGCAATCATATGTTGCCGGCCGAGGCGGCGAGGCCGTTGACGAAGGCGGTTACCGGCTTCGCCTCGTTGGCCTGGCGCACGAGATCCGCGAGCTTGAAGCTGAGTCAGATGTCAGCCTGGAGAGCGACTCTCCCTCAACAACCGGCTGCAACAAACGACTGCCTGCGGACCGACCGGATCAGACTGCCGCGACTCGAGTCTTTGCCAGATCCGCGTTCGGCGCTTCGCCGACTTGGCTTGCGCCCATTCCGCATCGGTGTGCGGACCGTTGGGCTCCTCGGTTGTCCCGGTGAGCTGGCCGCTTGCGATATCGTCGACCTTGATCCAGGTCTGCGACTGGCAGAGATACCGCAGGACGCACCCCTTGAGCATCAGGTGGTCGGCGTCCTCACGCTTGATGTGCGCGTCGTAGGTCTTGCCGTTCTCCGCATCGGAGAGTTGTCCGGCGTAGGCTGCCCCGTCGGCTGCGATGCCGGGCATGATCTGCAGGCCCAGAACCATCCGGCTGCGTTTGGCCGCGTCGGGGTTGAGGTCGTCCGGCCGCGAGGCCGCCGTCTCCGCCCTGCGCCGGGCCGCCGTGGTCGCCTCGGACGAGACCGGTGTTCGGATCGAGGGCTGCAACGGCACGCACTGGGTGTTCCGCTGCGCCGAAGCGGTGGTGCACCAGACCGCGCCGACGCGGGCGGCTTGCGTGGTGCGCGAGATGATGAACGGGCACCGCCCGGCGGTGTGGCTGTCGGACCGGTATACGGCCCACCAAGGCCATGCCCATCAGACCTGCTTGGCGCATCTCGCCCGCGACGCCGCCCAGAGCTTGGCCTCTGCCATCGAAAACAGCGATGATCCCGTGCCCCTCGTTGATCGTGTTCGGCGCCTGCAGCTCTGGCTCGACACGGCGCTCGCCCTGGCCGAACGCGTCACTGACCTAGCGGCAACGCTGGGCGCCAAGCGTCGGGCGCTGGAGCGGCAACTTGCCAGCATCCTGAGCACCGCCGGCACCTGTGAACTGACGCGCGAGTTGCAGGGCAAGATCGGCCGTGCCCGCGACCAGCTCCTGACCTTCCTGGCCCACCCCGGCGAGGTCGAGCCGACCAACAACGCCTACGAGCGGGCGCTGCGCCCGGCGGTGATCCGGCGCAAGGCGACCAACGGCTACCGCGCGATGTGGGCGGCACAGGGCGAGGCGGGCGTGCGCACCGTCGTTGACACCGCCCGGCTCGGTGCAGACGCCGCCGTCTTCGCCACTCTCCTGGGCACCGTCAGCGCCTGAACACCTCAGACTTGGGGTGGATAATTACACGTTTATCGACGCGACCGGATCGATGAGAAAAAAACACCTAACGAGTGCAGCGGTCTGAAGATTAGAATATGCTGCAAGAACAGAGACTCAATCATCTCCAAATGCGGAGCCATGAGCTCTCTTGATGTTATCGAAGTGATCCAAGCTCGCTTTGCTTGCGGAATACAAGAGATCTCCCATGGAGTTTCGGAGATCAGAGCCGCGCCCTGCAATTTCTCTCAGGGTTACATTCCTATTTCCACCATTTTCCGCCGCTCTAAGTGTCCGTCCGGGAACAAGCGGAACAGGTTGAGCAGCTTGTGATTCAGGGGTGGCCAGAGCACGGCGCTGCCGATGTGGACGAATGAGAACAGGGCTCGTTACGACCGCAGCAGGCTGCGCTACCCGACCGATCGGACCGACGCGGAATGGGCGCTGGTCGCGCCGCTGATCCCGCCGGCCAAGCGCGGCGGCAACAAGCGCAGCGTCGGCCTGCGCGAGGTGGTCAACGGGCTGATGTTTGTGCTGGGCACGGGCTGCCAGTGGGGGCGCTGCCCAAGGACCTGCCGCCGTGCTCCACGGTGCACGGGGCCTTCGATCTGTGGGACCATGACGGGACGCTGAAGCGCCTGCACCACGCGCTGTACGTGGCCTGCCGGGAGGCGGCCGGACGCGAGGCCATCCCGATGGTGGCGATCATCGACAGCGGGAGCGTCAAGAGCGCGGAAAAGGGGGCTGCCGCATCGACCCGCCGGGCTACGACGCGGGCAAGAAGATCAAAGGCAAGAAGCGCCATGTCCTTGTGGACGCGCCGGATCTGGTGATGCAGGCGCTCGTGCATCGGGCCGACGTGCCGGACCGCAACGGTGGCGTGCTGGTGATGGCCACTTTGTTCGACGTGTATCCGTTCCTGCTCAAGTTGTACGCCGGCGGCGGCGACCAGGGACCGGCGTTCCAGGCCGGCGTGCGCCGGGTCTGCCGCAGCATCGAGATCGTCAAGCGCTCCGACACGGCCAAGCGTACGGCCAAGGGCATCACGGTATTGCCCAAGCGTTGGAGTGTGGAGCGCACCATTGCTTGGCTGAAGCGCTGCCACCGGTTGGCCAAGGACTGGGAATGCTTGACGCGCAAGGCGCTCACTTTCCTGAACTTGGCCTCAATCCGCCTCATGCTGCGAAGCTCTGCCAAAACTCAGAATGATCCCGGACGGACTCTCAAAATCTCGACGTTGGGGATCCATCGGTTTAATGCCAGGATCATCCTATGCCTGTTCGGCCACATGCATTTAGACGAGATCGATCGCAAGACGCTGGGCGAGTTCATCGCGACCAGGAAGCGGACCGGCGTCACAGATGCGACAATCCGGCGCCACCTGTCGTTCTTGGGATCGGTGTTCACGTCCGCGAACCGGCGAGGCTGGGTGGACATAATCTTTGGTCACAACCCTCAACAAGCGTGCTCTTCGGGAAAGTAGATCTCGCATCCGTTTCTTTGACTCGCGAGGAGTTCGCCCGGCTGTAGGGTGCTGCTTCGGACACACTGAAGCCGATTCTGGTGCTGGCCGTCGAGACCGGCATGCGCAAGGAGGAATTGCTGTCGCTCCGCCAGGAGCAGATCGACCTGCGGCGGCGTGAGATTCATCTCGAACTGACCAAGACGAGCAGCCCGCGCCGTGTACCGCTGTCGGTCACAGCGGTGGACACAATCCGGGACCTGCTGGAACGACGCGGCCGGCCCACATCGTCATTCCTATTCTGCAAGTCGGATGGCAGCCGAATCGGTGATCCGAAGAAGGGCTTCGTCGCGGCCTATGCCCGAGCCGGGCTGACCGACTTCCGCTACCACGATCTCCGGCACACCTTCGCGAGTTGGTTCGTGCAGGAAGGTGGTGACCTGTACCGGCTCAGCCGCATCCTCGGTCATGCAACGCTTCAAATGACCGCCCGGTACGGTCATCTGCGAACCGAAGACCTCCATGAGGAGATGGAACGGGTCGTGCACAAACGGTCACAGGATCGCCAGATGAAACCCGGCAAGACGGTCATTACGAAGGATCAGAAGAGCGCCCGGAAGGACCAATCGCCAGCTACGTCAACGACTTAGGCCATTGCCCGGCTGGTACCACCACCCCGGCTCGAACGGGGGACCTCTAGATCCACAATCTAGCGCTCTAACCAACTGAGCTATGGCGGCGATCGTGGGGGAACATAAAAGCTCGAAACCGTGAAAGCAAGCGGCGCGCGCCCTCACGGGCGGCGGCCATGTCCGGGCAGCAGCACCACCGAGAAGTAGGGCGCGTCCCCACTCATCTGAGCGAGCGGCAGCACGCGTTCGCCAGCCATGGTGCCGCGCTCGACGTAGACCGCCTCGTCCAAGCGCCCGGCCGCCGTCACCGCGCTGCGCACCTTGGCGAGGTTGCCGCCGATCTTCATCACCACGCAGGCATCGCTTGCCGCGAGCTTGTCGCGCAGGATATCTGGCGGCAGGGTGCCGGGGAGCACGGTAAGAATGTCGTCGCCCCAACTCATCGGCAGACCGGCCGCCGTCCAGCACCCGGACATGCCGCTGACGCCCGGCACGATCTCCGTGGCGAAGCGCTCGCGCAGGCGGATGTAGAGGTGCATGAAGGAGCCGTAGAACAGAGGATCGCCCTCGCACAGAAGGGCCACGTCGCCGCCGGCCTCAAGGCGCGCGGCAAGTTGCGCGGCAGCCACGGCGTAGAAGGGGGCGAGGCGGGCGTTGTAGGCCGGGTCGCGCACGGCGATCTCGGTGGTCACGGGATAGGGCAGCGGCAATTCCTCGCAGCCGTCCGGCATCAGCGCATCGGCGATGGTGCGGGCATGGCCGCGCGCATCGTGCCGGCAGAACCAGGCGACCACGTCCGCCTCGCGCAGCAGCCGCGCCGCTTTCAGTGTGACGAGTTCGGGATCGCCCGGCCCCAAGCCGATGCCCAGAAGGCGGCCGGCGCGCTTCCCGCTCATTCCAGCGGACTGGCGAGAGCGTTGATCACCGCGGCCGCCATGGCGCTGCCGCCGCGACGGCCACGCACCACGATGGAGGCGAGATCGCCGCGGGCGGCCAGCACCTCCTTGGCCTCGACCGCCCCGACGAAGCCCACGGGAATGCCGACGATCAGCGCCGGGCGGGGCGCCCCCGCGCCGATCAGTTCGAGAAGGTGGAACAGGGCGGTGGGAGCATTGCCGATCGCCACCACCGACCCGGCGAGATGCGGGCGCCACAGCTCCACCGCCGCCGCGGTGCGGGTGGTGCCGAGCCGGGCGGCCAGTTCCGGCACGCCGGCCTCGCGCAAGGTGCAGATCACGGCATTGCCGGCCGGCAGGCGCGCGCGGGTGACGCCATCGGCAACCATGCTGGCATCGCACAACACCGGCGCGCCTGCGGCGAGCGCCGACATGCCGGCCCGCGCCGCATCGGCCGAGAAGGCGATGTCGCCGGCCACCTCCACCATGCCGCAGGCGTGGATGACCCGCACGGCGACGCGCTCCTCCTCCGCCGTGAAGCGGGCGAGTTCGGCCTCCGCGCGGATGATGGCAAAGGATCGGCGATAGATGGCGGCCCCGTCGCGGATGTAATCGTGGAGGTCGGTCACGGGGCGGACGGCGACGGCGGCAGGGGCGGGACCCGCGCCACCGCGCCCTTCCTGAGGGCGTCCGGACGCAGCTTCCAGGGAATGAGGCCGTCGGGCGCGGCGGCATACAGGCTGGCGCCGGCAAGCACCGTGGCGGCGGCGGTATCGGCCGGCAGGTCGCCGTAGACGTAGGTCCATTTGCCCGGCGCGGCGAAGCTCACCGCGCAGGTTCGCCGGCATACGCTGAGGCATTCCACCGGAACCACGCGGATCGCCGGATCGGCGGCGGAAAGGCCGGCCAGCAGATCGGCATGCAGGCGCGCGCCGGCGCAGGGCTGACCAGCCGCCCGGCTCGCCTCGTGGTTGGCGTCGCGACAGGTCGTGCAGACGTAGAGCGTCATCGGCGCCAGCTCGGGCGCCAGCTTGAGCGCGGCATCGGGCGCCTGAGCGGCGGACGACTGGGAAACAGCGGAGGCTTGGCCGGCAGCCCCGTCCAAACCCGTCGGCAGCAAGCCGGATTGCAGCGGACCCGTCCGGTTCAAGCTCGTCTGATCCATGGCGGGCGCGGTTCCGGGTGTGCGCAGGCGCGCCCATGCCGTGCGAGGCGGCAGGATTGACGCCGGGCACCCCGCCGGCGTCACGCGCGTATGAGGGGACGGCAGGTGTCCTGGCTCGCGGGTCAAACGCTGCGGGCGCCGCCTTCCCGGGCCGGGAACACACCGAAGGTGGTGTCATCCCAAAAAGCCCAGTGGCACGATGGCGTCCGCGCTTCCCACTCACAGTTGCGGGGGCAGCCGTGGCTCGCGGCCCGGCACGCCGGACCCCACGTTCCCTTGCGAACCCCTTCGAACATCGAACGGGACCGTCGGGCGAGCGGCGATCTAGGGCGCGCGGGGTCGCCGTGTCAACGTCGTCGGTCGCCGGCGCAGGCGAGCCGGCGGACGGCAGAGTCCGCCTCAGCCACGCGCGATGATTTCGCGCTCGCCCGAGAAACTGGTGCCGAGGCGAACGGTGACGCCGGCGCTGCGGCGGCGGGCGAAGCGGGAGCGGCGCGCCGCCTTCTGACGCTTGCGGGCGCGGGCATAGGGATCGCGCAAAGTGACGCCGCCGAACTCGATCGCCACCGGCTTGCCGGTCACCGCGCTCCAGGCGCGGGCGGTGCGGGCCACCTCCTCCGCTTCGCCGCTGCCGATCACCACGTCGAGGTCCTCGTCGTCATGGCGCAGCCGCAGCGTGGCACGGCCGCTCGACGCGCGCACGCAGATGACGAGGTCGCGGTAGGCGGCGGTGGGAACGCCGATGCGCATGCGTACGCCGTCGAGCGTGCGGTCGATGGTGACGGCGCCCGCGCTGAGCCGGATCATGCGGCTGGCGCCATCGGCCCGGGGGTCGATGGCGCGGCGGGTGATGGAGAAGCCTTCCAAGCCCTGGTGGATCATGCCGTGATGGACCGGGCCCTGGTGGATGATGTCGGGGCGGCTCCTGTCGGCGTGGATCTCGGCGGCTTGGGTCATCTGGCAACTCCTGCTCAACTGACCCGACCATGAGCGCGCCAACGCGGTTGAACCCCTAACGAGCCCGGCGAAACAGGCGCAACCCACTGTTTCAAGTCGGCTTTTCGTCACCAGGCTTTCGCAGGGCCAAGCGCAATCGCTCAAATGCGACGGATCGGGCCGCATCGCGACGATTGCGCCCTGCCGCCGCGCCTCGGCTTGATCTCGCCCGACCGCCGCCGCAATGTGCCGCTGCCAACGGCAGGAAAGGTCGAAGCTCCCGATGATCCCTACCCACGTTCTTGCCTTGTCGGACGCCAAGCTGATCGCCGCTGCCGCCCGCGCGGAAGCCGAAGCGAACGGCTGGGCGGTGGTGATCGCGATCGTCGACGAGGGCGGCCACCTCGTTTATCTCGAACGGATGGACGGCACGCAGAAGGCGTCCTGCACCATTGCGCCGGAAAAGGCGCGCACGGCCGTGATGTTCAAGCGCCCCTCGGCGGCCCTGGAGAAGGCCGTGGCCGACGGACGCCTGGGGATGATGACCCTGCCCGGCGCCACAACCGTCGAGGGCGGCCTGCCGATCGTGTGGCGCGAGGCGATCGTGGGCGCCATCGGCATCTCCGGCCTCACCTCGCAGCAGGACGGCGTGGTCGCCAAGGCCGGCCTGCAGGCCGTCGACAAGCTCGGCTCGCCCGCATGAGCCCGCAAGCGTGAACCGGCGAGCATCGGACGATCGATGAGCTTTCCCGCCAACGATGCCGCCACCCTCGCCCGCCTCGTCGCCATCGCCACGGAGGCGGGGCACATCGCGCTCGGCTTCTTCCATGCCGGCGAGAAAACCCATGCCGGCGTGGAATGGAAGGGCGACGGCACGCCCGTGACCGAGGCGGACCACGCCGTCAACGCGTTCCTTGAAGAGCGATTAAAGGCGCTGTGGCCCGGCGCGGCGTGGCTGTCGGAGGAAAGCGCCGACGATGCCTCGCGCTTGGGTGCCGCCCGCGTCATCATCGTCGACCCCATCGACGGCACGCGCGGCTTCGCCCGCGGCGACCGCAACTGGTGCATCGCCATCGCGCTGGTCGAGAACGGTCGTCCGGTGACCGGCGTGGTGCATGCGCCGGCGCTGGGCGACACCTACACCGCCATCGCCGGCGAAGGAGCCTGGCTCAACGGAGTGCCGCTTCGGGTCGAGGCCGCGCAAGCGCCCCGCGCGGACATGGCCGTGACCTGCCCCGGCAATCTTTCGAGCGCGCTGCGGGCCATCGGCGTCGAGTTCGACTTCAAGCCGAAGATCGCCTCGCTTGCCCTGCGCATCGTGATGGTGGCCTCCAGCGTCTACAGCGCCGGCCTCACCGCCCGCGACTCCCACGATTGGGACATCGCCGCCGCCGACCTCGTTCTGCAGGAGGCCGGCGGCCTGCTCGCCGGCCGCGATGGGAAGCCGCTGATCTACAACAGGGCGGAGCCGAGCCACGGCATGCTGACGGCGACGCCCTCGGCGCTGCAGCGACCTTTTCGCGACGCGGTGGCGCGCACGCCGTTCGGCTGAGTGCCCGCTGTTTTCAGCCCAGCGCCATCGGCCCGAGATGGGGGTAAAGCCGGGCGTCCTCGGCCATCGCCTCTTTGAGGCCCTCGAACAGGGTCAGAAGATCGAGGCGCGCGATCACCGGCTCGGCGGCGATCTCGTCGAGCGGGCGCGTCGGCTTGTCGGAGGCGTAGCGCGCTTCCGTTGCCGCGACGAGGTAGCAGCCGGACGAGATCAGGCTGAAGGCGCGCAACAGGCAGAGACGCTCCCAAGGATCGGGGTCGCGGTGCTCGCCGTCGATCATCGCCAGCACGGCGGCGACCTCGCCCAGGGCCTGCGCCTTGTCGGCGTTGCGGATCTGCAATCGGTCGTCGAGAGCGGTCATTTTTCCGTCAGTTTCAGCTCGATGCGGCGATTCCTGCGCAGCGCCTCGTCGCCCGTGCCGGCGTCGATGGGCTGATACTCGCCGAAGCCCGCGGCAACCAGCCTGTGCGGATCGACGCCGTGGTCGACGAGGTACTCCACCACCGCGATGGCCCGGTCGGCGGAGAGTTCCCAGTTCGACTTGTAAGCCCCGGATCGGACGCGCTTGGCATCGGTGTGTCCGTCGACGCGCATCACCCAATTGATATCGGGCGGGATTTCGCGTTCAAGCTGCTTGAGGGCGCCGGCGAGCTGGTCGAGTTCGGCGTGGCCGGCCGGATTGACCGCCGCCTGACCCGAGTCGAACAGCACTTCCGACTGGAACACGAAGCGGTCGCCGACGACGTGGACGCCAGGCCGGTCGCCGAGGATCTGCCGCAGGCGCCCGAAGAAGTCGGACCTGTACTTGGCCAGTTCCTGGACGCGCTGCGCCAGGGCGACGTTGAGGCGTGAGCCGAGGTCGGCGATGCGCGACTGCGCCTCCTTGTCCTTGCTTTCGCTGGCCGACAGCGCGTCCTCCAACGCGGCGAGCTGACGGCGCAGGGCGGCGATCTGCTGGTTGAGGAGATCGACCCGCGAGGCGGCGCGGGCCGACAGCTCCTTCTCCTTGCCAAGCGCCGCCTCGGCCTGCACCGCCGCGCCGCCGGACCCCGCGGCCTGCGCGGCGGACTGGTCGATCTGGACTTGCAGGCGAGCGCGATCCTTGTTGGCGCCATCCAGCGTGGCGGCCAGCGAGGCAAGGTTGATGTCCGCCGTCTGCTTGCCGGCGCGCTCCAAGGCGAGAAGCGAGGTCAGCTCCTCGATCTGCCTGTTGAGTCGGGTGAGCGCGGTGTCCTTGCCGGTGACCTCGCGGGCCAGGAAGAACTGCGCCAGCATGAACACCGACAAAAGGAAGATGATGGCGAGAAGCATGGTCGACAGGGCGTCGACGAAGCCGGGCCAGTAGTCGATCTGGCGCGACCTCGCGCGCCGCGAGAGCGGCATCAGCTGCGCTCCGATTCCGAGGCGAGGCGGCGCAGCAGGGAGCGGATCTCGCCGTTCTGCTCGGCCTGGGACTCGACCCAGTCGCGGATCTGCTGCTGTTCCCCGCGCATGTGCTGGACCAGGGCCTGGATGCCATCGGCGAGGTTGGCCATTGCCGCCGAACTCGCCCGCTGGTGCGACAGGTCGGTGCCCGATGAAAGCTTGTCGAGGGCGGCCTTGAGGTCGGAGCCGGCGGGGAACCCATCGGTAATCGCCTCGGGAGCGGTATGGGCGGTGAGCGCATCCTCAAGCTCGGTGTAGAAGCGGTTCTGCGCCTGGCCGGCCTGCAGGTCGAGGAAGCCGAGGATCAGCGAGCCGGACAGCCCGAACAGTGAGGACGTGAAGGACACGCTCATGCCGGCGAGCGGCTGGGCGAGGTTGGTCTTCAACTCGTCGAACATGGCGCCGGCATCCGAGCCGGTTTGCAGCGAATTCAGCACGTTGCCGAGCGAACCCACGGTGTTCACCAGCCCCCAGAAGGTGCCGAGCAGGCCGAGGAAGATGAGCAGGCCGGTGAGATAGCGCGACACTTCGCGAGCCTCGTCGAGGCGGGTGCCGATGGAGTCGAGGATGATTCGCAAGGTGACGGTGGACAGGCCGGTCGTCGGCGGCTGATCGCCGAGCAGCGTCGCCATCGGCGCGAGAAGGACCGGCGGCTTGACCTGGGCGGCCATGCCGCGCGGCAGCGCATTGACCCAGCGAATCTCGCGAAACAGCCGCACCACGTTGCGGATGCCGAAGACGATGCCGATGAACAGCACGCCGAAGATCAGGCCGTTCAACCCGGGATTGGCGAGAAAGGCGTGGCTGATCTGCCTGTTGAGGATCAGCGCGATGAAGCCGACCAGGATCAGGAATACGACCATGCGCACCAGGAAGATCTGGGGCGAAGCGAGACGCCTCAGGTCGCCCTGCCCAGCTCCCGGTTCCGCTCCGGCCATGCCCACGCCTCGCATGCCTACGCCTCGCCAAGCCCACGCCTTGTCAAGCCCACGCTTGACCATGTCCCATCCGCTCGGGAAGCGCCCGCTTCGGCGCGCCTCAAGGGAGGGCCGACCCACGGCTGTCCTCCCGCGCGCCCGACACGCCATTCCTAGCGCCGCTACCATGCGGATGCCACAGCAAATGGGCAAGCGATTTCCGGTGCCCGTCTCCTCCCAAAACGCGGACGCCGGACACGCCGCATCGCCGTTCCCCGCCGGGGTGCCGTCCCGGTCGTCCGCGATCGGCTCGGGAGGAGGCCGTGCTTCCCCAGCAGGGCTGCGGCGGCAAATCGGCGAACTCGCGCGGCGCCTCTCGCAAAATCGTTAATGGATATTAAGTAGGCATTGCCGACTATGTCTTTAGGCAAATCGCCATATTATTAGACGATTGTGCTTGTCGAATCGGCAACCGCTGACTACCCAAAGCTGCAACGGCAGCGCCCGACCGAGCGGCTGATTTTTGGAGAACGACGATGTTCGCGCGCATGACAGGACGACAGCTAGCCGGCTGGGGCTATGGAATCTTCTGGTTCGGCCTGCTTTTCGAGACGATCAATACCGTGGTGTCGGCGATGTCCGTCGCATCGCTCTCCAGCTCGATCTTCTGGATCGGGCAGGCAGTCACCCTGAGCACCGTGATCGTCTCGATCAGCATGATGATGGGCATCCGTCACCGTCCCTGGTAGTGGGGTACTCAGCCAGCGGAGGCTGGGAGGCGATGTCGGCGGCTCGGGCCCGGCGCATCGCATGGTTTTGACGTATCGCTCAGCGCGGTCGCAACAGTCGGCCTAGGGGCGGACGGCCACGGCAGGGATCAGACCGCATCCGGTGTTTGCAGCAAGCCCATAGCGCTCGACAGGGCTGCCGCCTCGCGGTCATCGGGCAAGTCACACCGGCCTGTCGTGGCCCTACCCGCTGATCGATGCCTTCACCGTTTCGATCAGCTGCTTCAGCGAGAAGGGTTTGGGCAGGAAGCCGAAGTCCTCGCCTTCGGGCAGGTTGCGCTGGAAGGCGTCCTCCGCGTAGCCGGATACGAAGATCACCTTGGCCTTGATGCCGCGCTTGCGCAGCTCGCCCAGCATGGTCGGCCCGTCCATCTCCGGCATCACCACGTCGGATACGATGAGGTCGATGCGGCCCTTGTTTGCTTCCACGATCTCCAGGGCTTCGATCCCCGACTCCGCCTGAAGAACGGTGTAGCCGCGCGCCGCCAGCGCCCGCGAGCCGAAGGCGCGCACGGCTTCCTCGTCCTCGACGAGCAGAATGGTGCCGTTGCCGGTCGAGTCGACCACCGGCTTGGCCGCCTCCTTCTTCACCGGCTCGTCGGCCTCGCTGGCGACGTGGCGCGGCAGCAGGATGGTGAAGGTGGTGCCGCGCCCGATCTCGGAGTCGCAGAATACGTAGCCGTTTTCCTGCTTCACGGTGCCGTACACCATGCTGAGGCCAAGGCCGGTACCCTTGCCGACCTCCTTGGTCGTGAAGAAGGGCTCGAAGATCTTCTCGCGCACCTCCGCCGGCATGCCGGTGCCGTTGTCCTCGACGGCGATCGCCACGTAGTCGCCGGGCAACAGCACTTCCTCCTTGAAGGCGGCGCAGTCGGGCGGAGCCACGTTGCGGGTCTTCAGCGAGATGGTGCCGCCCGAGGGCATGGCGTCGCGGGCGTTGACCACGAGGTTGATGATGACCTGCTCGAACTGCGCGATGTCGGCCTTGACGAGCCACAGGTCGCGGCCGTGGCGCAGGTCGAGTTCGATCTTCTCGCCGACGAGCCGGCGCAGCAGGTTGAGCAGCTCGCTCAGCACGTCGCCGATCTGCAGGACCTGCGGGCGCAGGGTCTGCCGGCGGGAAAAGGCGAGCAGCTGGCGAACCAGGCCGGCGGCTCGGTTGGCGTTCTGCTTGATCTGCATGATGTCCTGGAAGGCCGGATCGGTCGGCCGGTGGTTGGCCAGCAGCAGGTCGGAATAGCCGATGATGGCGGTGAGCACGTTGTTGAAGTCGTGCGCCATGCCGCCGGCGAGCTGGCCGATCTGGTTCATCTTCTGCGACTGGTTGAAGCTTTCG
>CALMGA010000523.1 GCA_937863205.1 uncultured Beijerinckiaceae bacterium | reverse complement strand
GGATAATTGCCGAGCAACCTGCCGTTTACACCGAGAGGGTCGGCGGTTCAAGCCCGTCACCGCCCACCAATCAAAACAAGCACTTACGTTTGCCGGCACAGCGAACCCACGACGTGGGGTAGCATGCGCGACTGGATCCAAACGGGTCACTCGTGGGAGCCGTTGGTACAAGGTCGCCTCTCGCGAAATTGCGGCCGCACCGCCACAACCCGATGCCGGCGGATCGGAGCCGCTCGCGGCTGAGCAGGCCGGGCAGGTTGACCTGCCTCCCGCCCCCCAGGCGGCGCTCTCCGCTGCGCTCGACGTGAGGGCGCTTGTCCAGCGAGACGAGAAGGCTCGCGCGCATGTCGTGGCCCTTCTCAATCAGCGATCATCGCGCGCAGGCGTTCGGCCATCGTCTCGATCGAGAATGGCTTGGTCACCACCGCCATGCCCGGCGCGAGGTGACCATTGCCGACGACGGCGTTCTCGGCGTAGCCCGTGATGAACAGCACCTTGAGGTCGGGCCGCGAGACGCGGGCGGCATCGGCCATCTGCCGCCCGTTCATCCCGCCGGGCAGGCCGACATCCGTCACGAGCAGGTCGATGTGCACCTGCGATTGAAGGATTTTCAGCCCCGCAAGGCTGTCGGCGGCCTCGATCGTAGTGTAGCCGAGGTCGTCCAGGATATCGGTGACGAGCATCCGCACGGTCGGCTCGTCGTCCACCACCAGCACGGTCTCGCCGTCCTGCGAGCGCGGCAGATTGACAGCGTCCTCGCCGCCCTGCTCCTGTTCCACTGCGCCGTAGTGCCGGGGCAGGTAGATGGAGACGGTGGTGCCCTGGCCCACCTCGGAATAGATGCGCACCTGCCCGCCGGACTGCTGCGCGAAGCCGTAGATCATCGACAGGCCGAGCCCGGTGCCCTCGCCGATCGGCTTCGTCGTGAAGAACGGCTCGAACACCCGCGCGATCACCTCGGGCGGCATGCCGGTGCCGGTGTCGGTGACCGAAAGGCTGAGGTACTGGCCTCCGGGCATGTCGTGCTGGCGGGCGGCGCGATCGTCCATCCACCTGTTGGCGGTCTCCACCGTGATCCGGCCGCCGTCCGGCATCGCGTCGCGGGCGTTGATGCACAGGTTGAGCAGCGCGTTCTCGAGCTGCGAAGGATCGACCAGCGCGGGCCACGCGGTGGTGGCGCCGACCACCTCGACCGGGATGCCCGGCCCGACGGTGCGCTGGATCATCTCCTGCATGCCCATCGCCAGCCGCGTCACGTCGGTCGGCCTGGGGTCGAGCGTCTGCCGTCGCGAGAAGGCGAGCAGGCGATGGGTCAGGGCTGCGGCACGTCGCGACGCGCCCTGCGCTGCTGCGACATAGCGCTCGACATCGCCGAAGCGACCTTGCTGCACGCGAAGCTGCATCAGCTCCAGCGAGCCGGAGATGCCCGCGAGCAGGTTGTTGAAGTCGTGCGCCAGGCCTCCCGTAAGCTGACCCACGGCTTCCATCTTCTGAGATTGCTGAAGCAGCTCCTTCGTCTTCTGCCGTTCCGCCATCTCGGCTTCGAGCTGTCGAGTGCGTTCGCCGACGCGCTCCTCGAGGGTGGCGTTCAGCTCGTTCAAGGCGCTGTTCAGACGATCCGAGTCCGAAAGGGCCTGGGCCAGCTTGGTCCGCGCGGTGTCGAGCGACGCGGTCAGGCTCTCAGCCTGATCGAGCGCCTTCGCCGCCGTTTCCGCGACACTGTTCGCGACGACGACATCGTCTTCCGCCCGCAGCATGCGGGCGAGGAGGGAAAAACCGAGCCTCGTTAGATCGAGATCGACCTCCTCCGCAGCGCCGCCCAGGACCAGCAGAACGGCATGGTGCCTGTCACTGAAGGCCGCGAACGGGACCATTCGCTCCCTGACCGGGAAAGCGACGAGACCTGTCCACCGTGCGTCGCCGGCGACCTCTTGCTTGAGCAAGGCGCGCCACGTCGGCCCGCCTGGCAACGTTTGGGGAAATCCAGGCGCGGGACGCAAGCGGCCGAGATCGCGATCGCGGATCAAAAGCATGACCGCCTCGACACCCCAATCCGCCGCGCGCCGTGCCGCCGCCGCGGCACGTTCGGCCGGATCGGCGAAGTCGTTGAGTGGCTCGAAGCGAAGCGCGCCCGGAGGCATCGGAAAGCCTCGAGAAGCGCTCAGGCCGGAAGAACGCAGATGACGGCGGTGCAGTTGTGGAAGCCATCGTACTGGCCGTCGGCGCGCCCGAACTGACCCTGCGTGATGCAGCCCACCATCGGCAGGTCATGAAGCTGCGAGCGCACGGCTTCGAGCTCCATCGTATACTGGTCACCGATGCGTATCTTCGTGGCTGCGCAGTCGAAGAACAGGGCCACCCCCGGCTTCTGGCCGTCCAGTTTCGCCAACGCCGCCTCGGTGGCCTGCGCGGTGGCGTTCAGGCTCGCGTTCAACGTGGTGCGCATGATGCGGACCCGGCTGCCGGTCGGCACCTCGCCCGCGAGGTGCAGGGCACCATCCTCGTCAACGGAGAGCGGCATGCGGAGCTGGTAGCCGGAGGATGTCTCGATGCCGAGGATGTTGTGGAGGAAGTAGGGAAGCGGCGCATCGCGATCGAACGACTGGCCCTGTTCCTCCGCATGTGCCTCGAAGGCTTCGACGGCGGGCATCCCATCCAGGCCGATCAGCCGGAGGCCATCCACCTCGGTGACGCGCATGGCGTCGGCGGCCGGCTCCCAGCCGTGGCCAACCCCTACGCCGATCGGATGCGTCGAGATCATCTCAAGCGCGACGGCTGCGTCCACCAGCACCTCCGTGCCGTTGAAGACGACGGTGCGCGAGAAGGCGGCGTTGTCCCCGGCGCCACCCCCGAAGAGCTGGTACTGCGTCTTCGTCGCGAGCATCAGCTCGTGGATCAGGTCCGGCGCGTGGCCGCTCAGCGCGTCCGTCATCACGAGGGCCGCGCGATGCAGCGTCGGCTCGTTCACGCCCCGGAAGGTCGAGGCGATCTGATTGGCCGCCTCCTTCGCCGAGCGGTGCAGGTCACGTCCGACGCCGACGGCGAAGCGCACCTCCTCGCTTTTCAAGGCGAGCGCGCAGGCTGACCCTTCGCCATGCACCGCATGGGTGAACTCGCCCGCGGAGGACGAACCAACGATCACGGCGCCGGCACATTCCGCTGACAGCGCCTCGAGCAAGGCTGCGTGATCGTAGGACGGCGCCGCGAAGACGATGATTGCATCAGGCGAACCGGACAGCTCCCGCATGAGCTGCTGCCCGAGCGCCGAACCGGCTGCGGAAGAATCGGCAAGATCGCTGTAGGCCGTCGCCTTTTCCATGCGTGTGCCCCGGTGTTCTCAAGCGCTGCGACGAAAGCGCTTAGATCATTTCAAGGTTCATGCACAGCATGCCACTTGAGAGGGGTCGCGGCCGGCGCTGGCGAAACATTCTCGAAGCGACATCCAGCGGTTGAGCGCTGGCGGCGGCTCAACTCCGCTCCCGCACATGGGAGATCCGCCGCGTCCCGCGATCCGACCGCAACGTCGCATGATCGAGAAGGGAGGCGCTGTTTTTCATCCGCAACACGCATTGAGAGAAAATCGTCGCTCAGCCAACTCTTGGGTTGGCAGCGGACCTGCTTCTGCAAGCGAGTCCATCCTCTTTTGCGCCTTCGCCGTCTGGCATGTCGAGCCAATTGGTTTCCCGCACGTCAGCATATCTCTCCAGAGAAGATATCTTCTAAGCATTTGAGAGCTTTCTATTCAAACTGCTTGACAGAGGCGTCGCATAACCGCAGGTCGCAGATGCAGTATCGCCAGCCTGAGCACAGCCGAGCCCCACGAAAGATGAGCGAGAATGTCGTCCAACATGTCGCCGAGATCGCGAGCGCCTATGTCTCGCACAACCACATCCGTGCCGAGGAAGTGTCCGGGCTGATTTGTGCCATCCATGCGGCTCTCGGCGGCCTCGAGAAGTCTGCCGAGCCTTTCTCCAGCAAGCCGAAGCCGGCCGTCGACCTGCCGTGGAAGAAGACGATCCGCCCCGAGTACCTCATCAGCCTGCTCGACGGAAAGCACTACAAGACGCTTCGCCGGCACCTGTCGAAGCGTGGCCTGACGCCAGAGGCGTACCGCGAGCGCTACGACCTGCCGAAGGATTATCCCATGGTCGCCGCCGGCTACAGTGAGAAGCGATCGGCGCTGGCCAGGGAGATCGGCCTTGGCCGCAAGTCGGAGGGCGAGGCCGCCGTTGCGGCAGTGAAGGCCGAGGA
>CALMGA010000522.1 GCA_937863205.1 uncultured Beijerinckiaceae bacterium | reverse complement strand
AGCGGCGAGTTTCCAAACGAAGGGCAAAAACTAAGGCGGTCACGGCGGCCGCGAAGGCCCGGTCGGCCGGCAGCGGCCGCGGCGAGCGGGCGTAGACGCGGTCGAGCCGCAGGCGCAGACGGTCAAGCGCGGCCGAACGCTCGTCGGGCGAGCCGGCCGCGGGGACGGGCGCCAGATCGATGGCGTCGTCGGCGAGGCGGCAGAAGGCGTAGAGCGCGGTGGCCGGCTCGCGAACCCGCGCCGGCAGCAGGTGGGAGGCGGCGAAGAAGGTGCGCGAGCCGCCGCGCAGCAGCTCGCGGCAGGCCTGCCGGTCGGCGATCGCCTCCATCATCGCGTCAGGAAAAAGCATGAACCTCCGGGACCACTCTATCGAGGATGCGGGCCGACGACAGCACGCCGGGCAGGCCGGCGCCGGGATGGGTGCCGGCGCCGACGAGGAACAGGTTGCCGACCTCCTCGGATCGGTTGTGCGGGCGGAACCAGGCGCTCTGCCAGAGCACCGGCTCCAGCCCGAAGGCGGCGCCGTTTTCCGAGGACAGGTCGTCGTGGAAGTCCTGCGGCGTTGTCACGCGCGAGCTGACCACGTTGGCTTCGAGGCCGGGCAGAAGGGTTTCGCCCAGCAGGCGCGCGATGGCACGACGGTAAGGCTCGGCTTGCCGGCTCCAGTCGGTGCCGCTGCCCAGGTGCGGCACGGGCGAGAGCACGTAGAAGGCGTCGCAGTCCGGCGGCGCCAGCGTCGGATCGGTGGCCGTGGGACGATGGAGGTAGAGGCTGAAATCGTCGGCCAGCACCTTGGCGCCGAAGATGTCGGCGAGCAGCTCGCGGTATCGCGGCCCGAGCAGGATGGTGTGGTGCTCGACATCCTCGTAGCGGCGGTTCGTGCCGAAGTACCAAACGAACAGGCCCATCGAGTATCGCGAGCGGGCGAGGCGCCGGTTGCTCCAGCGCCGCCTGTGCTCGGGGGCCAGCAGGCGGCGGTAGGTGCTGGCCGAATCGGCGTTGGACACCACGATATCCGCCGCCACCCGCTCGCCGGACGCCAAGGCGACGCCGGTCGCCCGGCCCCCTTCGACGAGGATCTCCGCCACCCCCGCGCCGGTGCGCAGCGTGCCGCCCTGGCCTTCGATCAGGCCGGCGAGGCCGCTGACGAGCCGGCCCGTGCCGCCCATCGCGAAATGCACGCCCCAGCGCCGCTCCAGGAAGGCGATGAGACAATAGATCGAGGAGGCGGTGAACGGGTTGCCGCCGATCAGCAGGGGATGGAAGGAGAACACCGTGCGCAGCCGCTCGTCCTTGATGAAGGACGAGACGAGGCCATAGACCGAGCGATGGCTCCTCAGCCGCGCCATCGCCGGGATGATGCGCGCCATGTCCCACCACGACGAGAAGGGCACGTCGCCGAGCTTCTCGAAGCCGACCCGGAAGATCGCCTCGCTTGCCGCCATGAAGCGCCCGTAGCCGTCGACGTCGCCGGGGGCGAAGCGGGCGACCTCGGCACGCATGGCGGCGGGATCGCCGGTGTAGCGGAACGTCTCGCCATCGGCGAAGCGGATGGCGTAGAAGGGCGACACCGGGCGCAGCTCAACGTCGTCGGCGAGGCGCCGGCCGCAGAGCTGCCACAGCTCCTCGAACAGGAAGGGCGCGGTGACGATGGTCGGCCCGGCGTCGAAGGTGAAGCCGTCCTGCCGGTGGACGCCGGCACGGCCGCCGAGCTGGTCGCGCTTCTCCAGCACGGTGACGCGATAGCCCCGTGCCCCGAGCCGCACCGCCGCGGCGAGGCCGCCGAAGCCGCTGCCGATCACGGCCGCGTGCGGTCGGCGGTCGACGCCGCGCAGGGCTGGCGCCGCAGGTCGATGAGGCACGTGCGGATCGAGTGTCAGCGTCGCCATCGACGCGTAGTGTAACACGAAGTTGACACTTGTCGAGATGCCGCCGGTCCGGCTTTCGGCTCAGGATTTGTCCGGCAAAGCCCCGGTCTCGGCGGCGAAGGCGAGGATCAGCGCGGCCACCGCCTGGGGTGCCTCCTCATGGGCGAGGTGGCCGAGGCCGGGCAGCATCTCGACCCTGGCGCGCGGCACCAGGTCGCGGGTGACGAAGTTGTCGTCCGCCTTGATCGCCTTGTCGTTGCGCCCGGCGATCAGCAGCAGCGGCGCGGCGAGCCTGGGCAGGTCGCGGGCGAGCGGCTGCAGGTCCCAGTTCGCCATCATGCCCAGCGCCGCCGCGACATGGTCGGGGTTGGCGACCAGCGTCTGATAGTTGCCGAGCCCTGCCGCATCCACCGTGGAGCCGGTGTTGCGGATCAGGCGTTCGACGGACGCCCGGTTGCTCGACGTCCAGGCGAACAGGCGCGGGGTGAACGGGTTGAGGAACAGCAGCTTGGCGACGGGTGACAGCCAGCGGGCGGCGTCGCCGCCATAGGGGCGCAGCGCCCCGTTCAGGCTGACGAGCGCGCGCGGCTGCCGGGAGGCGCCCTGACCGTCGAGAGCCATGCGCAGCATCACCGCCGCGCCGGCCGAATGGGCCACGACCATCGCCGGGGCGACGCGGAGGGCGGCCATCACCGAAGCCACGCCGGCGGCCATGCCGGGCAGGGTGTACATCTCGGTCGGCGGGCGCTGGGTGAAGCCGTGGCCCGGCAGGTCGAGGGAGATCAGCCGGAAGCGCTGGCGCAACAGCGGCACCAGCCCGCGCCAGGAGTGCGTCGCCGCGCCGGTGCCGTGGAGCAGCAGCATCACCGGCGGTCCGTCACCCCCGGTCGTCCGTCCGAAATCCTGGACGTGCCAGCGGATGCCAGCCGCTTCCACGAAGCGGCTGGCGTCGCGGTTGGGCCAATCCTGTCCGTCGCGCTCGAAGTCCAGCCTGCGTTCGGACGACATCACAGCTCGTCGAGAAAGGCATCGAAGTAGGCGGTCACCTCGTCGAGGCGCTCGAACTGCGGCAGCGCGCCGGTGTCGAACACCGCGACCTTCCAGTTCGATCGCCCGGTGACCTCGGTCTTCTTGGCATAGTCGACGAAGTCGCCGCGCGTGCCGTGGCACATCCACACCGGCCCGCCCAGGCTCTTGTACACGGTGAGCGCGTCGCGGCTGAACAGGAAGCCGGCGGCGAAGGAGAACACCGCGTGCTCGGCGCCGAGCTGATGCGCGCTGAGGTAGTCGTAATCCAACAGGCCCTCGTCGATGCGCTTCGAGCCCCAGGTCTTCTGCAGGAAGAAGCGCATGCTCGGCCGGCTGACCAACCCATCGAACAGGGCACGGCCCCAGAGCGGGAAGGAGATGACGTCGCGCACCGCCGGCCGGCCGTAGGTCGTGCCGGCCGCGCCCTGGCGCTCCAACGCGGATTCAAAGCCGGTGGGGCTGACGAATCCGAGCGAACGGAAGCTCAGCTGATGCTCGGCCGCCGCCCGCGCCAGGAACTCGCACGACAGCGACAACGCCATCGCATCGATGGGAAAGGCGCCGTGGTCGGCGCGGATTTCGGCCAGCATGGCGAGGATGGCATCGGTCATCAGCCGGGGCGTGTAGATGCGGTCGGTGCGGTCGGAATAGCCGAAGCCGGGCAGGTCCAGCGCGTAGACCGGACGCTGGCCGGCATAGTGCTCGAACAGCGGCTTGACCTCGTAGGCGCTGGCGGCGGCATTGATCGAATGGATCAACAGCAGCGGCACGCCCGTGGCCGGGCCGGCGCGGTAATAGGCCAGCCGACCGAAGGGGATGCGCAGGGTGCCGATCTCGGCGTCGAGCGCGGGCGGCAGCGGCAGCTCGCCCGGCCCCCGCAGCGCCCGACCGCCGGCGAAGCCGCCGACGAGGCCGAGCGGCACGAGGCTCCAGTTCGCCGCCCGCCGGACCGAGGAGTCCCTGACCGACCTGCGCCGATCACCGCCCGGCCAAAGCTTCATGCGCGTCTCCCGGCCGAACCGCCCGCCCATGCGCCGGACCCGGCATCGAACGTGCCGCGGCGGCATCGGGCCCGCTGCGGCACAACCACTGGCGCACGGCTCCGTGAGTTCGGCGCCCTCCCGTTCTAACGCCGCCTCCGTCCGGTCGTTCGTTTCGTGCATCCGCCGCGCGGCAGAGGCGCATCACCAGGATCCTCGCGCTCGCCGCGGGATCACGCGCCCTTCGCCTCCTTGGCCGACCAGTAGGCCAGCGGATGGATCTGCCACGCCGCGAAAACCCCCGCCGCATGGGAAGGATCGCCGCGCACCACGGCGTCGGCGTCGGCAAGCGTTTCGGCCTCGAAGACCCACAGGGCCCCGGCACCATCCGCGAGTGGACCGGCGGCGGCGAGCCGGCCGTCGTCCAGCAGGGAGCGCAGGTAGGCGCGATGACCGGGAAAAACGTCCTTGGCGGCTTTCTTGTCCGGGCCGTAGGTGATGAGGGCGGCGAATTTCATGAACTGTTGCCTCCGGTTCGGATGGGGCGGCACCGCGCGCCATGGAACCGGCGGCGCGCGCGAGCCCGCTTCACGCGTCCCGTGCCGCGGCGGCGAGGACGACGCCCGACAGGCCGCGCGCGTCGGCGTGGGGGAGCGCGACGTAGCGC
>CALMGA010000521.1 GCA_937863205.1 uncultured Beijerinckiaceae bacterium | reverse complement strand
CTGCCGGTGACGATCCGCCTGCTCGACCCGCCGCTGCACGAGTTCCTGCCGCACACCGACGCCGAGATCGAGGAAACCGCCGCGGCGATGGACGTGTCGACCGAGAGGCTGCGCCGCCGCGCCCTGGAGCTCAAGGAAGAGAACCCGATGCTGGGCTTCCGCGGCTGCCGTCTCGCCATCGCCTTTCCCGAGATCGCGGAAATGCAGGCCCGCGCCATCTTCGAGGGCGCCATCGCCGCCAAAAAGAAGACCGGGCAGGTCGTGAGCCCCGAGATCATGGTGCCGCTGGTGATCGGCGTCATCGAACTCGACATGGTGAAGGCCTCGATCGACGCGATGGCGGCAGCGGTCGCCGGCGAAACGGGCGAGCGCGTGCCCTACAGCGTCGGCACCATGATCGAGCTGCCGCGCGCCTGCCTGCGCGCCGCCGAGATCGCCGAGACCGCGGAGTTCTTCTCCTTCGGCACCAACGACCTGACGCAGACCGGGCTCGGCATCTCGCGCGACGACGCCGCCTCCTTCCTCGGCCCCTACACGGCCAAGGGCATCCTCGCCTCGGACCCGTTCGTCACCATCGACCAGCAGGGGGTTGGCGAACTCGTCGAGATCGGCGCCGAACGCGGCCGCCGCACCCGCCCCGACATCAAGATGGGCATCTGCGGCGAGCACGGCGGCGACCCCGCCTCGATCGAGTTCTGCGAGAAGGTCGGGCTCACCTACGTGTCGTGCTCGCCCTTCCGGGTGCCGATCGCGCGGCTGGCCGCGGCGCAGGCGGCGCTGGGGCGGCGGTAGGGGAGCGGTGCAGGACGTTGACGCTGCATTCTTTGGGCGCAATGGCAGCCGCGCTTTAAAGCAAGGGCGGTTTCCGACCCGGGGTGAATGTCCGCACGGCACCAGCTTCCGAACATTGCTGCGAAAATTTCAGCTCAGACTGACTTTCAGGTTGGGGTAATATGTTGAGATAGATGTTTCTACAGCGTCCGGATTTTCTAAAGCCCTGCGCACTTGCGAGGATATTTCGGATTGGTAGGTGGCTATACGCGGCACTAAGGTAAATATGTTACTTGTGTCAATTATGATGGTGCGCATCTGGTTGAGATCGAAAGGTATTATATCTGTCCTTCTGATAATCTGCACGATCGGCAGTCGCATCATATGGCGTAGGGCTAACTCATAAAACACGTTGGGATTGTGATATGAGAGATCGACTATTACAAGCCTTGACCTAACAATGTACTCAATGATCTGTTTTGTGATTACGCCTGGTTTGTCTATTTGATCGGCACGCACAACCTTGAGTCCAAACGATTGGATTGCCGGCTCTACGAATGAACCCAAGAAAAGGTCTGAATGCTTCCGCTGTTCGCTATCGTCCGAACCTATGGGAGTTATGTAGAAGCAGGTCGACTCGAACTGAGCGTGTTCAGCCGTAATGATCGGGTTGAACTGCTCTGTGGCAAGCTGATGAGTGAAGTTTGCACTTGATGGAGATGCGGGCAGCGCATCAAGAGCCAAATCCTTTGAAACGATACGCTCTGCGCCAGATAGGGTTTTGAGCAGGCCCACAAACCTAAGATTTAGTATAAAAGTATCGACTGCCTCTTCGGCGGCATCGCTCCCAACATCAAACTCTCGGGCTGCATCAATTAGAGCCGCTCGCGCCGGAAGCGCTTTGCCAACGAAACGTTCGTGGAGCTTGGCAAAAGGTTCGATGTCCTCGACGGCAAGTTTTATTTGTTCACGAGCCTGCTCACGCTTAGGCATTTGTGGGTCGACAGCTTTAACCGCATCGGGTGTAAGCTCTAATATATCTGACTGCACGCCCCCTTCGAAAATCCATATCGGCCGGCATTGATAATAAGCTGGCGACTATTTCCACTTTCTGGAGCTTTTCCTAAATGATCGAATAGCGTGAGTCGTCGAACTTGTTCCCCGCTGCCGAAGTCAAAGATTTGTCGAGCAAATGCGAGCGGCTCTTCGAAGGGAGCTGCGGGAAAGTTGCGGACAACCCGCTTTCTCCGTGCGACTTCTTTGATGATCTTTTCATTGTGCTCAGAAATTGGATCTGTTGTGTCCGAAGCGGACACGCCCGTGTCGTTGGCCTTATTAACCTTCGGTGCACGTGCCATTTGCGGATATTCCGATTCGCCACTTCAGGTGAGTTATTGCTGACGAAAGCGTGGAAGGCGAGCCTTGCAATCTGTCATCTAAGAACCGGCTGTTTGCCGACGGACACTGATGATTAGAGGCTTAGCCATCACGGATCTTTGGCACTTTAACCCGATCCGCGAAGCTCGCGCCCTCCGCCTCACCCGAAGATCGACCACCCCATCCGCTTCGCCAGCATTTCCAGCGCGATCTGCCCGAGGTGCGAATTGCCGGCTTCGTCCAGCCCCGGCGACCACGCCGCGATCGAGGCCACCCCCGGCGCGATCGCCAGGATGCCGCCGCCCACCCCGCTCTTGCCGGGCAGGCCGACGCGGTAGGCGAACTCGCCCGAGCCGTCGTAATGGCCGCAGGTCAGCATCACCGCATTGATGCGCCGCGCCCGCTCGGCCGACACCACGCTGAGGCCGCTCGCCGGATTGCGCCCGCCGAAGGCGAGGTATCGGCCGGCGGTGGCGAGCTGGCGGCAGCTCATCGCGATGGCGCAGTGGTGGAAATACACGCCCAAGGTCAGCTCCACCGGATTGGTGAGCACGCCGAAGGACTTCATGTAGTTGGCCAGGGCCACGTTGCGGAAGCCGGTGCGCTTTTCCGAAGCCGCCACGGCGCCGTCGATGCTGACCGTGTCGTCCTCGGCCAGTTCGCGCACGAAGCGCAGGATTTCGCCCAGCGTTTCGCGCGGCTGGTGGCCGTTGAGGATGGCGTCAGTGACGGCGATGGCGCCGGCGTTGATGAAGGGATTGCGCGGGATGCCGCGCTCGCGCTCCAGCTGCACGATGGAGTTGAACGGGCTGCCCGACGGCTCGCGGCCGACGCGCCGCCACAGGGCGTCGCCGATGGTGCCCAGCGCCATCGTCAGGGTGAACACCTTGGTGATGCTTTGCACGGAGAAGGGCACGTCGGCATCGCCGGCCGCCACGACGCTGCCGTTGCCGCAGGCCACGGCAAGGCCGAAGGCGCCGACGTCGGCGCGGGCCAGTTCGGGGATGTAGCTGGCGACGGCGCCGCGATCGCTGCGCCCGCGCATGTGGTCGGCGATGGCGGCCACCGCCGCCGCGAGGGCCGGCTGGGACAAGGGCGTTTGGCTTGGCATTCCGGCTGTGTTCCGTTGCGGGCGGCGGACCGGCGGTGACGGGCGCCGGGCCGTTGCTGAAGACGCTCGATGGCCGCCCGCCGACCCCTGCCGCCGCACCCGCGCCGGTGCCGAACGGCAGCGCTCTGCGGCGCGCGTGCGGTATCGCGCGGGCGGTTCGCCTCGGACTCGGGCATCGGACCGAAAAGTGCGAAGCGGTTTTCGGAGTAATCCGATGCGGCACAATAACTTAAAGCATCGGACCGGACCCGTTTCAGGGTCTGATGCTCTCGTCGATCGCGGCGATGGAGTGTCGTCGCGTCCGACGAATGGCCAGGACGATGGAGCCGACGAGGATCCGGCGGGGACACCGGCGGATCATCGGTGCGGCTGCCGCTGCCCGGCGGGGATGGACCGCGGCCCCGGCCTCACTTCTTGGCGCAGACCACGACCACCTTGGGCGCGGGCTTGCCCTCGCAGCTGGCGCCGCCGTTGTTGAAGCTTACCGTGCTGCCGGTCTGCGGGCAAAGCGCGCTGACCATGATCTCGGCGGGCGCGCAGGACGCCTCGGCCTGATCGCCGATCACGCGCAGGGCCGGCCCCGACGCCTTCGCGCCGGCGGGTCCGGCTTCGCCCTTGGG
>CALMGA010000520.1 GCA_937863205.1 uncultured Beijerinckiaceae bacterium | reverse complement strand
GGGACCTGCGCGGCCGCGAAGCCGAGGAAGTACATGCTCGTGACGAGGCCGAGGATGCCGGCGCTCAGCCCGGTGTCGCGGGTCAGCGACGGGGCGAAACTGATGTTGGTGCCGCGGAACAGGTAGGAAACGAAGTACCCGCAGGTGAACACCAGGATCACCCTGATCCGCGGGGGTGTCGAGCTTGTCCGGGCGTGACGCGGCGCGGATGAACTTGGTCGAGCGGCGAACACGAGGCGACCCGGACAGCTGGAGAAATGGTCGCAGGAGACCGTCACCTCTTGCGTGCGATGTGCGGGGACTCGAGCGGAAGGTGTCGAGCCGCCGCGTCGGCCACGGCTCGGCCGGGGCGACGATTGCTATCACGGTGCGGTTCGATGCATCCGGCCACTCAATCGCAGCTGGCCAGACCAATGGCGTGAGTGGCTGCGGCGGTGGTCACCGAAGCGACGTCGAGCTTCACGAAGCCGCTTCACGTTGGTTGGAGGAGCCAGACGACCTGCAAAGTGGCGGCTTTGCCGCCGGCTGGACTTACGGCAGCTATCCCGCATTCGCTCCAGAGGGCCGCCGGTCCGGTATCGGCCAGTTTCCGCTACATCGCTCTTGAGTGTGAACGTACTGCGATTTTATGCTGTCGGCGTTGCCGCTTTGAAGGTCGATCAGGAGGCTTGCTGGTCTTGAGCACGGATCAGATGAGATGATTGTTTCAGGCATAAGGTAGGACATGCTGGCTTGATCGATCAGGGCACCTCACCGGAGATCCTGCACAACCCGTCGACGAACACGTCCAGCAATCGCGCCACGTGGTCCTGCCAGCCGGGCGCGTCAGAATCGTAGCAGAGCGCGACCAACAGATGGAGCAAGTCGCCCGGGCCGATATCATCTCGCAGCTCGCCCGCTGCCACCGCCCGGTTCATCAATCTGCCGACTGCGGCGGTCAGCTGCTCGGCCGTGTAGGCCGACAGCTCCGTCGAGCGCCGCGGCCCCAATCCCTGAACGGCCATTGCGAGGGCGGCGGCCATACCCTTCTTGGTCGTCACGAAGGCGACGTTGGCGTGCAGCCAGCGGCGCAGTGCGGCCACCGGCGCGAGATCGTCGGCGAGCGCACCTGCCAGCGCCACCAGTTCGGCGACTTCGCGGCGGTACACAGCTTCAAACAGCGAGTCGCGCGTCGGGAAATGGCGGTAGAGCGTGCCCACGCCAACTCCGGCCGTGCGGGCAACCGCCTCGAAGCTCGCCTGGGGACCGCCGTCGCGGAAAACGGTGCGGGCCGCCGCCAGCAGGCGTTCGCGGTTGCGCGCCGCGTCCGCGCGGGGCCGCCGCCCAGTCCTGGCCTCCTCCCGGTGCGGCACCGTCCATCTCCGGTTCAGAATACCTTGAAAACGGAGGCCCCCTCCGTATAATGGGGTTCACGGCACCCGGTTGCCGTGACCATCTGATCGGAGCGGCGCATGGATTTGTCAATTTCGCTGACCGTGAACGGAGCGGCGCAGGTCGTGACGCTGGAGGATCCCCGCGTCACCCTGCTCGACTTGCTGCGCGAGCGCCTGCATCTCACCGGTACCAAGAAGGGCTGTGATCGCGGCCAATGCGGAGCCTGCACCGTGCTGCTCGATGGACGGCGGGTCAACGCGTGCCTGGTGTTGGCGGCGGCGCAGGACGGGGCCAGCGTGACCACCATCGAGGGGCTGGTGAGGGATGGCCAGCTCCATCCCGTGCAGCAGGCCTTCATCGAGCACGACGGCTTCCAATGCGGCTTCTGCACGCCGGGCCAGATCATGAGCGCGGTCGGGCTGATCGCGGAGGGCCAAGCCGGCGACGACCCCGAGCGGGTGCGCGAGGGCATGAGCGGCAACCTGTGTCGCTGCGGCGCCTACCGTGGCATCACGGACGCGGTGCTTGACGCCAGCGCGCGTCTCACCCGGATCGGTAGCCAGGAGGCGGCATGAACAGGTTCGAGTTCGTCCAGCCGGCAACCGTTGCCGAGGCGGTCGCCGCCGCCTCCCGACCGGACGCCGCCTTCCACGCCGCCGGCACCAACCTGCTTGACCTGATGAAGGGTGGGGTGATGCGGCCCGCCCGCCTCGTCGATCTCGGTCGCCTGCCGGGCCTCGGCTCGATCGAGCACGCCCCCGACGGGTCCGTTCGGGTCGGCGCGCTCGTGCGCAACGCCGACCTTGCTCACGACACCGGGTTCGCCCGCCGCTTCCCCGCCGTGGCGGAGGCACTGCTGGCGGGAGCCTCGGCGCAGCTGCGCAACGCCGCCACGGTCGGCGGCAACCTGCTCCAGCGCACCCGCTGCGCCTATTTCACCGACACGGCGAGCCGTTGCAACAAGCGCGATGCCGGCGCCGGCTGTGACGCGCGGGGCGGTGAAACCCGGCTCCACGCCGTGCTCGGCTGGAGCGAGCACTGCCGCGCGACGCAGCCTGCGGACTGCTGCGGGCCGCTCGCCGCGCTCGATGCGATGGTGGAGCTCGAGGGGCGCGACGGCCGGCGCGACGTGCCCTTGACCGAGTTCCACCGCCTACCCGGCGACACGCCGGAGTGCGAAACCGTTCTGGCGCCGGGCGAGCTGGTGGTCGCCGTACGCCTGCCGGCGGAGGCTGCCGCCTTCGCCGCCCACGCCCGCTACCTCAAGGTTCGGGAGCGCACATCCTACGCCTTCGCCGTGGTGTCGGCCGCCGCCGCTCTTCGGATGGAGCACGGGCGCATCGCCGCAGCGCGGATCGCGCTTGGCGGCGTCGCGCTGAAGCCCTGGCGCGCCCGCGACGCGGAAGCTGCGCTCATCGGCGCGGCGCCGGATCAAGCGGTGTTCCGCCGCGCCGCCGACGCGGCGCTGGCCGGGGCCAAGCCATCCGGCGACAACGTTTACAAGATCGAGCTGGCGCGCCGCATCGTGGCGCGCGCCCTGTTGCTGGCCGCGACGGGCACGCCCGCCCGTATCGCCGCCCTGCCCGCCTCGCCCTTCGCCACCTGACCAAAGGCCACATCCGTGACAGATCTCGCCCTTACCTCCGACCCGGCGCACCTGCGCCAGGGCTCCAGCATCGGTCAGCCGCTGACCCGTCACGACGGGTCGCTCAAGGTCACGGGGGCGGCAACTTTCGCCGCAGACAACCACCCGCCCGGCCTGCTCTTCGCCGTGCTGGCGACGAGTGCAGTCGCGCGGGGTCGCGTCGTCGGCCTCGACGTTGCCGCCGCGAAGGCGCACCAGGGCGTGGTGGAGGTGATGACGCCGGAGAACCGTCCGCCGCTCGCCGGCGATCCCGACAACAAGGACTCGCCCTTCTCCTTCCGCATGGACGCGCTGCAGAACAACGGCGTGCGTTACGCCGGCCAACCGATCGCCGTGGTGATCGCGAATACGCTGGAAGCGGCGACGGAAGGCGCGGCACTGCTCGCGCCACGTTACGAAGCGGAGCCGGTACGGCTCGGCCTCGATGCCGATGACGCCTTCACGCCCACCGTGGTCGGTCCCGGCCACCCGGCCGCCGCTGCACATGGCGACGTCGAAGCGAGCCTCGCCGCCGCGAGCCGCCGCATGGAGGCCGTCTACGACACGCCGGCGCAGTACCACAACGCCATGGAGCCCCATGCCATCGTGGCGGCTTGGGACGGCGAGCGCCTGCAGCTCGATACGCCGAGCCAGGGCATGGCTATGACGCAGGCCCGCGTCGCGACGCTGTTCGGCATAGGCCCCGAGAACATCCACATCCGCAGCCCCTTCCTCGGCGGCGGCTTCGGGTCCAAGGGGCTGCTCAACGGCCCGCAGGTGCTGGGTATCCTCGCCGCGCGCCTTACCGGACGCCCCGTCAAGCTGGTGCTGCGGCGCGAACAGATGTACGGCCCCGTCGGCCACCGCGCGCCGACCCGGCAGACGATCCGCATGGGCGTGGATGACGAGGGCGCCTTCACCGCCATCGCCAACCATGCGCGCACCGCGACGAGCCGCTTCGACGACTTCATCGAGCCGGCGGCCGAGGTCGCCCACACGCTCTACGCCACGCCCGCGCTCGCCACGAGCCACGACGCCGTGCGCATCGACACCGGCACGCCGCTGTTCATGCGCGCACCCGGCGAGGCGCCGGGGTCGATCGCGCTGGAAAGCGCGGTCGATGAGATGGCGCACGCCTGCGGCATGGACCCGCTCGCCTTCCGACTGAAGAACTACGCGGAAACCGAACCGATTTCGGGCAAGCCGTTCTCCTCCAAAGCGTTGCGCGAGTGCTACGCGCGCGGCGCCGAACGCTTCGGCTGGGCAAGCCGTCCGCTCCAGCCGCGACAGATGCGCGACGACAATGGATTGCTCGTCGGTTGGGGCATGGGTACGGCGACCTTCCCGGCGCTGATGTTCGCCGGCCACGCGCGGGCGGTGATCCGGGCGGACGGCGCCGGGGTCGTCGAGACCGGCGCGCACGACATGGGCCAGGGCGCCTGGACGGCGTTCGCCCAGGTGGCGGCGGACGGGCTCGGCCTCCCGCTGGAGCGCCTCGAGTTCCGCTCCGGCACCTCCGACCTTCCCGATGCCGGCATCGCCGGCGGCTCCGCCCACACCGCTACGGTTGCCACCGCCATCCATCACGCCGGTGCAGACGTCATCGCCAAGCTCGCCGCGCTCGCCACCGCCGACGACCGCTCGCCCCTCTACGGCGCGGGCAATGCCGGCGTGGTCGCCCGCGACGGGCGGCTGCATCGCCGCGATGACGAAGGACGTTGCGAGAGCTACGCCGATATCCTCGCCCGCGCCGGATTGTCGGAGGTCGAGGGTGCCGGCACGGGCGTGCCCGACCCGGCCGCACAGCAACACTACGCCATGCACGCCCACGGCGCGGTGTTCGCGGAGGTGAAGGTCGATCCCGAGTTCGGCCAGGTCCGCGCGACGCGGCTCGTCGGCGCCTTTGCGGCAGGACGCATCATCAATCCGAGGCTGGTGCGCAGCCAGTACTACGGCGGAATGATCTGGGGCGTGTCCTTCGCGCTGCACGAGCAGGCGGTCACCGATCGGCGCACCGGCCGCATCATGAACGCCAACCTCGCGGAGTACCACGTGCCGGTGAACGCTGACGTGCCGTCGCTCGAGGCGATCCTCGTCGACGAGCACGACCCCCACGTCAACCCGCTCGGCATCAAGGGCGTCGGCGAGATCGCCATCACCGGTTCGGCCGGTGCGGTGGCCAACGCGGTATGGCACGCCACCGGCGTACGGGTGCGCCGGTTCCCCATCGCCCTCGAAGCGCTGTTGGCTGCGGCATGAGTGCAGCGACGGCACACGCGCCATGTGCCGTCGAGGACGCCCGCTCGGCCGACAAGTAAGTTTGGGCGAACAGGATAAGCATCGAACACGCGGTCATGCATCTTCGCAGGACGAGGGTGAGCTGAAGAATGGCGCCGGATCGACAACTTCGCGCCCAAGCACGAACCCGCTCCGCGAGACGCGCTCGGCGCGGTGTCGCGTAGCCGTGGTCGTTAGAGTGGGTTGAGAGAGGCCGGATCGAGCTCTGAGCATGAAGGGTCAACCTTCAGCTCGGGAACGATCCGATGTCCAACCAACCCAC
>CALMGA010000519.1 GCA_937863205.1 uncultured Beijerinckiaceae bacterium | reverse complement strand
CCGAAGGCAGAGGCCAGGGGTTCGAATCCCTTCGGGTGCGCCACTTTTTCGGAGCTGCTAGGTACCAGTAAGGTACCGCATCGGCCTAACGTGTCGGGCGTCAGCCGCCTCCGCCGCGCCGAGGCCGGGCACCATCATCACATCGCGGGCGTCTACCTGCTTCGGTGTGCGCAGGAGATGTCAGGGCGCGAGGATAACCGCCGCGTGTCGAACGGCGACCAGCTCCGCCGCTTGACGAAACGGACGACAATGAAGGCGACCAGCCCCGACTTCGTAGGGTACTGGCAGCGGCATCGGACGGCGTAGCCGTTATCGACTAAAGACATACTCCACTCTCGCGCGTACTCGCATAGGCTGCAACCAATCAGGCTTGTGAGCGGAAGCGGCAATGAGTGACAGAGCGAAGCCAAGTGGGAGGCGCCTCAGCGCGCACGATGTCTCGCTTGTGAAAGGTATGATCGCACGAGGCGACCGGAAGCATGACATCGCAGCCTATTTCGGTGTGAATCAGGGCCGCATTGCAGAAGCGGAACAAGGCCATTTGCATCCCGAGGCGGAAGCGGCTGATCTCAGCGAATTACCGCCGCCCGGACCCTACTCGTCAGGGCAGTCCACGCAGGCGGCAGCGGAGGCTCTTAGAGCCTCTCGCAAAGCATTACGCAAAGCCATCAAAGATGTTGACGCAGCCCTCAATCAACTTGAGGGCGGGTCGAAGCTCGCCGACGATGATTAGGAAGCGAATAGCTTGTGTTGGGCAGGATCCCTCGAACGCGGGCTTTTATCTGCCGGCAGTTCGTAATCATTAGCCATCTCAAGCCGCTTCCGACAGGGAGGCACCCAGACTAGTTTAGGCTCGCACCTCTGTTGCTTATTCCAGACGAGCCACGCATACCCTGTCGCCGTCGTGGCTTTCTTGTCCAATCTTCCTTTGACCATTGGGACACGTTCGGTGAACTGCGCAAAATGAGTAAGAGGCTCGCTTTTAAAAATCCTGTTATAGCGTCCAACACTCTCAATAAACACAGTCCTAGCTAGAATTGCTACTCCACACCGAGCGACGTTGATTGATTTAAGAACAAACTCCTCAGCTAGCCGAAATGGCGGATTTGTAATCACCCAATCGACCGTATTAGTCTCGTATGGATACGTCAGGAAGTCTCTGATGTCTCCATATTCATAGTAGAATGCATCGGCGGATTGGACATTACCGAAGTATTCTTTGAGTACCTTAGACATATGCCCGGCACCACAAGCTGGTTCGAGGCAGGACATACTCTGAAGCGCGTCTTTGCCCCCGATCACATGCTCAATCAGAGCGCGGGTCGCCCAAGGGGGAGTGGGGAAGTCGTCGGGGCTATCAGCAGCCTCAAGCCTCTGCGCTGTTACCGCATGTGACTGGTATTTCATCGTTCGGGGAGCCATCGCTGATCCAATCAGTTCGTTATTTGTTCCCATCCGTAACACGTCGAAAGAAAGTTAGCGAGGTGTGGATAAGCATAGCTCCCCCACCTTGCATTCTGATTCAAAATGGCACAGATGCGCCTCCGCTCTTTTGTGCGAGCAACCACTTAGCTCCTTCCCGCTCCCCCTCCTTCGCTACCAGCCCGCGCACGCTCGTCCGATACAGGAGATTAGACCGCACCCGTGGCTTCATGCCCTTGAGCGCGGTCGGATCGGTCGCATCACCAGCCGGCATCCCCTTCACCGAAATCAACGGATGTCACCACGAGCGTGTAGGTTGCGCCCTGGACGACGCTGCGGGGATCACTGCGCAAACAGCCATGTTGCGAGTGGCGCGGCCAGGAGCGTTCATCAGGCGACAACGATCGCGATTGGGCTTGCTGCCGAAATAATCTCGCGAACTCTTCTCCTGCACGGCGCTTAGGAACGTTCATACGTAGGCGTCACCGCAGATCAGCAAAGCGTGGACGCCTTCAATGAAATGACGCCGAGCGTGAGAAGCGGTCAAGCGAGCCGATCTTCTCGCACCTGAGGTTAGGACCTTCCATGAACTCCGCATCCGGTAAATCGCTCGATCGTCTCGAACGCGAGGTAGAGCAGAACCGAGGGGTTCTCGTCGACACCGTCGATGCGCTCCGTGCGTCCGTGCTCGGCGAGGTCGCGGAGCTGCGCCACACGGCGTCGCTCGATTATGTCGGCACCGAAATCCGCAACCGCGTCCGTGCCAATCCGCTGCGTTCCTTCGCTATCGGGGCCGGGCTCACCTTGCCGCTGTGGCGGATGGGACGGCGCGTACCGATGCCGTTGCTGCTGATCGGGGCTGGTGTCGCCCTGGCCCGTCCGACAGCCAAACAGGCCCTTGCCGACGCGGCAAGCGATGCGAGCGATCGCGTGAAGCAGGCCGGCAATCGATCCGGTGATGCCCTGAGCGGTGCTTGGACCAACGTCAAAACTGCCAGCACGCAAGCCGGCCAGCAGGTCGCCACCAGCGTCGATGCCGCACGCGACAGCGTTCGTGAAGCCACGCATGATGCCACCGCGCGGGCGAGCGATCTGATGGATGCCGGCCACGAAGCCGCCGCAGGTCTCGCCGACACGGGTAGGTCACTTCTGCAGGGCGGATCGGACCATCTCGCAGACGCCCGCGACTATGCCGGTCGCAAAGTCACGCAAACGCAGTCGCTTGCGGTCGAGCTGTTCCACAAGAATCCGCTGCTGGTGGCCGGCGCCGGCTTGGTGCTCGGCGCGCTTTTCGCCGCGATCGTGCCCGCAACGGAGACTGAGGGACGTTTGCTCGACAAGGTCGCTCCCGACCTGAAGCAGAAAGCGTCCGACCTCGTTGATCAGGGCTACGATACTGTCCGTGCCGCCGTCAGCGACGTTTACGACGGTGCCGTCGGCCACGCGAAGGAGCAGGGCCTGACCCCTGAGGGCGCGCATGATGTCGCCTCGGACCTAAGCGAAAGACTGGGCGCTGTTGTTGATGCCGCGATCGGCCAGCACGGAGCCGAACACTCGGACGATACCAACAAGCACTCCTAACCGCATCGGATTGACAACATGAGCAACGTCAAAGACAGCCCGACGCCATCTGACAGGTCGTCGGTGGCAAGCCAGGCAACCGATCATCTCCGGGATCGAGCCGGCGACGCCGCCGACGCGTTGAAGGGCATCGGCGCGAAGGCCTCTGCAGCGACGCAGGATATGAGCGATAAAGCCGTCGATCTGGTCGGCACGGCCAAGGACAAGGCTTCGGATGCCGGTGACAAGGTGAACGACGCCCTTGAGGGCCAAAAGGCTGCCGGCGCTGAGCGGGTCAAAGGCATCTCCGCCGCGATTCGACGTGCCGCCGATGAACTTGAGCACGAGATGCCGCCCGCCGCCACCTACATCCGGCGCGCTGCCGATGAGATCGACGCGATGACGGACGCTGTTCAGCGGCGCGACGTTCGGCAGCTTCTCGGCGACGTTCAAAGCTTTGCCAAGCGGCAGCCGGCGGCATTTCTCGGCGCCACCGTACTCGGCGGCTTTGCCATCATGCGACTTCTCAAGGCCCCAACCGCTGTTCATGAAGCGAGTTCGTCTTCGACTTCGGCCTCACCTTCGACGAAGGGATCGTCGCTCGTCGTCGCCGGCGCACCGTTCACGCGCGATGATGCCACCATTGGGGGTAAGATGCGCGAACCCGGCGGCATTCCGCCTGTTGCGTCTGGCTTTGCGGCGCCATCCGGTTCGACGATCGTCGGATCGAGGGACGACCGATGACGCCTTATCGTGACGATCGCTCGGTTTCCAATCTCCTGTCGGATGCGTTCCAGCAGCTCTCGACGCTGGTGCGAAGCGAGATCAGGCTGGCGCAGGCCGAACTCACGGCAAAGGCGACCGGCGCCGCCATCGGCATCGGGCTGATCTTCGGTGCCGTTCTCGTTGTGATGGCGACCTTGGTCATCCTCCTCATGATGGTTGCCGCCCTGCTGATGCAGGCCGGGCTGTCCGACGCCCTCTCGTTCTTCCTCGCGGCCGTGTTCGGGCTGATTGTGAGCGCCATCCTTGCTGGGGTTGGGCTCGGGCGGTTGCGCGCCAGCACGCTGACACCGCAGCGAACATTTGGTCAGCTTCAGCGCGACGCCAGCGCAGCCAAGGGGCAACTGTCATGACAACGGCGAACGACAGGTCCGGCGCTCTCAAGGACTATGCGCGCGATCTCGTTGAGGCGGCGCGCGACAACCCCGTGCCAACAGCCCTGATCAGCATGGGCATTACATGGATGATGATCGGCGGCAGCACGTCATCCGTCTTCCGCAAGGCGCGCGATGTCGGGCAAACGGCGACGGCGAGCCTTGGTGCCGGCGGCCGCAAGGTCGTCGATGCAGCATCATCGCTTGCGGCGACAGCATCGGAGACGGCTTCTGCTGGTCTTGATACCATTGCTGATCGTGCCTCCGATGTAGCGTCGACGGCCAGCTCGCAACTGAGCAAGGGGTCGAGCCAAGCCGCATCTGCCGGTGCAAGCATCAGGGCATCGATCAACGATGGGTTGGAAGCGACGACGCGTAGCCTAGGCGCATCCGACATCGAGACACCGGTGCGCAAGGTGAGTAGCCAAGCCGGCGGTAGCGCCGCTGACATGCTCGGCGCTCTCCGCAGCGGCTTCGCGGATCTGCTCAACCGACAACCGCTGGTCCTTGGTGCGTTGGGGCTCGCCGTAGGCGCCAGCGTCGCCGCTGCTCTTCCGCACATTGCAGCAGAGGACGCCCTGACCGAAACGGTGGGTCGTCTGAAGGGCTCCGTTCGCGACGGCTTCAGCGACGCTTTTGACAGAGCCT
Organism: uncultured Beijerinckiaceae bacterium; assembly: GCA_937863205.1. Next base: position 2,945 of record CALMGA010000519.1, on the reverse strand, counting down.
CAAACGAGGCCCGCAAACAAGGATTGACACCCGAGGCGGCGTCCAATGCCGTTGCGGATATCGGCGCCAAAGCAGCGGGCGTCGTTAAGGCAGCAGCTAGCGATGCAAGGTCGGGCTGAAGTTAGGAAGTTTACCAGCGCTTGAGGCGAAGTCCATCGTCTGCTCAATTTGTCAGCACTGACAGGGATGGCTACCAACAAGCCCATGCAGCAAACCAACGCCGGCCGGGTAGCCCAAGCCATGCAGCATCTTCACGCGATCCCATGGCTCCATGCGCGCCGTGATCGAAACCGCCGACCGGACGGCGAAAGGTCGTCGCTGCTCAAGGACACTCGTTGAGGCGCTCCGGCCGTAGACAAGCGTTGAACTGCGTAGGATCTTTGAACCAAGTCGAGAGGCCGACCCGATCTCAGGTCTTCTCGCGGGCGCTGCTTCAGCCGCACCTTGGCGCGTTACGGCAAGGCAAGGTCTTCGACCTTTCGGATGATGCGAGCGTGATCGGGGCATCGGCTGAGGTCTCCCAACAACCGGAGACACGCCATGAAACTGCTTCGATACGGACATGCCCCTGGGCACGTCCGAGATACTTTTCTCGCTGCCGCTGCGGCCTATGTCGGCTGGAACGCTGGTGAGCCTGAACCTGAGGTCGGGTACGAAGTCGCCGACGAAACGCGACCCATCCCGATCTCCCGCGCCTGCGATCTCCTCTGGAACTGCACTGACATCATCCCCGGTGGGGTGTTTCGTGAACTCCAAGATTGCGGGTTGACCATCGGGCGGCAGACTTATGCAGCCTGCGCCCGTGCGATGAAAACCAGCATCGCGACGTAACAAGACGAGGCTGCCGAGCGCAAATGTGCCCGGCGGCCTCTGCATACGTCGTAGAAGGTTCTGAGGCGGATGATTGCGGCCTTAATCGCGCTCGACTCCGGCCGTCACTTCTCAATACGTTCTGGCAATGCGCTGTCCCCTGCTGTCCGGCCACCCCTATGTCATCGCCTGCGTCTTGCCGAGCGGCTTGGGGCCGAGATCCGCGTTGCGGACCTGATCGACGAGTCGAGTGCCGCCTGCAATCGGCGGCGGCGTACGCGCGAGCATGGGTTCTCGATCTATCACTACTGTGAAGCGCATCAGGGAGGGGCTATGGCGCGCCATCGGCCGCATCACCGACCGGTTCACGTTCGCCGAGTGCGCCAATTGTCTCGCTGCTGCGGGATACGATGCGACCTGAACGGAAACCGCTCAAGGCAACAACATCTAATCAACGTTCCTTCCAACGACGCTTCGTAGAAAGCTTTTCACCGCCACGCAAAATCGTTGTTCACCTGCCGCAAAATATTGCTTGGCAACTGTGACGATAGCCTCTTTACCTGTGGCATCCGATGGTCTCGGAAGCTTGTCTGCAAACAGTAACTCCATTACGGCGGCTGCGTCATGCGTCCCGCAGTGTTGGTCCGACATGACGCCGTAAGCCAAAGCGAGAGCGGCCTTCTTCGCATCTGAGGGCTCAGCAACAGACGGCGAGCTGAGCGACATCAGTGACAAGGTGACGATCCTGAATAGACGCGTTGGCGTCAAGTGGACTCCATGAACCGATAATAAGATCGAAAGGCCCGGCGTCTAAGCCGGGCCTTCATTTAGGGTTTAGCTTCGATCATCTCGAAGACTGCCGTGGGTAGTTGATCGGGATAGAACTCCATGCGCTCCTTGGCCGACTATGACCGATTGCCGCCGGTATGGTCAAATCCCGCAGAGCACCAGAGGCGAACCTTTTTCGCTGTTGCCAGCGATCCGTTGCCTCCGTAGAGTTTCCAACCTGTAACGCACCCTGAACAATTCTTGCCCGTCGAATAAACGAAAGGACAAACTAATACTTCACCATTTTTCATGCGATCCTCTCTTCGTCACCGAATAGGAGCCCAAATGGGTGCTCCGAGCAGATCGCCGTAAATTGGGTAACACCGGCATTAGGCCTGACTGAACAGGCAAGCGATAATCATAGCGGAAATTCAGTACGAAGCAAGGCGCCGATCGTTCTCTTCGTGACTTAGGTGAGTGTCGCCACGGAGCTGATGAGGCTGAGTTACCTCCACGCAGGCGCCAGCGCCGAAACGTTCTTGAAGCGCGCGATCATGATCTCTAAAGCTGTTGGCACTGACGCGTAACGGATGTTCGGGCGGTCGTTCGACGGTGTTGCCTATAGGGCATGACTTTTGCTGCGACGTGCGCCTTCGACGAGGGCGCAACCATGAGACGAACTCTCGTCGGTATGCTGGCGCCGGCCATGCTGGTGTCGTCTGCGCCGGCCTTCGCGTACCGGCAAAGATACGGTTACGGTGGCGTGTGAGCATTCAGCTAAATGCCGAGGTCACTCCCGGCGGCGGCCCGCCAGATGCCCACGATGTGCTCAAGAGGCCGAGCGAGCGCGAGAACTATACTTCGTGCGGACGGGCACTGGTGCCCGTTTGCTACTCATTCCGGCTATGAGGCAAACCCGCGCTGCGTTTACGATCTTCAGCGCAGCAAAACAGAGCTTCACCCACAAATGTTTTCTAGGAAAATGACCTATGAGATTGCTCGGTATCGCATTCGGACTTGCCTTGCTTCCGACCGCAGCTTTGAGCTGCGACGCGACGAAGGCGGCGTTTGATCGCGTCAAGACAAAGATGACACTAGCTCAAGTTGTAGGAGCGATTGGCTGCGCCGGAGAAGTCACGCAAGAAACAGAAACAGGAGGTTTCAAGATGTCAATTCTTGAGTGGGGCGGAGTAGAACCTCACACCGGCATCATCATAATGATGAGCAACGGCAGGGTGCTCACCAAGAACCAAATCGGTCTGAGGTGATTACTTCAGTGCGGGCGGCGAACCCGTGCTGACTATCACGTCCCCGGCGGCGGCGATCCCGTGCTGGCGCTTACAGCCTTCGGCGCATCAACACCGATC
>CALMGA010000518.1 GCA_937863205.1 uncultured Beijerinckiaceae bacterium | reverse complement strand
GAGGGCGACGCCGCCGTGATCGCGATGGGGCCTTGGTCGCAGCTCGCCCGGCGCTGGCTTCCCTTGCCGCCCATCTACGCCCTGAAAGGCCACAGCCTGCTCTTCGACACCGGCGACGCGCTGCCGCCCGAGGCGCTGTTCCTGGAGCACCGCGACGCGGACGGCGAGACCTGTTCGCCGGAGATCTTTCCGCGTGCGGATGGCACACCTACATCGCTGCCATCAACAGTCAGGCGCCGCTGCCGGTGGACCCCGCCGACGTCGAACCGGACCCTGGCGCGCTCGATCGCCTCCACGCCATCGCCGTCGCGGTCTCGCCGGTGCTGGCGCGCAGCCCCGTGCTCGCCCGCCAGGCCTGCTACCGGCCGATCACACGCGACGGCCTGCCGCTGATCGGCCCGGTGCCGGGCGTTGCGGGCGCCTACGTCGCGACGGGCCACAGCGTGTGGGGCATCCTGAACGCGCCGGCGACGGGCGAGGCCCTGGCCGAGCTGATCATTGATGGGGAAGCGCGCCGCGTGCCGCTGGACGCCTTCGCTCCGGCTCGCTTCAAGGACTGACGCCCGACCTCGCTGCGGCCCAGGTGGCGGCCCATGCGGTGGCGAACTCGCCCGGCGCGACACGCTTGATGTCGTAATCCGCTCCGCCGGGATAGGCGCCGACGACGAGGAGGCGGCCGGGCTGCCCGCCGTTGCGGTGCGCCACCCCCGCCGGGATCACCACGACGTCACCGACCGCGAGTCGGACGGTGCAGCCGGACGGCCCGCCGGGCAGGACGTCGACCTCGCCGCTGGCGATGCCGAGCACTCCGTGCGCGATGGAGTGGAAGTGATGATAGGCGAAGATGCCGTTGACCCAAGCGGTCAACCAGCCGTTCGCCGCCAAGGCCCGTGTCATGGTGTCAGTATCGGCCGGCATCGCGCTCCGGTCGGCGAGCACGGCGAGGCGCGAGTTGGGGAAGCTGCCATCTGGCTCGAAGGTATAGGATTCTGGTTCACGCATGCGGTTGCCTCGTATCATCGTGGACGGGACCGCGTGCAGGCTGCGCGGCGCCTCGCGGGGACCGGCCAGCAAGCCTTGGCGGCCCGCTTTGGCGCGCTGCGCGTTCTACCCTCGCTTCCTGGCGACTGGCGTCCGCTACCGAGTTCAAGAACACGGATCCGCGATCGGCAACAATGGGCGCTAAGCCAAATGCGCGCAGGAGGTCGCGATACGGTAGAACGGCAATTCGGTGATCGGCACGTGCGGTCCTGATACCTGCCGCGACGCGTCGATCGTACCCCATCAAAGCTGCCCTGCGACGCTTGGGCGTCCCGCCTACATTCAGCTCGCGATCCGCTGAGCCAGGAACAGACAGAAGCTTTCCAGCGCCGCGTCAGCGGCGGCGAGACGTCCGACGCTCGATACGAAGCCGTGCGCCATCCCTTTCCAGGTTTCAACCTTCACGTCGGCTCCAACGGCCGCCGCTCGAGCTCCATAGCGGCGAGCGTCGTCCAACAACATCTCGTCTTCCCCGACGTGGATGCGCAGGGCGGGATGGTCGCTTAGGTTGCGGTATAGCGGTGAGACCTCCGGGTCGGCCGCGTCGTGGCCTGCAAGGTAGCCTCGCACAAGCCCTTCGACCTATGGCCGGGTGAAGTAGGGATCGACCTCCGCTTGAGAGTTCCAGCTCTCTCCCGTCATCGTCAGGTCCGTCACGGGTGACAGCGCTACCACGGCCGCTGGTCGCGGTCGCACAGATGTCGCGAGAAGCAGGGCCAGGCCGCCGTCGGCCGAGTCTCCCGTGACAACCACGCGCCGCCCGGCCGCCCCGGTCAGGCCGGCGTAGCAGGACCGCGCGTCGTTGAGCGCCGCGGGAAAGGGATGCTCCGGCGCCAGCCGGTAGTCCGGGATGAAGGCGTCCACGCCCGCACGCGATGCGATCTGGCCCACGAGGTTGCGGAGGGCGCGCGCGGTTCCCCAGGTGAACCACCCACCATGCAGGTGGAGCAGCGCCGCGCCGGGCTTAGCGCCTTCCGGCGTGCACCAGAGACCAGGGATGCCGCCGACCTCCCCAGAGTGAAAGGCTACGCCGTTGGGTGCCGCCGTTCGCTCGCTGATGGCATCGAAGGCAGCGCGCGCAGCCGTGCCCTGCAGCTTGCCCTTGTTGGGAGCGACAGCATTGCGGAGCTCGGACATCACCTTTCGGTCCTCATTCGAGAGCGGATGGTTCAACTGGCACGCTTCATCCAGGGGCGCTTGGGGGTGAGATGGCATGAGGGGTTCCGATCGTCTCCAACGCAATTAACGTTACGTGTAGTTACGATAATGCGTCCTGTCAATTGCCTTTCCGCGTCGTTACGTTAAGGAGGTCCATGCCTGAGACCTTGCCCGATCCGGCCCGCCGCGGACGTCCACGCAGCGCGAGCGCTGCCTCGCACGCGGCGGTGATGGACGCCGTTCATGCGTTGCTAGAGGCGCGCCCGCTTCGCGACCTGACCATCGAGGCGGTCGCGAAACGGGCCGGTGTGGGTAAGCCAACCGTTTACCGCTGGTGGGCAACGAAGTCGGCGCTGGTGCTGGCGATGTTTCGCGAGCGGCTTGTTCCTGACGTCGAGATCCCGAAAACAGGGTCCGCCGAAGAGCGGCTTCGCTACCGGGTCAGGCGGCTCATCGAGCAGTTCGGCGGCATGTTCGGCAAGGTCATGGCGGACCTGATCGCCGAAGGGCAGGCCGATCACGAGCTGCTACGTGAGCTTTACGATCGCCAGATCGGCCATCGCCGTGCCGCGACGGCGGCGGAAGTGGAAGAAGGCAAGGTGAACGGCGAATTCCGAGCCGACCTCGATACCGACTTGTTCATCGATCTCATCGTCGGACCAATCTACTACCACCTACTGGTCCGTGCCGAACCGCCGACGGTGGACTATGGTGACCGCCTCGTCGATCAGGCGCTGCGAGGCTCAAGGCCCTGAGACCGGGCTTGGCCGGAAGCGCTCGGTCCGCTCCGGTGCAAAAGAATGGGTTAGCGGACGTTTCAACAGGTCGGCTGGTTCACTTCGCCACCTCATGCGCGAGGCGTCGTCGCTGCTGCACAGGGCGCGGAGGAGATCGTCATTCTGGTAGCGGCGAGCACGGCGATTGCGGCATAGGCAACGTCGCCTCAAGCAGTTCCGCCGCATCGTCACCCGCTATGAAAAGCGGGCGGCCAACTACCTCGCCATGGCACACTCGGCATGACCATGCTCTGGCACCCGTGACCCTGCAGAGCAGAGCTGTGGGGGAATTAGGGTGATGGCGGCCTGAAAAGGGCGGCGTATCGAGGCGGGTGTCCAAGCCTGCCGGAACCTCTGAAGGAGAGCGATACGCCATGGATGAGACTAAGCAGGTGAAGCGTTGGCAGGCCAACGCTTCACCTGCTTAGTCCTTCGATAGGCCGCAGGTTTTGATCGCAAAACCGCGGGGCACTTTTGCGAAACCTGCTTAGCAACATCATGCGGCTCCGCCAGCCCGACGCTGTCGATGATCCCCTGACCGAGGTGCTGCGGACTGGCGCCCGCCGATTGTTGGCGCAGGCCGTGGACCTGGAGGCCTTTCCGGCTGCCCGGGCGGAGCTGAGGCTGCCGGATGGTCGGGTCCGTCTTGTCCGGCACGGCCGCGGCCCCGAGCGCACTGCGCAGACCGGGATCGGCGCCGTCGCGGTGGGCCGCCCCAAGGTCCGGGACCGCGGGGCTGGCAAGGGCGTGGAACGCATCCGGTTCACCTCGGCGATGCTGCCGCGCTGGGCGCGGCGGAAGGGCAGCCTGGATGCCCTGCTGCCGGTGCCGTACCTGCGCGGCATCTCGACGAGCGACTTCCAGCACGCCTTGCAGGAGGCGCTGGCAGCGTTGCGGGCGAGAACGCCCGCAACCTGTCACCGGCGATGGTTGCGCCGCTGATGGGAGTGGCAGGCCGAGCACGAGCGCTGGCAGGCGCGCGACGTGTCGGCGCGCCGCTACGTCTAGGCCGACCTCCAGGCCCGGCTGGAGGATCAGGCCGAGTGCATGCCGGTGCCGATCGGCGCCACGGCGGAGGGCCGGAAGGAACTGGTCGGCTTTCCCGTCGGCGTGCGCGAAAGCGCGCAGAGCTGGCGCGAACTGCTGGTCGACGTGAAGCGGGCTCGTCGCCGCGCCAGCCGTCGCGGTAGGCGCCCTTGGCTCCTGGAGGGCGCTCGACGAGGTCTTTCCCGGCACCCGCCAGCAGCGATGCTGAGTAGGCAAGACAGCCAACCCGCTCAACAAGGTGCCGAAGTCGCTGCAGCCCGCCATGAAGGCCGACGTCCGCGAGATCTCCGCGGCGCCGACCAGGGCCGCCGCCGAGGCGGCCGTCGCGGTGTTTGTTGCCAAGTACGCGTTGCCAAGTACGGGTTGCCAAGTACGGGCCGAAGGACCCGAAGGCTGCGGCATGCCTGACCCGCGATCGTGACGCGCTGCCCGCCTATTTCGACCTGCCGGCTGAGCCCTGGGATCACCTGCGCACGACGAACCCGATCGCGTCGGTCTTCGCCACGGTCCGGCACCGCGCCGTTCGCACCAGGGGCGCGCTGTCATCCACCACCGCCAGGCTGATGGTGTTCAAGCTCGTCCTGGCGGCCGCCCGGACCTTGCGACGGCTGAAGAGCGAAGAGCTGTTGCCGAAGCTTGTCGCCGATGTCACGTTCAAGGACGGGATCGGGGTCATTGGCCTTCCCGCAGACCGCGCCGCCCGATCGGCGCTGTCACCCAGATTCCATCATAGCTCCTTCGACCCGCGGAGGTCGGAGCCCTTCGCGCTACGGCCGCAGCCCGGTGAAGACGAGGGTGGCCATGTAAATGATGTGTCCGCTCTCGTCCTTCACGACCACTGCGAAGTGCTGCCGATCGCCGCCCTTCGGGATCTCATCAGCCGCGATCTGCGGAAGCGCCCTGATCGCTTCCAGGCGCGCGGCATCGGCGTCGGGCAGTTCCGAGCCGATGTCGTCGTGCATGATGCCGCCGTTATGAATATCTAAAAAGAAGAGAGGCATTGTTCTCGATCCACTGCAGGCGAGCGCGCGTGGGATCCTTCAGCCACCAGCGCCTGGAGTGACGGACCGGTGATCTGTCACATATGGTGCTGATCTGAGACAAGTCGCCGCTCGGTGCGCATGTAGAAAGACCTTGTCGCGGCAGCAGTAGAAAAACCTAATCGCGACAGCATCTGCTATTCGCTCTCCGCCTCGCCTGTCGGAGCGGGCGACCTGAGCAATGGGCTGCATTCCCGATAAAGCTGTCGACGCGCCTTTGAGGAGGCCGCGTTCGCCTCCTTGTGCGTCGGCGCAGCCGCGAGCATCGTGTCATGGATCAGTTTCAATGTCGCAGCTCTGGGAAGCTGGCGGCGATCCTCCATCTTCAGGCCGGCACCCTGCTGTTGACCTCGGCCTGGACTACGTCGATCCCTTATAAGCAAGCGCTCTGTCGCCAGTCGCGATCGTCCAGCTTGAGTCACATACAAGTTGGTTGACCTCGCCTCGATGAAACCGAGGGAGATCAGGCTTGCCGTCATTTCTGATGATGCAGTGTTATGACCGCAAGGACCATCGACGGCTTCCAGTGTCGCCAACTCCGCAACGGACAATGGCGCTTGGGTCTCCATGGCTTTTACTCCCAATCGAAACAATCAGCATAAGCCGTTTACTAATGTCGCTCTCCCTCAAAGGTTAACGCGATGCGAGGAAATCAAGCGGTTTCAAAGCTGGTGAGTTGCTCATCTAAGGCCGGCGCAGCCAAGCTAGGCGGCCAAGTCAAGACGGTCAGAACCTGCTCGATCTTTTGCCATCACGAACGAGCACGTATCCTGCCCGTCCCGCCAACGCTGCCCATGACTTCGGAGCGCCAGTGTACGCATGTATGCGAACGCCAAGCTGCATCGCGGTCTTGGGTCGCTGCCGCTTGTCATGCCGAACCCGAAAGGCGCGTGTGGAATTCGGCCGTTTTCCAGGTGCAGATCTACGGCTTCTTCCGTCAGCGGCCCGCCCTTTATCTCATCATCGCGCATCGGCGCATCAGCCGTAGGCGTTGAATGGAGCGGCTTGTTGCGCTTGCGCAGCGACGACGAGCAGCACTCAAATTACAGAGGGGTCTTCCGGGTAGCGACCTTGCCTACAGGTTGGCGTAGGTGGGCACCGCGTCGATGCCGAACAGCAGGCCGTCGACGATGCGCATGGCAGATCGGCGAAAGCGGCGCGGAAGGACGGCCGGCGGCGGGCGTTGGGGTGGCGATGGCTATCATCGACGGATGATTTGCCGACCTTCCTCGTGAGCGATGCGGAGGACGGCGGAGCGGTCGCACTTGGACACAGGCCGATCGCTCCGGCGCGATGAGGTCCAGCCTCAACGGCGTTGCTCCGAATGGCTTCGACAGACAATATCAATCCGCGAGCGCAGAGCCTACCTCGACATCAAGTATTTGAGAAGTGACGCCGGCTCCATGCGGCGCCATCGTCGAATTCACTCGGCTGCGCCTTGCCGAAGCTGCAAAGCTCGGGCTTCCAATGATTGTATATTTCGAATGAGCTAGAACATCGGACTGGAAATGCGAAGTGGTTCAGGGCAAATCCGGAGTATCGGACCGGACCCGGTCCAGGGTCCGACGCTTTTGAGGCACCGTGTCGAGCGATGCGGCTGCGGCTTTTCGTACAGCTCCCGGATTTGCTGGCATCGAGTTTATTCCCGACAACGGCGGCGGGGCTGGTGTCGGATCG
>CALMGA010000517.1 GCA_937863205.1 uncultured Beijerinckiaceae bacterium | reverse complement strand
GGCCGATCGACGGCAGTGGTGGAAATTCCGCTTGGTCCTTGGAAGTGCACAAGCCGCTCTCGCCAGATCGAGTCGAAAGCAGCCGGGCGGCACCGCGCCCATTGCGGTCGCGAGCTGCATCAGCAGAGCTGCCAGGAAGCGGACACTCGTTGTGAGGCACATCTGCCTGCCTCGTCGTCGAGGCCGAGCAGTAGCGCGTCATCAAGTCGTGCGCCCGCTTGCGCGAGGGCGGAAAAGCGTCGCTGATGTGATAGGGCGCAATTGCGCGTGAGGTATCGTGGTGAGCGAACGTCCTGACTTGTTCCAGCACGCCATGCCAGTCAACCGCTCTGATCGCGCAAGGCTGAAGCAACAGCGACCTTGCGTGGTGTGGTTCACCGGCCTGTCTGGCGCTGGCAAGTCGACGCTCGCCGGCGCGGTCGAGCACACACTGGTGCAGGCCGGCGTGCACACCGCAGTGCTCGACGGCGACGACCTGCGCCGCGACCTTTGCCGCGACCTCGGCTTCACCGCTGTTGACCGGGCCGAAAACATCCGCCGCGCCACCGCCGCAGCACGGCTGATGGCTGATGCCGGGCTCATCGTGCTATGCGCCTTCATCTCGCCGTTCGCCCGCGAGCGCGAGTTGGCACGCGCTGCCGTGCCAGCGGGCGAGTTCCTGGAAGTGTTCGTTGCCACGCCGCTCGCAACCTGCGTGGCGCGCGATCCCAAGGGCCTGTACGCGCGTGCTCTGGCCGGCAAAATCCACAACGTCACAGGCGTTGACCAGCCCTACGAGGTGCCCAGAGATCCCGACTTGGTGGTTGGGCGCGACAACGAGACGGTAGCAGACGCAGCTAATCGCATCATTGCTGCCCTCATGGCGCGCGGCATCGTCAGGCGCCCGCGCGGGCCGGGGACCGCCTGATCGGGGTAGGCGGTTGACGCGGCCTTGCAGCATGACCGGCGATGCCGGCTGGAGGTCCGACGCTGCGGCTATGAAGACCAACCGCATATCCGTCGACTCAAGAGCTGCTGTGTTGCGAGGCGGATAGAGGCTACATGGCTCGGCAGGCTAGCTCTCAGATCTCCGACCCTCGCAAGAGAGCCAGATTCGGATGTCAGGAGTCTGCGGACCATCGACGCGTAGCGAATCGTTGCTGGACATTTTCGGAGTACTCCAGGTGAGGTGAGCCTCTCGCATCCTGCAGCGTTCGGTAGTCAGAACGCAAACGACTTCATGCCCTATGGAAAAGGCACGGTTCAGGTAATGAGGAGTGACGAAATACCATCTTCAAGAGGTATAAAGCGCCTCCCCTACGCGCAAGTTGCTTTCTGCATTCCATGCTGTTTTCTCCGCTGCCAAGCAGGAATGCAAGATGGATACGGTCAGACCTAAGCGACACCATCTCCTCATCGGCGGACCGGGGCGCTCGGGGACGAGCTTCCTTGTCTGTCAATCGGCCTGCAATAGAGGGTCTGACTCATTCTCGATGATGTTTGCTGATCGATCTCCGCTGACGCGTCAGC
>CALMGA010000516.1 GCA_937863205.1 uncultured Beijerinckiaceae bacterium | reverse complement strand
GGCGTGGCCGCGCCCGGTGAAGGCGAGGGAGCCGTGTAGGCTGACGTCCACCGCGGCGGGAGCCATGCCCGCCGTGCCTGCGTCCGACGCATGGTCGCGCAGCATCGCGAGGAAGCGCACCGCCGCCGTCATCGGCCCCATGGTGTGGGACGACGACGGACCGATGCCGATCTTGAAGACGTCGAAGATGCTGAGAAACATGCGTTGCTGCCGGTAGCGGGATGGGCGTCAGCGGGTCAGAGTGGTCTCGATCCCGATGGGCGAGTCGATCGCCCGGGACGGCTCAAACTTCGTCGTGCTCGGTCGATCGTCGCTATGCGCTTCAGCCAGTGGCCCCGACCACCGCGCCGAGCGTGCCCATCGATCGATCACCCCGCGCTCGAGACGTCAATGGAAGGGCGTTCCACCATGCTCGCAAGCAGGGCGGCACCATACGGAATGGCAGCGTCGTCGAAGACGTAGCCGGGATCGTGGAGGCTCGCCGTGTCGCCGATCCCCATCCGGATGTAGGCGCCGGGCACCTTCTCCAGCATGAACGAGAAGTTTTCCGACACCATGACCGGAGCGGCAATCCGGACAACGCGATCCTCGCCGACGAGGGCGGCGGCCGCGTCCGCCATCCGCGCCGCGTGACGCGGATCGTTGACGAGCGGCGCGAACAGCACGCGCCAATCGAGGTCCGCTGTCGCACCGCACGCCGCCGCGACGTGCTCGACCGTTCGCCGGAGCAGGGTCTCGAGCGTGGGCTGCGTCCGCCCGTGCAGCCAGCGGGCGGTACCGCCCAACGTCACCGTCGCCGGCATGACGTTGTACGCGTCGCCGGCTCGCAGACGCGAAATGCTGACGACCGCCGGCTCGAAGGGGGATCGGGCCCTTGAGATGAGGCCCGGCACGGCGGGCGGGAGCTGCGCCCCCGCGAGCACGGCGGCGACGCCCGGCCCGGAGCGCCCCCGTGCGCGCCGCGACCGCGCACCTCGATGTCGAAGAAGGCGCCCCCCGCCATGGATGGGCCCGGCCCGATCGCGAACGCCCCGAGGGGCAGTCCCGGCCAGTTGTGCAGGCCGTAGATCGCGTCGCACGGGAAGCGTTCGAACAACCCGTCCCCGATCATCGCGAGCGCGCCGCCGGCCCCCTCCTCGCCGGGCTGGAAGATCAGCCTCGCCGTCCCGGCGAAGTCGCGGGTGGACGCGAGGTGGCGCGCCGCGCCGAGCAGCATCGCCATGTGCCCATCGTGGCCGCACGCGTGCATGCGGCCGGCGATGCCGCTGCGCCACGGCACGTCTGCCACCTCCTCGATCGGCAGGGCGTCCATGTCGGCGCGCAGGCCCACGACCGGTCCTCTCGCGCCGGACCGACCATGAATGGTGGCGACGATGCCATGGCCGCCGACCGAACCCACCACTTCCTCCACGCCCCAGGCGCGCAGCCTCTCGGCGATCAGGGCGGCCGTGCGCGGAACTTCCAATCCCAACTCGGGATGCGCATGGAGGTCGCGGCGGATCGCCGTCAGTTCGGCATGGAAGGGGATGATGGCGTCCAGGGACGGCAAGGAAGATCCTCGTGGCGAGCGCAGGGATCAGCTGGTCGGTCGCAGGTCGAAAAGGCAGTGGTCGTGGTCCGACGAGGCGGCGCAGTGCGCCTCGCGGGCGATCACGCGCGCGCCCTCGCCGAGACCGTCCCGCACGAAGTCGAGCGCCCCTTCGAACCAGGACGAGAACCTGTAGCAGCACCTCCGGTCGCTCTTCTCGCGGTCGACGAAGACGGAGTGGCGGAGCCGGATCAGCCCCGTTCCCGCGGCGGGGTCGAGGGCGAGGATGTCGAATTGTCCCCACCCCCGCTGCGAGAGCCGGCGAAGATAGTGTCTGAACACCGCCTCCCCGGAGAGGCCGTGGTGGTCGGCTTCCATCTCGCACCATCGATAGGCGGAGCGGTAGCCTGCCGGATGGAAAAGCTTCTCGAGCCGTTCGGCGCCGAGTTCCTCTTCGAGGACGCGGTGATGGTTCAAGATGAAGTGCTGCGGGACGAGCACCATCGGCAAGGCGTCGACCGACCAGCGTCCCGTGTCGTCGTCGACGTCGATCTCGACCTGCGGTCGTCCCATGCGCCTCGCCTTGCCGATCCAGCTCGATCCCGGCCTACGCTCCGTCGCCACCACAAGCGATGGCGCCGGCGCGAGATGGGTGCGATTTGGCGTCCGCGCGGTAGGTAATGGCGGTTCGGCACGGCTCATGGATAGGGTGGACCGTCGATAAGGGTGCAGAGCCCGGATGGCCCTCGCCAGCCTGCCGAGGGCGGAACGCATCGGGACCATCGTGTACGGGAAGAGCGAGGACCGCGCCGACTATCAGGCCACGGGCCGACCGGTGGCGGCGATGGCCCGCGACCTGCCGGCCGGCTTCCACATACCGCGGCACCACCATCGCCGCTCGCAGCTCCTCTACACCTCGTCGGGCGCGATCACCGCGACCACGGATCTCGGCTCGTGGGTGGTGCCGCCCCATCGCGCGGTCTGGGTTCCAGCCGGGATGGAGCACGAAATGACAACATCGGGCGTCGTACGAATGCGGACCGTCTACATCGAGTCCGACGCGCGCGAGACGCTGTCGCGGACCTGCGCCGTGCTGACCGTCGGCAACCTGTTGCGCGAGCTGATCCTTGCGGCGGTGCGGATCCCGAACGACTACGACGCCGACGGTCGCGACGATCGCGTGATGCAACTGATCCTCGACGAGTTGCGGCCGGCGTCGGAACTGCCGCTGCACCTGCCGATGCCGACCGACCGAAGACTGCTCCGCGTCTGCGAGCACATCTGCGCCACACCCTCCGACGCGTCGACCCTGACCGAGTTCGGTCGAAGGTTCGGCACCAGCCCGCGGACGCTGGAGCGTTTGTTCCCCGCGGAGACCGGCCTCAGCTTCTCGCTCTGGCGCCAGCAGGCGCGCGCGCTCGCCGCCATCCGGCTGCTCGGCGAAGGTCGACCCGTCACCTCGGTCGCGCTCGACGTCGGCTATGAAAGTCCGAGCGCCTTCGGCGCGATGTTCCGCAGGCTGCTCGGCGTCGCGCCTTCCGACTATTTCGGCGATGTCGGTTGATCCGCGAGTCGCTCAGTCGGAGATCGCCTCTAGCGTCATCGCCCGCGTCTCGATCCCGCCCACGGCGACGATGAGGGCGGCCAGACAGAAGCAGGAGGCGCCAAGCGCGAACACGCCGGCGTTGCTCGCGAGCGGCAGGATGACGCCGACCGCGGTCGGGCCGATCAGGGCGCCGATGCGCCCGCAAAACGAGGCGAAGCCGCAGGCGGACGCTCGCGCACGCGAGGGGAATAGCTCGGGCGTGTAGGCGTAGAGCACCGCCCACATCCCGAACAGGAAGAACTGCATGGTCACGCCGGCGGCGACGGCGGCGACGTCGCCTTCCGCGGTCCCGAGCACGCGGCCGAAGACGAAGGTCGCCACGGCACCTCCGAGCAATGTCCCGATGCAGGTCGACTTGCGGCCGATCCGATCGACCGCCAGGGCGGCGCATGCGAAGCCGGGCACGCCGCCGAGCGAGATCCAGACGGTGAACAGGACCGATCGCGCCACGCCGGTCCCCGACCGCTGCACGATCGCACCGATCCAGGTATCAAGGCCGTAGAACCCGAGCAAGGCGAAGAACCACAACCCGGCGACGACGGCGGCGCGGGTGCGGTAGGCGCGGCTGAACAAGGTGGGCAAGCCTCCCGTCATCGTCGCAGGCGCCATCGGTCGGGCCGTTACCTCCGGCAGCCGATCGACGCCCGCGCTTCGCATCACCTTGCTTTCGATGGCGGCGACGATCGCGTCGGCCTCGGCGTGCCTGTCCCGCGCCTCCAACCAGCGCGGCGACTCGGGGATGGCCCGACGCAGCACCAGGACGAACAGCGCGGGAACCGCGCCGATCACGAACATGGCGCGCCAGCCTAGCGTGGGCAGCACGACATACGAGATCGTGCCGGCGCAGATGAAGGCCACCGGCCAGTTGCCGTCCATGAGGGCGAGCAGGCGTCCTCTCCGGTCCGACGGGATGAACTCGGACAGCAGGGTCGCCGCCAGCGGCAGTTCCATTCCCATGCCGAGGCCGAGGAGGAAGCGATAGCCCGCCAGGGTCCCGGCATCGTGCGCGGTGGAGCAGAGATAGCTGCCAATACCCCAGACGACCATGCTGACCTGGAACACGGGCTCCCGTCCACCGATAGCCTCGCCGGCCGCGTGCCGGCAGGCAACTGAGAGATACAAGGCGGTCCGTCGGGCAATCCAAGCTCGTCAAGAGAGCGTGAGAGCGGCTGCCAAACGTCACGGGGTCAGTGCGACCACGATCCAGAAGTGGCGCAGGCGCACCAGCACGGCCGACGCGCGCATGGGGCCGAAGGAGCGCCGCTCCACGGTGCTCACGGCGGAGGACGAGGCCGTGATCGTCGCGTTCCGGCGGCATACGCTGCTGCCGCTGGATGACTGCCTGTACGCGCTGCAGCCGACCATCCCGCAGCTGACCCGCTCCAGCCTGCACCGCTGCCTGGAACGGCATGGCCTCTCGCGCCTGCCCGACGTCGATGGCGACAAGCCGGCCAGGAAGCGCTTCGCCAGCTACCCCCTCGGCTACTTCCACGTCCCCTGCCTGGCAGGGGTTTGCCTGCAAACCCCGAGCGGGGACATCGCCCAGGTCAGCACCGGCGAGGGCAAGCTCAACCTGTTCGTGGCCATCGACCGCTGAAGCCAAGTTCGCCTTCGTCCAACTGGTCGAAAGCGCCGGCAAGATGGAAGCGGCGCAGTTCCTCCGCGATCTGATCGAGGCCGTGCCCTACCGCCTCCACACCGTGCTCACCGACTTGCGCCTCCAGTTCACCAACCGGACCAGCGACAGATACGCTTTCGCGCACATCTTCGACCGGGTCTGCGCCGACCACGGCATCGAGCACCGGCTGACCAAGGTCAACCATCCCTGGACCAACGCTCAGGTCGAGCGGATGAACCGGACCATCAAGGATGCCACCGTCAAACGCTTCCACTACGACAGCCACGATCAGCTCAAGACGCACCTGCAGCTCTTCGTCGACGCCTACAATTATGCCCGCCGGCTGAAGACCCTGCGAGGGCTCACGCCCGTCGAGTTCATCCACCAAACCTGGACGAAAGAGCCAGATCGGTTCAGACCCGACCCGTCACATCACACTCCGGGACCATACACCTAGGCTGGGCTTCAGCTCATCCTCAGCCCATTGCTGGAAGGTCGTCGGACCGATGATGGCGGATGCGCGCGAGGCCACGTTGTCCATGCCCTGATCCTTGGCGCGCAGCATCTCGAGATAGGCTTCGACGAACGCCGCGTTCATCCCGCGCGCCCGCAACTGTGCCGCAAGGTCATCGAAGGAGACCTGGCGGTACTTCACGTCCCGGCCAACGACGTCCGAAACGATCGCCGCCAGATCGCCGTACGACAGCTCCTCGGGTCCGAGCACCGGCACGTCCTCCTGCCCCTCCCAGCTC
>CALMGA010000515.1 GCA_937863205.1 uncultured Beijerinckiaceae bacterium | reverse complement strand
GCCGCCGCGATCGGCGAGAAGCCCTGCGCCGTCGCCGGCCGCTTCGGCCTCGCCGACATCGCCGCCGGCTCCGCGCTCGGCTACCTCGGCGTGCGCTACGCCGACTTCGACTGGCAGGGCCGCCATCCCGCCCTGGCGCGCTACGCCGCGGCGCTGTTCGAGCGTCCTTCCTTCGCCAGCACCGTGCCGACGGCGCAGGCGATCCGCGACAAGGTGGTGTAGGGAATGAGCCTGATGCACCCCGAGCGGAGGCTTCATCCCGACGAACGGTTGGTCGGCAACCTTCCGCTTCGCTTCGGCTTCGCCGCGCTGGCGGTGATCGCCATCGGCGCGCTAGTGCTCCTCGCTGCCGTCTCGCCGCAGACGCTGACCCGGCCCGCGGTCGGCCCGATCCCGCTGTCGCTGGTGCTGGCGGCGGCGCTGATCCTGTTCGCCGTGGCCCTGACCGGGGTCTATGTTCTCCTCTCCAACCGCAGCGCCGGACGATGATCCCCTTGGCCGTCGCTCTGTCGCCGCGCATCCTGCCGGCGCTCGCCCTGGGGCCGTCGGATGCGGCGCCATCCAGCGTCAACCCGCTGGCGATCGCACTCTTCCTCCTGTTCGTGGGGACGACCCTGTTCATCACCTACAGGGTCGCCAGCCGCAACCGCACGCGCGATTCGTTCTACACCGCCGGCGGCGACATCACGGCCGTGCAGAACGGGCTCGCGATGGCCGGCGACTACCTCAGCGCCGCCGCCTTCCTCGGGCTCACCGCCTTCATCACCACCGGCGGCTTCGACGGCATGGTCTACGCTCTCGGCTTCCTGTTCGGCTGGCCGGTGCTGTTGTTCCTGGTCGCCGAGCCGTTGCGCGAGATGGGCTCCTACACCTTCGCCGACGTGCTCGCCCGCCGCCTTTCCGAAACGCCAATGCGGATCATGGCGGCGGTAAACTCGCTCGTCATCATCACCCTCTACCTCATCGGCCAGATGGTCGGCGCCGGCCAGCTGATCGAGCTGTTGTTCGGCCTGCCCTACGCCCTCGCCGTCTGCATCGTCGGGGTGCTGATGGTGGTCTACGTCACCTTCGGCGGGATGGCGGCGACGACCTGGGTGCAGATCATCAAGGCCGGGCTGTTCCTCGTTGGCGCGGCGCTGCTCGCCGTGCTGCTGCTCGCGCACTTCGGCTTCGACGTCGGCGCGCTGGTCGCGGCGGCGAAGGCCGGCAGCCCGAAGGGTGACGCCGTCTTCCTGTCGAGCGGGCTGGTGAAGGACCCGATCTCGTACGTCTCGGTGGTGATCGGGCTCGTCTTCGGCGTCGCCGGCCTGCCGCATATCCTGATGCGCTTCTTCACCGTGCGCGACGCGGCGACGGCGCGGCTGTCGTGCTTCTTCACCACCGCCTTCTGCGGCACCTTCTTCCTGCTGGTGATGGTGATCGGCTACGGCGCGGTGGCGGTGGTGCTGCCCGACCCGGCCTTCAGGACGGCGGCGGGCGCGCTGCGCGGCGGCGCCAACATGGCAGCGATCCACCTCGCCCAGGCCGTCGGCGGTCCGGCGATGCTCGGCTTCATCTCGGCGGTGGCGTTTGCCACCATCCTCGCCGTGGTCTCGGGACTCGGGCTCGCCGGCGCCTCGGCGATCAGCCACGACCTCTACGGCCGCGTCTTCGGCAATGCCGACGAGCGCCGCGAGGTGCTGGTGTCGCGCCTCGCCACCCTGGCGCTCGGCGTGCTCGCCATCGCGCTCGGCCTGATCTTCAAGGGGCAGAACGTCGCCTACACCGTGAGCCTCGCCTTCGCCGTAGCGGCGTCGGCGAACTTCCCCGTGCTGGTGCTGTGCATCTACTGGCGCGGCCTGACCACGGCCGGGGCGCTCGTCGGCGGCCTTAGCGGCCTGGTGTCGTCGACCCTGCTCACCATGCTCGGCCCGGCGGTATGGGTCAAGGTGCTCGGCTACGCCGCGCCGGTGTTCCCCTACGATCCCCCCGCGATCGTCACCGTGCCACTCGCCTTCGCGGTCACGATCGCGGTGTCGCTGATGACGCGCAACGCCACCGGCGACGCCTTCGCCGGAGGCACGACGAGGCCGGGGCTGCGGACCTGAGCGGGAGGATGCCGACGCTCTAGCTCTCTCTGTCAGCGCATCAGCTTTTCCGGAAACCGCTGCGCACTTTCCGGGCCGACGCTCTAGCGGAAGCAGCGGATCTCCGCCTCCGCCTGCGCCCGGCGCAGGTCGGCGATGATGTCGTTGAGTCCCTTGGCGGCGGTGAACTCGCGGGACTGCGCCCCGAGCCCCTGGCGCATCGACAGGATCGTCTCCGCCTCCTCGTACTTGTCGTAGGGCAGGATCGAGGCGATCACGTCGATCGAGCACGAGCAGTGGTCGAGCGCCGACCGCGTCTGGCCGTTCGATGCCATGCAGCCGAGCACGTAGTCGGCGCGCACGGTGGTGGGATAGTCGTTGTCGACCGCCGCCGAGGCCGGCGCGGCGGCGAAGCCGATGAGGCCGCCCGCCAAGCAGCCGGACAGCACGCCTGCGATCACAGTCGGACGCTTCATGGCTGCTTTGTTCCCAGGTTGATCGCCGGGCTCGATCCGACGTAGCGAAGCCGCTCGCTGAAGGTCGCCTTGCCCTCGGCCGGCGCGTGGATGTCCACGGCCGCTATTGTTCCCGGCACCGCGTCGGACATGTCGACGGTGTAGACGATCGTTTCCAGCCCCTTCATCCGGTCGACCTCGGCGTCGCCACGGAACGGCTGCACCGTGATCCGCGTGCCGGGCACGCTCTTGCCGCCGACGTCGATCTGCATCGGGGTGACGCTCGGGCTGTCGCGCCAAGCCTTGCGGATGGCGTTCTTGAGGTATCGCGGATTGGCGTGGAAGCTCTGCGACAGCTCCTGCACGTTCTCCTCGAGCACCAGGAGCAGCACCGGGTTCTGCTCGGCGGAGGGGAACGGGCCGGCGGCCCTGGCGTGCTCGCCGGAGAACATCTTCACCTCGACCGTGCGGCTCGCCGGGTCGTCGCCGGCATCGAGCGCCAGGGTGATGTGGTCGTTGAAGGCCGGCCCGAACGAGGCGTCCGACACCTTCTCGTAGTCGTAGGTGAGGGTGGAGCCGACCGACGCGCCCTTCCATTGCGAGCCGGAGAACAGCAGGGTCGCCACATCCGGCTGCCCCGTCTCGGGCTGCTTCATGTCCGGCTGCTTCATGTCAGGCCGCGCGGTGTCGGCGACCGGCGCCTTCGCCTCCGGCCTGTTGCCTTCCGCTCCGGCGAAGGCCGGGCCGGCCGTGATCGCGGCGATCGCCGCCGCATACGCAACGAACTTCAAGACAGCGTTTCCTCGATCTCGCGCGCCGCGCCCCGGCCGGGGCCGCGGTAGACGTAGTCCGGCGCGACCTCGATCGCGGATTCCGCTGTCGCAAGCGCCTCGATGCGGGCGTGGAACGGCGACTTGCCGCAGGCAGGGTCGGTGGCGGCGGCCTCGCCAAGGAGCGCCAGCGCCTGACAGCGGCAGCCGCCCCAGTCGATCTCCTTGCGCTCGCAGGAGCGGCAGGGCTCGGGCATCCAGTCGGTGCCGCGATAGGCGTTGAAGGCCGGCGAGCGGCGCCAGATGTCGGCGAGCGAATGGTCCTGCACGTGCCAGAACTCCAGGCCGGGGATCGATTCGGCGGCGTGGCAGGGCAGCACCTTGCCCGACGGTGCCACGTTCATCAGCTTGCGACCCCAGCCGCCGGCGCAGGCCTTGGGACGCAGCGCGTAGTAGTCCGGCACCACGAGGTCGATGACGAGGCTGCCGCTGAGCCGCTTGCGCGCCGCCTCGACGATGCGGATCGAACGGTCGACGTCGGGGCGCGCCGGCATCAAGGCGGCGCGGTTCTCGTAGGCCCAGCCGTAGTACTGGGTGTGGGCGATCTCCAGCCGGCGGGCGCCGAGCTTCACCGCCAGCTCGATGAAGCCTTCCACCTG
>CALMGA010000514.1 GCA_937863205.1 uncultured Beijerinckiaceae bacterium | reverse complement strand
AGCCGGCGCTATGACGAGAAGGCCCGAAGAAGTCCACTGACCGTCCACGGAAACGGGTCAATCCCACACCATCACCTTCCTGTGCGGCCTGCGCGTGGGCGGCCTTGTTGCCCCGCTGGTGCTGGATGGCGCGATCAACGGCGCCGCCTTTTTGGCTTACATCGAGCAGTTCCTGGCGCCCACCCTGGCCAAGGATGACGTGGTGGTGCTCGACAACCTCGTCTCGCACAAGGTCAAGGGCGTGCGCGAGGCGGTCGAAGCGCGCGGCGTCAGCCTGCTTTACCTGCCGCCCTACAGCCCGGACCTGAACCCGATCGAGCTGGCCTTTTCCAAGCTCAAGCGCCTGCTGCGCGATGCCGGCGCCCGCCGCAAGCCAGCGCTGTGGAAGCTCTTCAAGCGCCTGCTCAAGCAGTTCAGCCCGGCGGAGTGCGCCGGCTACATCCGCCACTGCGGCTTCGCACACTCAGGGCAATAAGGGTTTAAGATCAAAGAGGACTTCAAGAAAGAGTTTGCTGGCATCAAGGATCTGTTCAGCAACATTTGGATTGCTGGTTCTGCGTGGTTTTGCGGGCGGACCTGCCGTTGTTGGGACAGTTGGCGCCTGCAACTCTGCCGATTGGCCCAAGGCGCTGGCTATCAGCCAGCGCCCTGAGGCGCCTGTGCTTGCCATGCCATCTCATGCCGCCCACCGGCTCAGCCAGCAGACTGGGGCAGCCATCGCGACGGCGAGGGTGCGAGCAGACGGCTTGATGCGCACGACGGTGGAGATGGTCGCCATCTCCGAGCGAACGGATACTTTGTTCAACGCTCCGTCAATTGGAGAAGCGCCTCCCCGCCCTCAATCACGCTGAGCGATGGCGACGTGGGCGGCCGGCGGGCGGAGCCCGCAGCGTCGCGATGGTGGCCGGTGAAGTGGGAGATTCCGGCGCACGTCGCGCATCAAGGCCGCCCAGGAACGAAAACCGATCAAGGCGGGTCCGCTACGGGTCCGCAAGATTCGACGGCTACAGCCGGAAAGATGCTAGAGCATCGGACCGAAAAGTGCGCAGCGGTTTTCGGACAAATCCGATGCGACACAATAGGTTAGAGCATCGGACCGGACCCGTTTCAGGGTCCGATGCTCTAATCTAATGTTATTATTGGTAGGCGGTGACGGGCTCGAACCGCCGACCCTCTCGGTGTAAACGAGATGCTCTACCAACTGAGCTAACCGCCCCTGCAAGGGATGTCGACCCTTGCCTCACCGCTTGGCTATAGGTGAGCCTGCGGACTCTGCCGTAACCTGTAGCCGGAAACAAGCCTGTCGGGGTCATGCCCGCTGCGCCCTGCGACCCATCCGAGTCGCAATGGCGACTTAGGCAGCGTCGATAATTAGCTGAAACGCGTAGGCGGGATTTGTGGTGATTCCCTT
>CALMGA010000513.1 GCA_937863205.1 uncultured Beijerinckiaceae bacterium | reverse complement strand
CGGCAAGGCCGCCTCGCCCGTTGATCGCACGATCTGCGCCTCGCCCGAGTTTAAGGCGATGGATCGCGAGATCGCCGCCCTCTACGATCGCGCGCTGACGCAGGTGGAGGGCGACGCCCGGCATCGGGTCGTCGCCGGCCAGCAGGCCTTTCTCAAGCGGCGCGGCGGCTGCGCCTGGGCGGCGCACAACAGCGCCCATCCCGGCGTGGCCGTGGAAGAATGCGTGCGCGGCGCGATGGAGGCCCGCGTCGGCGCGCTCCGCGACGCCGTCGACGGCGGCCACTTCGCGATGCGGGCGCGCTGAGGCCGGTCACGGCCCCTTCAAAGCGCCGGACCCGAAACCGGATCCGATGCTCTAAGTCGCTGTGCCGCATCGGATTTGCCCGAAAACCGCTGCGCACATTTCGGTCCGATGCTTTAGAGGCCACCCATGGCGCACACCGCCGCCCACTCGGCCTCGCTCACCGGCTGCACCGACAGGCGCGAATTGTTGACCAGCACCATCGCCCGGCACGCAGGTTCGGCCCGGATCGCGGCGAGGGCGACCGGCCGGGGCATGGCCGTTCCCGCGCGCACAACCACCATGCCGAACCGGCCGCTCTCGTCGGTGGGATCGGCGGCGTAGGGCGCGATCACCTCCACCACGCCGACCACCGCCTTGCCCTCGTTGGAATGGTAGAAGAAGGCCGTCTCGCCGACCCGCATCGCCTGCAGGTGCAGCTTGGCCGAATGGTTGCGCACGCCGGTCCAGGGCGTGCCGGCCCCGCCGGCCTCGACCATCCGCGTCCACGACCACGAGGCGGGCTCGCTTTTCAACAACCAGAACGCCATCGCCGATCCGCCTCACCGACCTTCTTCGCGCGCCTCGAAGGCGCGCCGCCTCGATCTCGGCATGATGGGTTTCCGCCCAGATCCACACTCCGCAGAAGGCGCCGCCCAGGCTGCGCCCCAGCTCGGTCAACGCATAGTCGACGCGCGGCGGCACCACCGGATGAACGACGCGGGTGAGCAGCCCGTCGCATTCCATCTGCCGCACCGTCTTGGTCAGCATCTTCTGGCTGATGCCGCCGACGATGCGGCCGATCTGGGTGAAGCGCAGGGTGCCGTGCTCCTCCAGCGCTTCAAGGATCAGCATCGTCCACTTGTCGGCGACCTGTCCGATGATCTCGCGCACCAGCGACTCGATGACCGGATCGCACTCCGCGGGAATGGGGCCGCACAGGCGGGCCTCGACGAGGGGTTCGGGAGATTGCTTCCTCATAAGGCTCTCCTTCGGGTGCGTATGGCACTTCAAGGTGCGTTCTTTCGGGAAGAGAGCAGGCAGCCTACGTCTGATCACGCAACCGGAAAGGACGCTCATGAACATCACCGGCAATACCGTGCTCATCACCGGCGGCGGCTCGGGCATCGGCCGCGGCCTCGCCGAAGCCTTCCACGCCAGGGGCAACCAAGTCATCATCGCCGGCCGCCGCGAAGGCGTGCTGAAGGACGTCGCGGCCGCCAATCCCGGCATGGCCTTCCTCGTTCTCGACATCGGCAGCGAGGCCGACATCCGGCGCTTCGCCGCAGCCGTGGTCGAGGCCCACCCCGGGCTCGACGCCGTGATCCACAACGCCGGTATCATGGCCATGGAGAACCTGACCGCGGGGTCGGACGTCTCCACCGCCGAGCGGATCGTCAGCACCAACCTGCTCGGCCCGATCCGGCTCACGGCGGCGCTGCTGCCGCACCTCGCCAAGCAGCCGCACGCCACCATCCTGACGATGTCGTCGGGCCTCGCCTTCGTGCCGCTGGCGGCGACGCCGACCTATTGCGCGACCAAGGCGGCGATCCACTCCTGGTCGATGTCGCTGCGCCAGCAGCTCGCCGCCACCGCGACGCAGGTGATCGAGATCGCCCCGCCCTACGTGCAGACCGAGCTGATGGGCGAGCATCAGGCGCGCGACCCCCGCGCCATGCCGCTCGACGAGTTCATCTCCGAAGTGATGGAGATCCTGACGACGCAGCCCGACGCGGCGGAGGTGGTGGTGGAGCGCTGCAAGCCGCTGCGCTTCGCCGCCGAGAACGGGGCGATGGCGGACGTCTTCAAGGGCCTGAACACGATGGCGTTCTGAGATCGACGGCGGGTCGACGTCCATGCCTGAGCAGCCTCGCGTGACTTGCGCCAAGTTCGATTTGGCTTTTTCGCAGTGAAATCGAAGCTGCTTCGGACTTGCCGCATAGGCGGCAAGGCGAATGCTAAGGCGCGAGCGAAACGCGGCATGGCCTTCGTGTCGCTCGCGCGCCGTTCAGCCTCGGCTACCCCTCCGACCGTGGCGCATGATCGAACTGCGTCGGCGTGCAGACTTCGACGAAGTAGCCGCCCTTCGACTTGAGGTAGAATGTCCAGGCCCCATGATAGTCTTTCGGGTCCGGCACATCCCAGCCATCGGATTTCAGGCGGGCGTTCAAGGCATCGACCTGGTTCCTGCTCTCCTGGATGAAGCCGATGTGGTGCACGTCGTAATCCGCGGGGTAGGTGAAGTCCCCCCGCTTCCTCGTGAAGTCGTTGAGCACGAGGATCATGCCCTGATCGTCCCGCAGGACGGCAAGCGCCTTCCCGCGCATGGTCAGGCAGTGAAGGCCGAAGTAGGTTTCGAACATCGCGCGGTCGGCGGGAACGTCGACGCTCGTCAGGTTGATGTGGTTGAGCTTCATGGGACGGACCTTTCCTGTCGGATGGAAAGGACGCGCTGGTAGCCGCCTGTCGAACAGTCGGCATGTACGAGCGCTGGGCCACCCGGACTACCGACCGGGCTGTGACTTCTACACGTCCGCACGCTGGATAGATCGAGCAGACCCGATCGTCAACGATCCCACCTTCAGCCGCTCACGTCCGCCTTCAGCGGGCGGGCGAGCAGGGCGCCGACCACCTCGTCGACATCGGCGCGGCCGGTGAGCACGGCGTCGACGGCGTTGCTGATCGGCATGTCGACGCCTTGCTTCGCCGCCAGCGCGCACAGGATGGCGCAGGTTTGCGCGCCCTCCACCGTGCCGGCCCTACGGCGCGCTTCTGCGACCTGCGAGCCCTCGCCCAGCATGACGCCGAGCGCGAAGTTGCGCGATTGCACGGAGCCGCAGGTCAGCACGAGGTCGCCGAGCCCGGACAGGCCGGCGAGCGTGCCGGGTTGGGCGGCGTTGGCGAGGCCGAAGCGGTTGAGTTCGGCGAAGCCCCGCGCGATCAGGGCCGCGCCGGCCGAAGCACCGAGCCGGCGTCCGGCCGCGATGCCGCAGGCGATCGCCAGCACGTTCTTGGTGGCGCCGCCGATCTCGACGCCGCGCAGGTCGGTCGAGGAATACAGCCGGAACCACGGCGCGGCGAGCGCCGCCGCCAGGGCCTCGGCGGTGCGGGCCTCGCGCGCGGCGAGCGTCACCGCGGTCGGCTGGCCCCGCGCGACATCCTCCGCGAAGCTGGGGCCGGACAGAACCGCCGGCGGATTACCCGGCAGGCATCCGCCGACGACCTCGCTCATGTACAGGCCGGTGCCGCGCTCGATGCCCTTGGCGCAGATCACCACCGGCACGCCCGGGGCGATAAAGGCGGCGGCGCGCTCGGCCAGCGCGCGCATCGACTGCGCCGGCACGGCGAGCAGCACGACGTCGGCTCCCGCCAGCGCCGCGGGGGGGGGGGGGGGCGGGCGCCCGCCCCCACAGGGCGACCGGGCCGGCGCTGCGTGCCGCGAGGTTGGCGAGCGCGGTGCCCCAGGCGCCGCCGCCGAGGACGGCGATGCGGCGGGGTGCCGCCGCCCGATCCTGCGATGTCGGGCTCACGGCGCGCTCACGCCTTGCCGTGATGAACCGCCTCGGCCTGGGCGTCGAGCGGCCAGCGCGGCCGGGCGGCGAAGGTCATGTCGTCGGTGAGGCCCAGCGACAGCCGCTCGATGCCGGCGAAGGCGACCATCGCGCCGTTGTCCGTGCACAAGGGCGGCGGCGGGATGACGAGGCGCAGGCCGGCCTCGCCGCAGAAGCGGGCCATCGCCCGGCGGATCGCGTCGTTGGCGGCGACGCCGCCGGCCGCCACCACCGCCTCGCAGGGGCCGACCTTTTCGCGAAACAACCGGGCGGCGACGCGCACCCGGTCGATCACCGTATCCACCACCGCCGCCTGGAACGAGGCGGCGAGGTCGTTGACGTCGGTCGCCGTCAGCGGCCGGATCTCCTCGGCGGCGATGCGGACGGCCGTTTTCAGCCCCGACAGCGAGAAGTCCGGCTTGGGCCGGCCGGCCATCGGGCGGGGAAAGCTGAAGCGCTCGGGATCGCCGTCAGCTGCGTGGCGCTCCACCATCGGGCCGCCGGGATAGGGCAGGCCCAGCAGCTTGGCGACCTTGTCGAAGGCCTCGCCCAGCGCGTCGTCCACCGTGGCGCCGAGGCGGACGTAATCGCCCACGCCCTTGACGGCGACGAGCTGGGTGTGGCCGCCCGACACCAGCAGCAGCAGGTAGGGGAAGGGCACGCCATCGGTGAGGCGCGGCGTCAGCGCATGGGCTTCGAGGTGGTTGACGGCGACGAAGGGCTTGCGCAGCGCCAGCGCCATCGCCTTGCCGGCGGTGAGCCCGACGATGACGCCGCCGATCAGCCCCGGCCCGGCCGAGGCGGCGATGCCGTCGAGGTCGCGCATCGCCATGCCGGCGCGGCTGACGGCGCGCTCCACCAGCCGGTCGAGCACGTCGACGTGGGCGCGGGCGGCGATCTCCGGCACCACGCCGCCGTAGGCCGCATGCAGGCGGATCTGGCTCATGATCTCGTTGGAGCGGATCGCCGCCGAGCCGTCGGGCAAACGCTCGACCACGGCCGCCGCCGTCTCGTCGCAGGTGGTCTCGATGCCGAGGACGCGCATGGGGTCTCCAGGTTATCGCAGCATAGGGACAAGCTCCGGAGGTGGCAAAGCCTCACCCCGGCCGGGAACGATCGAGCCGAGCCTTCTCCACGAACGGGGATATCTCACTCCGCGACGAGTTCGCCGGCAAGGGCGCGGGCGATCAGTTCGCGCGTCTCGCCGACCCCGTAGAGCGCCACGAAGGAGCCGAAGCGCGGGCCCTTCTCCTCGCCGAGCAGCACTTGGTAGAGCATCGCGAACCAGTCGTTGCTCACTCCCGGCCGCTCGGGCGTGGCGCCCTTGGCGGCGAGGTTCTGGTAGCGTCCGATCGGCCGGGCGACGTCGTAGAGCGCCGCCTGGATGTCTTCGGCGCTGGCTCCAGCCGGCAGCGCGGCGAGCGCCGCCGACAGTTTGGCCAACGCGTCGCGCTCGACCGCGTCGGGCAGGCGGTATCGCTTCGCGGGAGCGACGAAATCGCGGTAGAAGCGCACGGCGTAGCCGACCAGCGCGTCGAGGCGGGGGTGACTCTGCGGCGAAACGTCGGGCGCGTAGCGGCGGAGAAAGCCCCACAGCACGGCGGGATCCTCGGAGTTCGCCACCGTTGCCAGATTGAGCAGCATGACGAAGGAGACCGCCGACCCCGTGGCAGCTTGGCCGATCACCTCGGGCGCGGGGGGCGCCCCATCGTGCAGGTGCCACGCCGGATTGCCGAGCAGCGCCCTGCCGTCCGGCCCGGCGGTCTGCTTCGGCACCGCGTCGAGAAAGGCGAGGTAGTCGTCGACGTTGCGCGGGATCACGTCGAAGTGCAGCTTCTTGGCCTCCCGCGGGCGCTGGTACATGAACAGGGCGAGGCTTTCCGGGCTGGCATAGCTCAGCCATTCGTCGACGGTCAGGCCGTTGCCCTTGGACTTCGAGATCTTCTGGCCTTTCTCGTCGAGGAACAGCTCGTAGTTGAAGCCCTCGGGCGGCGTGCCGCCGAGGGCCCGCACGATCTCGCCCGACAGCTTGACCGAGTCGATCAGGTCCTTGCCGGCCATCTCGTAGTCGACGCCGAGCGCGTACCAGCGCATCGCCCAGTCCGGCTTCCATTGCAGCTTGGCGTGACCGCCTGTGACGGGGGTCGTGTAGGTCTCGCCCGTGCCGGCATCGCGCCACGAAATCGTGCCGGCGTCGGCGTCGACGGCATCGAGCGGCACCTGCATCACGAGGCCCGTCTCCGGGTGGATCGGCAGGAAGGGCGAGTAGGTGCCGGCCCGCTCGGCGCGAAAGGTCGGCAGCATGATCGCCATTACGTCCTGGTAGCGGCGCAGCATGTGCCGGAGCGCCGGGTCGAAGCGGCCGGATCGGTAGTAGTCGGTCGCCGAGGCGAACTCGTAGTCGAAGCCGAAGCGATCGAGGAAGGCGCGCAGCCGGGCGTTGTTGTGGGCGCCGAAGCTCTCGTGGGTGCCGAAAGGGTCGGGCACGGCCGTGAGCGGCTTGCCGAGGTTGGCGGCGAGCAGGTCGGGGTTCGGGACGTTGTCGGGCACCTTGCGCAACCCGTCCATGTCGTCGGAAAAGGCGAGCAGCCGGGTGGCGATCGCGTCCCCGGTCAGCACGCGAAAGGCATGGCGCACCATGGTGGTGCGGGCGACCTCGCCGAAGGTGCCGATGTGCGGCAGGCCGGAGGGGCCGTAGCCGGTTTCGAACAGCACGGACGTCTGCCCCGTGCGCTCGACCCGCGCCACGAGCTTGCGCGCTTCCTCGAAGGGCCAGGCCTTGGCCGTTGTTCTGGCGAAGGCGAGGGTGGCCGGATCGAGGGCGATGGCGTCAAGGGCAGATCGGTCGGCAGGGGGTGCCGCGGCGCGGGTCATGGCAGAGTTCACAAGCTCAAGGGTTGGGCAGGCGGCGGGGCGCGCGATGAACAGGCATTGGCGAGGCCAACGTTGCCGGTCGAGCGGGGCGCGGGGGAAACGCGCGCCACCTTGTTGCACGCGTGTACCGACACTGTAAAAAAGGGCGGCCGGCTTCGTCAAATCTCTGACTAAGGGCTCACGCGAACTTGCACGAGACTGCCTCTCGCGCCATAGCTTTCGCGCGGCCACACCCTATTTGGAAGCCGTACCCCCAATGTTCAGAAGGTATATGGATTGGCACGTTCGTTAGATGTCGATTTTGCCGAGCGCCGTGAGTCAGCCACGAGTTCCCGGCTCGCCCTGGTGAAGAAGATGCAGGAACGGATAGCGAGCCCGGAAAGCGAGGCCCGCGCCGCAGAACACCGCAAGATCGTCCAGGCGCGCAACAAGCGCGATGCCGAAAGGGACGAGTCGCGCCGGCAGGAGCAGGCCCGCCTCGCCGCGATCCGAGCGGCCGAGCAGGCCAAGCTCGAAGCCGAGCGTCGCGCTCGCGAAGAAGAAGAGCGTATCCGCCTGGAAGCCGAACAGGCCGCCGAGCAGGCCCGGCTTGAAGCCGAAAGGGCCCGGCTAGCCGCTTCCTCCTCGGCCCGTGCCGCAAGGGCGCTCGCCGAGATCATGACCGCGCGTCCCAAGCGCGGCAGCGGCGACGGCGCCCGCCGTCAGGCCTGAGAACTGTCGAGACACGCCAGGAGCGCCGCTTCGTTGGGTGCTTCGGCGACCGCAACATGGGAACAGCCCGCACCGCGGAACGGTGCGGCGACCTCGTCCGAAAGGCAGATATGCCGAAGCGGGCCGGGATCGAGCTTGGCGGATCTCGCCAAGCTCAGAAACAAATCGGCGCTGCGCTGCGAGAAGTGCAGAACACCATCAATGGTCCCGGCGCGCAGCGCCAAGACGGCCGCCGCATCCATCGTCTCCACAGCCTGCGCTTCATAGGTTTCGATCAGCTCGAAAGGCTGCTTCATCACGCGCATCGCCGCCTCGATGTCGGGCTTGCGGTCGCGTCCGGCGAGGTAGACGATGCGGCGCGGCCGGACCGGCAGCTTGCCCAGACCAAGGGCGAGAACGGTGGCATTGGCGGCCACGGTCGCCGCGCCGAGGAAGCCGTTCGCGCGGGCACAGTCCAGGGTGCGACGCCCGACCAGCAGCAGCGGCATGATCCGACGAGCCTCCGGCGTCGGTAGGGCTTGCGGGGTCGAAGCCGGCAATCCTGAAACCGGCGGCCCTGAGACCGGTGGGCCTGAAACCGGCGGCAGCGTCGCGAACGCGTTCCCGCTCGTCGCCAGCACGCCGTCGACGCAGCCGTCCGGCCAAGTCGCCGGCAGGGGCAGGATGCGCAGCAGCGGCGCGATCATCGCCCGGTGTCCGGCCGCTTCGAGCTTCTCGCGCGTGCGCGCCGCATCATCCGCCGCCCGGGTCAGCAGCAGGCGCATGTCGCCAGCCCGGACATCGGCCTTATGATCCGAAGAAGCCGGGCGGCAACCGGCCCTTGATGGCGGCGCCGGCCGCCGCGCCGACCTGCTCGGCATCGGCGACGGCGCCGTGCACCTCCTCGTCGTAGGCTTGCGACCCGTCCGGCCGCAGCACGCTGCCGCGCAGCGTCACCGAGCCGTTGGCCACGGTGGCATGGGCGCCGATGGGCGTCCGGCAGGATCCGTCCAGGGCGGCGAGGAAGGCGCGCTCGGCGGCAAGCGCGATGCCCGTCGCCTCGCACAGGATGGGCGCCAGCAGCGCGGCGACGCGGGTGTCGCCGGCGCGCGCGGTGAGGCCGATCGCCCCCTGGCCGGCCGCCGGCAGGAAATCCTCGATCGGGATGACATAGGTGGCTTCCCCCTCCAGCCCGAGGCGCCGCAGCCCGGCCAGTGCCAGCAGCGTTCCGCTGAACGCGCCTTCCGCGATCCTGCGCAGGCGGGTCTGCACGTTGCCGCGCAGCAGCACCGTTTCCACATCCGGGCGGATCCGCTTCAGCATGGCGCCGCGGCGCAGCGAGGCCGTGGCGCCGCTGGCGCCGCGCGGCAGTTCGCGGGGGCTTGGCGCCACCGGCGAGATCCAGGCGTCGCGCACGTCCTCGCGCGGGAGATAGCCGGCGATGGCGATCGCGTCGGGCAGAAACGTCGGCATGTCCTTGGCCGAATGCACGGCGAGGTCGATGCCGCTCATCATCAGGGCGGTGTCGAGTTCCTTGGTGAACAGGCCCTTGCCACCCGCCTCCGACAGGGCCCGATCCTGGATCGCGTCGCCGCTGGTCTTGATGACGTGAATGACGATATCGGCCTCGTCGAGGCCGTGCGCTTCCCGCAGCCGATCGCGGGTTTGATGCGCCTGGGCCAGCGCCAGCGGGCTGCCGCGCGTGCCGATACGGAGCGGGGACACAAGGGTTGGCATGGGCGAAGCGGCTTGGGCTGGACGTGAAATGGACGCGGGTGCACTTGGGATGGACTTGGGCGCCCAGCCTTCCTACAGCGACATGGGCCAGCGCGGAAGCCGCCGTGCGGCCGGAGCCGCCTCGGCCCGGCGCCGAGCCACATCGGAGCGACCCTTGGCGGAGCGACCCTTGGCCCTCATCTACAAGATCGTTCCGCGCGACCTCTGGGACCGGGCGGAGGTGTCCGGGATCTTCGCCGGGGCGCCGGTCGACCTCGCCGACGGCTTCATTCACTTCTCCGCCGTCGAGCAGGTCGCGGAAACGGCCGCGCGGCATTTCGCCGGCGTGGGCGACCTTCTGCTCGTCGCCGTCGAGTCCGCCGGCCTCGGCGACGCGCTGCGCTGGGAGCGCTCGCGGGCCGGCGCGCTGTTCCCCCATCTCTACGCGCCGCTGCCGGTGGCCAAGGCCGCATGGGTGAGGGACCTGCCGGTCGATGGTGAAGGCCGGCATGAGTTCGCGGGGCTGCTGCCGTGAGGGCGAACAGGCCCGCGAGCGCGCTGTGGTCCCTGGCCTGGCCGGTCGCCCGGCCGATCCTGCACGCGCTGGATCCCGAGCGGGCGCACGACCTCACCCTCAAGGCTCTCGCCGTTCTGCCGCTGCCGCAACCCGAGCGCGATGATCCCCGCCTCGCGGTGGACGCGTTCGGCCTGCGCTTCGCCAACCCGATCGGGCTCGCCGCCGGCTTCGACAAGAACGGCGTTCTCGCCGGCAAGGCCGGCCACCTCGGTTTCGGCTTCGCCGAAATCGGCACGCTGACGCCGTTGCCGCAGGACGGCAACAGCCGGCCGCGCCTGTTCCGGCTGGCCGAGCACGGCGCGGTGATCAACCGCTTCGGCTTCAACAACCGCGGTCACGATCACGTGCTGCCGAAGCTGCGGCCGAGGGCGGTTGGGGCTAAGCCGGCAAACGGCGCAAACCCCAACACCCTCTTGGGAATCAACGTCGGAGCCAACAAGGACGCGGCCGACCGGGTCGCCGATTACGCGGCGGGCGTTCGCGCCTTCGCTCACGCGGCCGATTACTTCGCGATCAACGTGTCCTCGCCCAACACCCCGAACCTTCGCGACCTGCAGAAGCCCGAAGCGCTCGACGACCTGCTGGCCCGCGTGATCGACGCCCGCGACGCGGCAGGCGGGGCCCGCCCGCCGATCCTGCTGAAGATCGCCCCCGATCTCCTGCCGGCCGAACTCGATGCCATCGTCGCCGTGGCGCGACGTCGCCGCATCGACGGGATGATCGTGTCCAACACGACCGTCGGACGGCCGGCGGCGCTCGGGGCGCACCGCCACGCAGGGCAAGCCGGCGGCCTGTCCGGGCGCCCCCTCTTCGAAGCCTCGACCGCCAGGCTCGCGCAGGCCTACCTGCGCGTCGAAGGGCAGTTTCCGCTGATCGGCGTCGGAGGAGTGGAAAGCGCCGACACCGCCTTCGCCAAGGTCGAGGCTGGCGCCAGCCTGGTGCAGATCTACTCCGCCCTGGTATTCGCCGGCCCGTCGCTGGTCGGCCAGATCAAGTCGGGGCTGCTCGCCAAGCTCGGCCAAGGCGAAACCCTTGCCTCCGTCGTCGGGCGCGATGCCGCGCGCTGGGCTTGAACGCCTGGGCGCGAGGTCGCTTGCAACGAATCTATGAGCAATCCGCGGTTTTCACGTCCGGTCGGGCAAACGAGCAGCCCCTTCGCCAAGGGCCGCTAAGCAGGTTTCGCAAAAGTGCCCCGCAGTTTCACGATCCAAACCTGCGGCATGGCAAAGGACTAAGCAGGTGAAGTGTTGGCCTGCCAACGCTTCACCTGCTCAGGAAACCTCGCCGCTTTCGTCCTTGGTCGGAGGCTGCAGCGTCGAGATCGGGTCGCTTCCCGGAAACGTGTCCTGAAGCCCCTTGTCGAGATCCGTCGCGGTTTCCGGGCTCTTGGCCGCCTCGGCATCCTTGTTCTTGACCTTTTCTTCATCCATCTCATTGGCCTCCTGGGTTGGCAACGATCGATTCCGCCCAGCCGTTCCCGCCCGCATCAGGCAGCCGGCACGTCAGCCCGCCAGTACGCGCTCGCGGGGGAACAGAACCTCGATCATGGTTCCCTGCTCGACCTTGCTGCGGATGGTGAGCGAGGCTTCGTTGGCCTCCGCGAGGGCTTTGGCCAGCGGCAGGTTCAGGCCCGAGCCACCCGCAGCCTGTCGCGTTCCAGCAGCTTGACCGGCCGCTTGGCTCACCGCTTGACCGAATGGCTCCAGCGCGGCGGCGATCTCGGCTTCCGACATGCCGGGGCCGGTATCGCGCACGCGGATCGCCACGCCGCCGGCTTCCGTCACGGCGGTGGCAACGATCACTTGGCCGCCCGGCTCGTTGAAGGCGACGGCGTTGGCCAGGATGTTGAGGACGACCTGACGCAAGGAGCGGCCGTCGGCCCGCACCGAAGGCAGGTTGGGCGCCAGCGACAGCCTCATGATGACGCGCTCGCGGCTGGCGCGGGGCTGGGTCGCCGCCACCGCTTCGCCGACGATGCGGTTGATGTCGAGCGCGTCGTCGGCGAGGTCCAGCCGGCCGGCTTCGAGCTTCGACAGGTCGAGCAGGTCGCGGAGAAGGCCGCCGATCTGGGTCGCCGCAGCACGGATATCGGCGAGATACTCCTTGTAGCGGGGGTTGCCCAGCGGTCCGAAGCGCTCCTCCGCCATCAGGTCGGCCGCTTCGGAGATGATGTCGAGCGGGGTGCGGATCTCCTGCGCGACGCCGGCCAGCAGGTCGGTCGGCGTCGCGCCCGCCGGCTTCGCCGGTTTCCGGGGCGCGCCGCCAGGAGCGCGATCCAACGGCCGCATCGGCGTCAGGTCGCGGAACAGGGCGCAGAAGCGGGCGGCGCCGGCCGTCTCGTCGCCGGCCCCGAGCCGGCCGAGGGTCATGAACACCGGCACGGTGCCGCCCTGCCCGGCTTCCATCGTCAGCTCGCGCCCATCGTTGAGCATGCTCTGCGCCGCGCCGTGCTTCAAGCCTTCGAGGTAGTCGGCTGCCGAACCCTTGTTGTCCCTGGCGAACAGGTCGAGGAAGGGCTTGCCGACCACCTCGCGGCGATCGCGGCCGAACAGCGCCTCGCCGGAGCGGTTCAAGGACAGCACGTTGCAATCGGCGTCGAGCACGGCGACGCCATCGCTCGCGGTTTCAAGGATCGCACGCAGGGCGCGGACCTCGCCGCCGTCGCGGAGCTGCCCGCCGGCGAGGGCGTCGGGCGCCGTGCCCGCCTCGGTGAGGCCTGCCGCAGGCTCCTGCCCACCGCTCCCCTGAAGCTCGGCTCGGCCGGCGAGTGCTTGGCCGGTGAGTGCTTGGCCGGCGAGTGCTTGGCCGGCGAGTGCTTGATCAGCCGGAGCTTGCGGGGCGACACCGTCGCCTGCCGGAGCCTGGACACCCTCCTTCAGGGTCAGAAGGGTCGCGGGCAGGCCGTCCCATTCGATCTGCTGCATGCGCGCCGTGGTGAACACCACCGAGCCGTCGCGGGCGCGAACCCCGACGACCTCGCCGCCGCTGTTGTTGCCGGGTACGCCGCCGAACAGGTGAACCAAGCCGCCGGCGGCGTGGAGTTCGTCCTCGTCGGCGAAGCCGGTCAGGTCGAGCATGTGCCGGTTGGCGAAGATGGGCACGTTGTTGCGGCTGACGAGCAGCGCCACGTGAAGCCGGTCGAGAACGGCGAGGCCGTTGCGCGCCGCCTCCGCCGATCGCAGGGCCTGCGTCGGCTGGGCGGCGGAGCCTGCGCTCTCGCTGATCGCGAGCAGGCCTGCCGGTTCGCTTGAAGGGCTGCCCGCCTCGTCGGCGACCGTCGCCCTCGCCGGCATGGCCTCCGGCTCGGTTATGTCCGGCGCAACGGGTGCGGCGGCCGGGAAGCGCGCGTCGCCGGGCTCGGTCTCCGATGGCGGCGCACCGAGGGCTGGCTTGGGATCGAGCGCCTCGGCTCGCGCGGGTTCGATGGCGGCAGGCGCCTCCGGCAACGGAACGGGGCCGGGGTCGACCTCCGATCGGCTCGGGCTGTCGACCGGCTCGGGCTCAACCGGTTCGGGATTGACCGGCTCGGGCTTGGCCGGCTCTGCCAGGTCCAGGGCGGCCGGAGCCTCGACGCGGTCGCGCAGTTCGGCGCCGAGCGCGTTGAAGGTTTCGCGATCCTTGGGCGACAAGGCTCGGGCCTCCACGCCGGGAAAGGCGACGACGTTGTCCTTGGGCGGAACGGGCGCGGGCTCGGTCCCCCGGAGGTCGGTCGGGTCGTGCGCGGCGACGCGGTCGAGGCGGATCACGCCGTAGCCGCGAAAGCCGTCGAAGGTCTGGTCGCGACGAAAGGCCGGGCTGCCGCCGAGGCCGACCTCCACGGCGGCGGCCGCGCCGGCGACCGGCCAGGCGACGTCGAGCCCGCTCCACGTTGCCTGACCGGCGAGACGCGCGGCGAGGCGCTCCGCCGGCTCGTGCGTCAGGCCGCCGAACA
>CALMGA010000512.1 GCA_937863205.1 uncultured Beijerinckiaceae bacterium | reverse complement strand
AGATCTCCTGCTCCCAGAGGAAGGAAAGTTGGGCCTTCCGACGCCCGAACAGTCCGAGCGTGTAGAAGCGAGCTCCATAGTCTTGGGTGATGAAATTGGCCTGAGGACTGACCCAAGATGCCTGAGCGCCGACATAGATACCCCTGTAAGCCGTCAATGGGTTACCGGGCTCGGTTTGGAAGATTTGGCGGTCGGCGTAGGCTAGAACTCCTCCATTGGTCGTCTGCTTGTTCGTGAACTGCAAATTCTCATACTGCGTCGTGTTGTAAAATCCGGTCACGCGAAGCCAAGTGAAGGGGTCGCCCGGGGCGGCCGCGTTCTTGTAGCCGATCTCATTGACGAACAATGCACGCTCTTGCGGAAATCGAACACCGAAGACACTCGGCGCCTGCGAAAATATAAAACCCGAAGGATTGGAGTAATGCGCCTCCTGCAATGGGTTGAAGTTGGCGGTATTGGCAACCGACGACGAGGGGTCCGAACGAATGACGGCCGCCTTGTCGTAAAGCCTGTTGGTGATATTGAACTTGGCGATGATGGAGGGGGTGCCGTCAGAGCCTGAGCTGGCACCCAGCAGCACGGGTAGCGTCGCCGCCGGGCCTAGAACATTGTAAACGTTGCCACCGACAAAGGTGCCGACGAATTGGTAGGCGAATGGGATATAGCCGATGTTGAGTTCCACCCTCTTGTTGAAGAGGGTCTGATAGTATGACAGTTGCTGCAGGGCCAATTGGTTGGGTACCGCGCCGATCCAAGTGGTCTGTGAGGCAATGCCGCCGATCTGCAGCTGCCCATCCGGAATCCCATAACGGCTGAGGTCATACAGCAGGTATCCCGTCTGCAATTGCAATGCAGTCGGCCGTTGCCCGATGTACTGTTGAAGATTTGATGATGGCGAGTAGTGATTGATAAGGTTGTCTTGGAAGACCCCCGTCTCGGTGAGCACAAACCCGAACCCGTATTTCGCGAGGATGCTACGGTAGCATCCGCGATCTTGCGTAATCGAGTCCGCGAAGTTGGGCGTCGGTATGTTACAGCCCTTGATGTTGTAGTTGCTGTTGAGTGCGAACGCGGTTTGCGTGCCGCAAGCCGGAGCTGGCGCGGCAGCGACGGGGGCCTTCGCGGGCAGATCCGCCAATTCATGTATCACCGCGCTCGTACGACTTGTCTTACGAGCTTTGACGTTCTTCTTGCCCGAGAGCGCCAAAGCATCGGGGGTGGGAGCCGTGTCGGCCAGCACGGGCTCCGCCAGCAGGCCGACTGATAAAAGGCTGGCTGCCGCCAAAAGTCGACGTGACGATGCCGTTCTGCCGCCGCACGATGTGCCATCCACTGCTCGGCGGCAACGCGCAGGCTGCAGCATGAGCGCCAATTGATGCTTATTACTCGACATATCCCCTCCAAAAAACGACAGTTTCTTCTTGTTTAGAACCGCACCGCAGTCGTCTTCGATCGATACGATCGAAGAAAGACTGCTCTTTTTGCAGATTGCTGAGTCACTTCAAACAGTCAATCACAATGTGATCGGTTATCTCGCATAGACTAACAGCAAACCGCCGAGTCGGTGCGAAGACACAGCTGCGACATTTTGTGAGACGTCGCGTGAAGAGGCACCACTTACATCCCGATCACATCTTCAGATTACCTCGGCAGGCTCTTTAGACATCTATTGACCTGCTAAGTTCATGCTCGTCATGTCCCGATCAACGAAATCGTTTCAGAAATGAGAGATTGCTCACTCTCAAAGCTCCGTCAAGCGGCCGAGGCCTAGCCGTTTGGGGGTGGCATCGAGAGATATGGAACTTTTCGCCGCTATGCTTCGCAGGCGCAGGCTCGGCGGCGCTCTGTCGAAATGTGTCTCGATCGATAGTACAGGTTCGCCGAAGCATGTCCGGGTCGTACCTGCCGCGAATAGGTCAGCACATCAGCGGTATCCTCATTCGCTCTTCCCTGCATTTGTCATCGGAGAACAAGGACACACACGGTGCCGCGCTCTTCGTGGGCAGTCAAGACATGTGAATATGCGTCCTTGGACGCCAGGAGGCCTGACGCTGCTTTGTCGCCGCGGGTTAATGGCACGGTTATATACCGAGATTGCTACCTGTCTCATCGAAGTCACACCCTTCCTTCTTCGTCATCGAGGCTGCAGGCGACTTCGAGATTAGCTCCGGTCGCATCGAGTGCGAAGCGGCCATCGCCGACGATCGACGCGGTCGCTGACGGTCGGGTGATTCTCCCTCGTGAGGTGGTCCGCGCTGAGACGCGGCTTTCGAGCCTGGAGAGTACGGATCGCAGGCGGCGCGTGCGCAAGGTGGTCGGCGCCGCCACCCTCGATCCAGCCCTCCTCACCGATGCCGAGCGCATCCAGTACGAGGGCTGCCTGCATCGCGAGGAAGCCGACGCAGCCATCCGAGCCTTGTCCGGGGTTGGCGTGCCGATCCCTTAGGGCACTGACGCGAACGGATGGTTCAGGGCCAGTTTGGTCCTGATCGCCTCGGCAGTGGCGGTCCGGACAAAGGGCTTGGGGTTCCTGTTCGTGGCGGTGATGGTGCGGGCGATCGCTTGCTCAAGCTCCGCGACGGAGCGGAACACGCCGCGCTTCCGGCTGTGCCGGATGGGCCTGGAGAAGAAGCCTTCGACGGCGTTGAATTACGAGCACGAGATCGGCGTGACGTGAAACGTCCACCGCGGGTGCTCGGCGAGCCAAGCCAGGACCTGCGGGTGCTTGTGGGCGGCATCGTTGTCAAGAATGGCGTGGATCAGCTTGCCGGGCGGAACGGAGCGCTTAACAGTGGCGATGAAGGCGATGAACTCCTGATGGCGATGACGCGGCACGCGGCGGCCGATGACCTTGCCTCCGAGCACGCTCAGCGCCGCGAACAGGGTCGTCGTGCCGTTGCGCTTATAGTCATGGGTCATGGTCGCGCACCCGCCCCGCTTCGGCGGCAGGCCGGCCTGCGTGCGGTCAAGCATCTGGCTTTTCTCGTCAAGGGACCCCATCACCGCATGGCGGGGCGGATGCATGTACAGCCGACGATGTCGTCGAGCTTGGCCGCAAAGTCGGGATCGCTGGAACGCTTGAACGTCCTGATCCGATGCGGCTGCAGTGTGTGGGCGGCCCAGATGCGCTGCACGGTGCGCAGCGACAGGCCAGCGCCTTGGCCATCGCCCGGCCCGTCCGGTGCGTCACCG
This sequence comes from uncultured Beijerinckiaceae bacterium, assembly GCA_937863205.1. The sequence goes on along the minus strand of CALMGA010000512.1, from coordinate 1,077 downwards.
CGCCGGGCGGGCTCCCGCAGGGTGCGTTCGACCATGGCGTGCACCCTGGCTTGTGAGGCCGGCGGGATGCCGGGCGGCCGGGTCTTGTCGCGCAACAGGCCGTCGATACCCTCTTCACCGTAGCGCTGCTGCCAGCGCCACACCGCCGGGCGGCTGACGCCCGCCTGCCGGGCGACGTCGTGCACGCTCAGGCGCTGGGCCGACAGCAGGACGATGCGAGCCTGCAAGACAATGCTTGAGCGGCCGCGAACGGCTGGCCGCGATGTCGGCAAGCCACGCCCTGTCGCTCTCGTTGAGGATCACGCACACCGTCTGAGCCATTGCCCGGACTCGCACGCCTCACGCTCCTCGTGAATCTTGCGTCCGCGCCAATGCACTAGGATCGCCGTTGCCGTAGCCAGCCCAAAGTGACGAGATAAGGCAAGACGAGGCCACCACCGATCGCGCGCGCCGTCCGCGCCTCGATCACGCCGAAGCCGATGAAGGTCGTCAGGATCAGAGATGCCATGACGACCGTGACGACTGTCGTGATGGCGATGGCGCGCATGATCGGCAGGCTTAGCCCGAAGCGGCGCTCCTGCGAAGGCTTCGGTGAACTTAAGAGGAGATCGCGCGGCGAAGCGAGCCCGCATGCGCCGCGAACGCCGCAGTGTCGCAGGTGTGGACGATGTCGCGACAGCGATGATGCGCGCCTGAGCGTCGGCGTGATCTCGCTCCCAACAAATGGAGCCCTGGACTTGCTGCCCGCCGGCGCGGCCGGCATGGGCGATCCGCCCGTCGGTCCGCCGGTCCCGATCCATATCGGCGCCCGCGGCTGCGCTGAGGTCGCACCCCGGCACTTTCCACCGCGCTGACGTTGTCGATGGCAATGGCGTGAAGCATCGGAGGACGGAAGCGTCGCCCGGCGCCGCACGCCTCCGGTGGGAGACGGCATCATGCGGCGAGGCAAACTCCTGCGCGAGCAGGTGATGGTGATCACGGGCGCTTCGAGCGGCATCGGCCTTGCCACCGCGCGGCGCGCCGCCGCCGCCGGTGCCAGGGTGGTGCTGGTGGCGCGCAGCGCAGGCGACCTCCGAA
>CALMGA010000511.1 GCA_937863205.1 uncultured Beijerinckiaceae bacterium | reverse complement strand
GCGGCGACGACCACGAAGGCCGCAACCAGCGGGCCCCGCCGGCGCAGCCACCCCGCGCGGCGGAAGCCGATGAAGCCCAGCATGAGCATCTGCCCGGCCATCGTCCCGACCACCGACCTCGACACGCCCGAGGCGATGAGCGAGGCGAGGAAGATTCCGGCCGCGCCCAGGCCGAGCAGCGGCACGAGCGTGCGATACGCGGTTTCGATCTCGGCGACGTCGCTGTGGCCGATGTGGAAAGCGGCGGCGGCCATCATCACCATCGCCATGTTGACGAGCCCGGCGACGGACAGGGCGACGACGACCTCGACGTTCGAGAATCGCAAAAGGCGTCGCCGCTCGCGGTCGTTGCGGACCGGCACGCGGTTCTGGGTCAGCCCGGAATGGAGGTAGACGGCATGCGGCATGACCGTGGCGCCGACGATGCCGGCCGCGAGCGTCGCCGCGGCGGCGTCCGGCAGGCTCGGACTGACCGCATGGATCGCGGCGGCGGCCCAGTCGACCGGCGCGATGAACAGTTCGGCCAGGTAGCAGAGCCCGATCGCGGCGACGAGGGCGCCGATGACTATCTCGATGGGACGGTGGCCGTTCGTTTCGACCAGCAGGATCGCGTAGGTCACGACCCCCGTGACGGCCATGCCGGCGAACAGCGGCAGGTGGAAGAGGATGGAAAGGCCGATGGCGCCACCCAGGAACTCGGCGAGGTCGGTGGCCATCGCCGCCACTTCGCTGACGCCCCACATCGCCAGCACCACCGGCCGGGGAAAACGCTCGCGGCACATCTGCGCGAGGTTGCGGCCCGTCACGATGCCGAGCTTGGCGGACAGCGCCTGGAACAGCATGGCGATGAGGTTGGCGGCCAGAACCACCCAGAGCAGCCGGTAGCCGTACTTCGCCCCGGCCTGGATGTTCGTCGCGAAGTTGCCGGGGTCCATGTAGGCGATCGAAGCGACCACCGCCGGCCCGGCGAACAACAGAACCGAAGGGAAGGCGGGGCGCTGACCGGCCAGCGTTTCGCGGAGGGCCCGGGTTGTTCGCTCGCCGAGGGTCTTGGCTGGCGTGGCCTCGTCCGACAATCGCGTGTCCCACCCGGCCGCCGGCCGCCGCAAAGTCAGATATAGCATCGGCTATATCAAAACAACCGCACGCCGGGTCGCAGGTCGTGACATCGGCCGAATGCGTCGATCTGCCCTTGGCGGAGGCAAGGCAGGCGATCCCGGTCGACCGGCATTGTTCCGCACGGATCGTCAGGTGGCGCGCGAGGCTCGGACGCCCGGCAGCCGTCCCGCTCCGGCTCACGACGGAAGTCTGGAATTAGACTACTTACAAACTATTACCGTTGACAGGCCGCCCCGTGGAGGATGACAGGCAGCCGATGCATTCTGAATATCGGGACCAGCCGGTGACGAGCCTCATTCTGCGACGTCGCTTCCGCGCCCTTTCCCTGCTCGGGAGTTGCGCCCTGCTTGGGAGTTTCGCCCTGCTGGGGGGCTTTGCCGCCGCCGTGACCCTGCAGACGGGGCCGGCGCAAGCCGAACGCGCCCCGCTGATCCTTTACGGCGCGCAACACCAGCAGATGATCGATCTGCTGACCACGGCCTTCAAGAAGGAGACCGGCATCGACGTGAAGCTCCACTCGGGCGAAGCGCCGGAGATCGCCAACCAGATCGCGGCGGAAGGCGACGCCTCGCCGGCGGACATCTTCTTCACCGAGAACTCGCCCGAACTCGTGCTGCTCGACGCCAAGGGCCTCTTCGCCAAGGTCGATCCGGCGACCCTCGCCGCGGTTCCGGCCAGGGACAGCGCGCCCGGCGGCAACTGGGTCGGAGTGCTGTCGCGCGAGAACGTGCTCGCCTTCAACACCTCGATGATCAAGCCGGACGAGATGCCGGCCTCGCTGATGGACCTCGCCAAGCCCGCCTGGAAGGGCAAGGTGGCGGTCGCCCCCGCCGACGCCGACTTCCTGCCGCTCGTCAGCGCCATCGAGATGCTGAAGGGGCACCAGGTCGCCCTCGACTGGCTGAAGGGGATCAAGGCCAACGCCCAGGTGTTCGACGACGACGAGGGCGTTGTCGCCGCCGTCAACCGCGGCGCGGTCGCCACCGGCATCATCAACAACTATTACTGGGCGCGCCTGCACACGGAGCTTGGCGAGAAGGGCACCCGCAGCGCGATCCATCACTTCAAGGGCGGCGACGTCGGCGCCCTGGTCAACGTATCGGGCGCGGCGGTGCTGAAATCCTCGAAGCACCAGGCCGAGGCGCAGGCGTTCCTCGCCTTCATCGTCAGCAAGCCCGCGCAGGAGATGCTGGCCAAGAGCGACGTCGACTTCGAATATCCGCTCGCCGCCGGCGTCGCCGCCAACCCGCTGCTGAAGCCTTTCAACGAACTGCAGCCGCCCGATATCGCCGCCGCCAAGCTCGGCGACGACCGCCAGTCGGCCAGATTGCTGCGCGAGGCGGGCCTTCTCTGATGGCCGGGGCCGCCGGCGTCTTCCGGCTACCCGGCGCGGGCCGCCGCCCGCCCGCACCGCTGCTCGTGGGGGCTCTCCTCGCGCCGGCGCTGGTTCTGCTGCCGATCGCGATCACGCTGGCCGGCGCGTCGCACGTCGAACCCGCCGAGGCGGTCGCGACACTGGTGAGGCCGCTCGTCGGCTCGCTGATCGTCAACACGGTTGCCCTGGTCGTCGCCGCGACCTTCGCCGCCGCGGTCATCGGCACCGCCACCGCCTGGTTCGTCGAGCGAACCGACCTGCCGGGCCGCCGGCTTTGGAGCGGCCTCGCCGCCGTGCCGCTGGCCATCCCCGCCTTCGTGACGAGCTTCGCCTGGGTGTCGGTGAGCCCGTTGCTGCAGGACTTCGACGGCGCGCTTCTCGTCGTCGTGTGCGCCTACACCCCGCTGGTCTACCTGCCGGTGGCGGCGGCCCTGCGCGGCCTCGACCCGGCCCTGGAAGAAACCGCGCGCACGCTGGGGCTTGGGTCCTGGCGCTGCTTCGTCCGGGTCGTGCTGCCGCAGCTGCGCCCGGCGATCCTCGGCGGCATGCTGCTGGTCGCGCTCAACACGCTGACGGAGTTCGGCGCCTTCGCCCTGCTGCGCTTCCGCACCTTCACGACCGAGATCTACGCCGTTTACCGCACCAGCTTCGATGGGGCGGAGGCGTCGCTGCTGGCGAGCGTGCTGCTGGTGCTCTGCCTGCTCTGCCTGCTGGCCGAAAGCCGGGTGCGCGGCCGGCGCCGCTATGCCCGGATCGCGCGCGGCGTCGGGCGCGGGGTGGTGCTCCATCCGCTTGGTCGCGCAAAGTGGCCGGTCCTGCTCGGCTTCGTGCTCCTCACGGCAGTCACCGTGGCCGTGCCGCTGGCCATGATCGCGTACTGGTCGCTGCAGCACGGCGCCGACGCGATCTCGCCCGCGCAGGCATCGCTGTCGCGCGTGGTCACGGCGACCGCTTCGACGGTCGGCTTCGGCGTCGCCGGCGCGGTCGTCACCACCGTGCTGGCGTTTCCGATCACCTTTCTCGCCACCCGCTACGAAGGCAGCCGCCTGGCTGCCGTGGCCGAGCGCTCGACCTTTCTCGCCCAGGGCGTGCCCGGCATCGTCGTCGCGCTCGCCCTCGTCGCCCTCGTCATCCGACACCTGCACCCGCTCTACCAGAGCGCGGCCCTGCTGGTGACCGCCTATGCCATCCTGTTCCTGCCGCTGGCGATGGTGTCGATCCGCGCCACCCTGGTGCAGGTTCCCCCGGGGCTGGAAGAGGCGGCGCGCACGCTGGGGCTCGGCGCCCTGGCGACGGCGTGGCGCATCACCCTGCCGCAGGCCTGGTCGGGGGTCGCCGCGGCCGTCGTGCTGGTGTTCGTGTCCGTTTCGACCGAGCTGACCGCGACCCTGCTTCTGGCGCCCATCGGCACGCGGACGCTGGCGACGCAGGTATGGAGCAACACGTCGACCCTCGCCTTTGCCGCCGCAGCCCCGTTCGCGGCGGCGATGACCGCCAACTCGCTCTTCGCCGCTGTGCTTCTCGCCGGCCGTTTCGGTCGCGCGGGGGCACCGGCGGCCCTGTGAGGCGGGGCTGATGGCCGATCTCGTCGCCGCCGGCATCACCAAGAGCTTCGGCCGCACGCTTGTTCTCGCCGACGTCGACCTGCGCGTCGCGTCCGGCACGCTGACGGCGCTGCTCGGCGCGTCGGGCAGCGGCAAGACGACCCTGCTGCGCCTGATCTGCGGCTTCGAGCGGCCGGATGCCGGCAGCATCGACCTCGACGGCCGCCCCGTCGCCGGACCGCGCCTGCACCTCCCGGCGGAACGCCGGCGGATCGGCTACGTCGCGCAGGACGGGGCGCTGTTTCCGCACCTGTCGGTGGCCGACAACGTCGCCTTCGGCCTGCCGCGCCGCGAGCGCACGGCGGCGACGGTGGATCGTCTGCTCGCCCTCGTCGGGCTGCGCGCGACCTATGCCGTGCGCCGGCCCCACCAATTGTCGGGCGGCGAGCAGCAGCGCGTGGCGCTGGCCCGCGCGCTCGCCGCGCAGCCGCGCATCGTGCTCCTTGACGAGCCGTTTTCCTCGCTCGATGCCGCGCTGCGCGGCGAAACGCGGCAGGCTGTGGCCGACGCGATCGCGCAAACGCGGGCGACCGCGCTTCTCGTCACCCACGACCAGGGCGAGGCCCTGTCGATGGGCGCGCAGGTGGCGGTGCTTCGCGACGGCCGCATGCTGCAGGTCGGCACGCCCGAGGCGGTCTACCGCCGCCCCAACGACGTCGATCTCGCCCGCTTCCTCGGCGAAGCGGTCGTGCTGCCCGGCGAGTCCGCCGCCGGGCGCGTCACCTGCGCGCTCGGCGACCTGCCGCTCGCCGCCGGCATGCCGAGCGGCGCGGTCGAGGTGATGATCCGGCCCGAACAGATCCGCCTTCTCGCCGAGAACGAGCCGGGCGGTCTGCCGGCCGAGGTCGGTGGCGCGACCTTTTTCGGCCATGACGCGCGCGTGGCGCTGGTGTCGCTCGATCCGGCCTCGACCCGCTTCACGACCCGGCTGCCCGGCCATGTGCCGGCGAAGGCCGGCGATCGCGTGCGCTTCGCCGTCGCCGGCGAGGTCGTGGCCTACGCCCGCTCGCAGCCCGCCGCGATGGCGACGAGCGAGCCGGCCGCCTCGCGGGAGCCGGCGACCGCAACGACGCGCCGAAGCGTGACGGCATCACAGCAAAGGAGGATATTGTGCCAGCCCATCTGAACAGGTCCCGCCTTGCCGCGCTCTCGGTCGCGGCGCTGGCCGCCACGGCCGGCGTTGCCATCGCCCTCGACCGTCCGGTGGAGGCCGCCGACGAGCCGGCGAGCTTCCTCGCCGGCCTGCGCCATCAGGTGACGCTGACCTCGACGGTGCCGGCCAACGGCGACCAGAACCCCTACGCGATCATCGTGGCGCCGGTCAGCGCCGGCAAGATCAAGCAGGGCGACGTCCTCGTCGACAACTTCAACAACAGGGCCAACCTGCAGGGCCTGGGCTCGACCATCGTCGACTACGACCCCTCGACCAAGAAGGTGAGCGAGTTTGCCACGATCCCGCGCACGCTCGACGGCTGTCCGGGCGGCGTCGGCCTCACCACCGCGATGGCGATGCTGAAGACCGGCTGGATCATCGTGGGCAGCATGCCGAGCAGCGACGGCACCACCGCGACCAAGGGCATGGGCTGCCTGATCGTGCTCGGCCCCGACGGCAAGGTCGCGGGAACGATCACCAGCCCGCACATCGACGGACCCTGGGGCAACATGGCGGTCGTCGACGACGGAGCCACGGCGACGCTGTTCGTGAGCAACACCGGCTTCGGCATCGGGGCGCCGGCGGAGAATTCACCGGTCCTCAGGAAGGCCAACGTGGTCCGTCTCGAATTCGCCGTGGCCGAGAACAAGCCGCCCGTCCTGGTGAGTGAGACCGTGGTCGGCGAAGGCTTCGGCGAGCAGGCCGACAAGGGCGTCTTCGTGATCGGCCCGACCGGCCTCGCGCTTGGCAAGGAGGGAACGCTCTACGTGTCCGACGCTTTGGAGAACGCGATCAACGCCATCCCGCAGGCGACGACACGCAGGGATAGCGCCGGCACCGGGCGCGCCGTGACCAGGGACGGCATGCTGCAGCGTCCGCTCGCGCTGGTGATGGCGCCCAACGGTCACCTCCTCACCACCAATGGTCTCAACGGCCAAGTGGTGGAGATCGATCCGGCCAGCGGACAACAGCTGCACGCCTACTGGGCCGACACCGACAAGGCGCAGCAGCCGCCCGGCTCCGGCGACCTGTTCGGCCTCGCGATGATGCCGTCGGGCAAAGGCTTTTATTACGTCCAGGACGACGTAAATACCCTCGTCAAGGCCGACTAGATTCAGGAGACGCTTCTTGCCCGGTTGCCCTTTCTCCACGCGGCGCGGTTTCCTGGGAGCGGCGGCCGCGACCGGCGCCTTCGCGGCGACCAGCGCCCGCGCGGCGTCGCAGGGCAACCCGGCGACCGACACCAAGTCCGACAAGACCGGCCTCGGCGCGCGCGAGGCCTTCTACGGCACCCATCAGTCCGGCATCCAGACGCCGCAGCAGGCCAACAGCGTGATGGCCGCCTTTGACGTGACAACGAGCGAGGCGGCGGGACTGATCGCGACGCTGAAGGCCTGGACCGAGGCGTCGGCCCGCATGATGGCCGGACAACCCGCCGAGCCCCTGACCGGCGACGCCGCCAAGCCGCCGGCCGACAGCGGCGAGGCCCTCCACCTGCCGCCGCGCCGTCTCACCCTGACCTTCGGCTTCGGGCCCAGCCTGTTCGAGAAGAACGGCGAGGACAGGTTCGGGCTGAGGGCACGGCGCCCGGACGCGCTGGCCGACCTGCCGCTGTTCAACGGCGACCAGCTCGATGCCAAGTATTGCGGCGGCGACATCTGCATCCAGGCCTGCGCTGATGACGAAATGGTCGCCTTCCACGCGATCCGCCAGCTGGCACGCTTGGCCGCGTCCGACGATTCTGCGGCCGGGTACGGTGGCAAGAAGGCCGGCGCGACCGCCGCCCACGGCGCCAAGCGGGGCACGGCGCAACTGCGCTGGATCCAGAACGGCTTCCTGCCCGACAGCCCGGGCGGCAGCACGCCGCGCAACCTGCTCGGCTTCAAGGACGGGACGCAGAACCCCGGCAGCCCCTACCCGGCCGAGGTCGCCGGGGGCAGAACGATCGGCAACGGCGATTTCGACGAGGTGGTCTGGGTCGAGGACGGACCCGACTGGATGCGCGGCGGCAGCTACATGGTGGTGCGCCGCATCCGGCTCGCCCTTGAGCACTGGGACCGGACCGAACTCGACTTCCAGGAGCAGGTCATCGGGCGCCGCAAGATGAGCGGGGCACCGCTGACCGGTGGCGACGAGTTCACCCCGCTCGACCTCGACGCCACCGACCGGGACGGCAATCCGGTCATCGCGCAGAACGCCCACGTCCGCCTCGGCGCCGCCAGCGCCAACGAAGGCGCGCGGATCATGCGCCGGGCTTATTCCTACAACGACGGGCTGAGCTTCGTCGCCGAGCGCTGGCCGCCCTGGCGCCAGGGCCTGGAATACGACGCCGGCCTCATCTTCATCGCCTACCAGCGCGACCCCCGCGACGGGTTCAGCCGGATCTACGAGCCGATGTCGAAGCTCGACCTCTTGAACCAGTATGCGACCCACGTGGGCAGCGCCGTGTTCGCCTGCTGCGGCGGCGTGCAGGACGGCGAGTTCATCGGGCAGAAGCTGTTTCTGGCAGCCTGATCCCGTGCGGGGCGGCGCCGGGTGCGGATGCTTGACGCCGCAACAACGATCGGTCCGGCTGCCGAAGCGTCTCGGCCGTTTTTGCCTCGGTGGCCAACCAGGGCGCGAACCCGATGATCGCGCCGCCGCGTGAAGGCTGACTTCTTCGCCCGCAACGTCGCCTCGGTCGCCGCCGACCTGATCGGCTGCCAGCTCCTGCACGCGGGATCGGGAGGGCTGATCGTGGAAACGGAAGCCTACGATCGCGGCGACCCGGCCTCGCACAGCTATGCCGGTCCGACCCGACGCAACGCATCCATGTTCGGCCCCGCCGGCCACGCCTACGTGTACCGCAGCTACGGCCTGCACTGGTGCTTCAACATCGTCTGCGCGCCGGGCTCCGCCGTTCTCGTGCGGGCCCTCGAGCCGACGGTCGGCGTCGCCGCCATGGCTGAACGCCGACGCACCGCCTCCCCTCGCCTGCTGTGCTCGGGCCCCGGCCGGCTGTGCCAGGCCCTGGCGATCACGGGCACGCTCGACGGACAGCCCCTGAATCGGTCCCCGTTCGAGCTGCTGGCTCGACGTCAGCCCGTCGAGATCGCCACCGGTCCCCGCATCGGCCTCACGCGCGGCGTGGACACGCCATGGCGTTTCCTTCTCGTCGGCTCCACCTACCTCAGCCGCCCGCTCGAACAAACGAAACGCCGTGGAACCGACCGGCCTTGAATTCCTGTTCACCAAAGCATCGGATCAAGGGTCTGCGCGGGCAGGCTTCGCGGGCTGACGCAAACCGACGGTGAACGGCCGAGATGTTCTCCCTCGCGAAACGGGGAAGGCCGCAGCAGTCGGTGGAGGAGGACTGCCGCGTCGTTGATCGCCCCGGACAGGTTTGGTGGCAGCAAGTGCGAGGATCAGGATCGCGTATCGTTCCCGCGGATCTCGGGAATTGATGGGGCGGGCGACACGCGTTGCGAAATCGGCGACATCGCCGCTCTGCTGCAAGCTGCCGAGGCACCTGCGCAATGGCTGTCTCCCTCGCCGCGAAGACGTGGCTGTTGTGTGCGGCCTACCTCATCGCAGGCGTGGTCGCGTTCGTCCGAGCACGACGTGCAAATCCGAGCTGATCCACGGGACGCTTGGCTCGCGGCGGCCGGACGAATACGCTGCACCGCCGATCCGCCAGCGGGTGGAATGGCCGCAGAGCACTCACCTCCCCGATGGAGGAACAGCGGAGACCCTCGCGGCGATCGTGATTGCGGATAGGGTCCGGACCTGAAGCATCCTTGGGCCGGCGGCAGCGAGCCGTGAAAGGCATGGTAGTCGCTGATGGCCCGTTGGAACCGGAGATCCCACAATTTGTCGATTCAAAAGAGCAAAGATAGCGCCGGCCCAGATCCCGCGTTCTGGAACGGCAAGCGGGTGCTCGTCACCGGGCATACGGGATTCAAGGGCGCTTGGCTGACGCTGTGGCTGCAGCGCTTTGGTGCCGAGGTCAACGGCCTGGCACTCGCCCCCGACACGGAACCGAGCCTGTTCGCGCTCGCCGTCGCCGGAACGGTGGCCTCCGCGACCGTCGACGTGCGCGACCTTGCGGGCGTGCGCGCCAGCCTCGACGCGGCCCGGCCCGACATCGTGCTCCACTTGGCGGCGCAGGCGCTGGTGCGCCCGTCCTATGCCGATCCCGTGGGTACCTATGCCACCAATGTCATGGGCACGGTGCACGTGCTGGAGGCGGCGCGAGACATCGAGTCCGTCCGTGCCGCGGTGGTGGTGACCAGCGACAAGGCCTACGAGAACCGCGAATGGGTGTGGGCCTACCGCGAAACCGAGGCGATGGGCGGCCACGACCCTTACAGCAGCTCGAAGGGCTGCGCCGAACTGGTGGTCAGCGCCTATCGCCGCTCGTTCTTCGGGTCGGGCGGCCTTCGCCTGGCCAGCGCCCGCGCAGGCAACGTCATCGGCGGCGGCGACTGGTCGACGGATCGCCTCGTCCCCGACATCATGCGCGCCTTCAGCCATGGCGGGTCGGTGGAGATCCGCTCGCCCGGCGCGGTGCGGCCGTGGCAGCACGTCTTGGAACCGCTGGCCGGCTACCTCGTCCTGGCCCAGCATCTCGCCGGAGCCGACGGCGCGGCCTTCGCCGAGGCCTGGAACTTCGGGCCGACCGACGAGGACTGCCGCCCGGTGTCCTACGTCATGGATGCCCTCGCCTCCGCCTGGGGCGGCGGCGCGCGCTGGCACCTTTCCGACAGGCAACACGCCCACGAGGCCAACGTCCTCAAGGTGGATTCCTCGAAAGCCCGCGCCCGTCTGGGCTGGGACCGGCGCCTGGGCCTGGACGAGGCATTGGCATGGACCGCCGACTGGTATCGCGGGCACAGCGAGGGGGCTTCGGCCCGCGACCTCACCCTCGCGCAGATCGACGCCTACCAACGGCTCGGAGCCTGACGCCGCAACGCCCGCCACCTTGCCGGCCGCGTCACGCGCAAGATCGTATGGCGGCGATGACGCTTCGATCTCGGTGCCAAGCGGCAGGGCGTCGAGGTGGCGGGCAGCGGAGGCGAATGCCCATCATGCTCGACATCCCAACCGTGGCACCTGGGACGGCTCGCCTCGCGATCCACGGGGCCGCATCCGCTCCGGGCGGGGTGCCCGCTCCGCCGGTTCAAGTCTGGCTCCGGCCCCATCAAGGGGCCGCACGTCGCGCCGCGACCGCTCGCCGCAGGATCTGCCGCTTGGGACGGGCGCCGACCTGTGGCACTTCGGCCGCCGATGAGAGCCCTGCCCGCTGCAAGCCGGCCAAGCGCCTTCGAGGCGCGCTCAAGCCTCAGGCGCCCCGCGCGGCCATGAAGTTCGCGAACATGAAGTTACCGGCCGTGCGATCGACGGCCTTGAAACCAGTTGCCGATGCGCCCGACGCAAGCGCCGGCCGCCCCGCCGCACCGGCCCCTGCACCGACCCTTGTCGACCTCGCTGCGGTCGGGCTGTCCTACGGCACCCGGTCGGTGCTGGAGGGCATCACGCTGTCGCTCGCGCCCGGCGAAATGCTGGTGCTGCTCGGGCCCAACGGCGCCGGCAAATCCTCTCTGATGCGCCTCATCGCCGGGCGCCTCGCCCCGAGCCGCGGCCGCGTGCGCGTCGAGGGCGCCGATCCGCACCGGCACGCGGCGGCGAGGCGGGCGATCGGCTGGGTGACGCAGGACATCGCCCTCTACCCGCGCCTGACCGTGCGCGAGAACCTCGACGTCTTCGCCCGCTTCGCCGGTTTGCGAGGCGCGGAGCGCCGCGACGGCGTCGCCACGGCTTTGCGCCTGGGACAGGTCGCCCACGTCGCCTCCCAGGTGGTCGGCACCCTGTCGGGCGGCTACCAGCGCCGGGTCGACATCGCCGCCGCCCTGTTCGGCCCGCCCCGCCTCGCCCTGCTCGACGAGCCCACGCAGGGGCTGGACAGGGACGCGCGCGCCGCGGTCCATGCCGTGCTCGCCGGACTTCGCGCGGCGGGCGCCGGCGTGGTCGTCGCCACCCACGACTTCGCCGAGGCCGAGCGCCTCGCCGATCGCGTCGCCATCCTGCGCGATGGACGCCTCGTGCTCCTCGACTCGCTGCCGGTTCTGCTCGCCCGCGCCCGCGCCGCCGGGCCCGAGCACGACGTGCTGCTCGCCGAACCGGCCGGCGAGGAAACGCAGGGCCTCCTCGTCGGCGCCGGCTTCGCCCGGGATGCCGACGGCCTGAGCTGGTCCAGCGCGCGACACCATGCCTCCTCGCTGGACGCGCTTCTCGCGACCTTGCGTGGCAAGGGGGCCCAGGTGCGCGAAGTGCGGGCCCGCGAGCCCGGGCTGGACAGCGTCTACCGTTACGTCATCGGCGAACGCCGACCGATGCGCGCCCGCGAGGCGGCGGAATGATCGGCGCCGCCTTCCGCGTGATGCTGCTCAGCCTTCTGCGCGACCGCACGGCGCTGGCCATGGCCTTCGTGCTGCCGACCGTCATCTTCGTGATCTTCGCCGCCATCTTCTCGGGGGCCGTGGGCGATCGCATCCGCATCAACGTCGGCCTCGACGACCTCGCCCGCACGCCGACCACGCGGCGCCTCGCCGACGCTCTCGCCGCCGATCCGGGCTGGCGGGTGACCCGTCTCGACGGCGAGGATGCCGTGTCCGTGGAGGGAGCCGTGCGCCGCGGCGACGTCGATCTCGCCCTCATCATTCGCGGCGATCCCGGCACCGTTCTGCCCGGCGCTCCACGGCCGATCCTCGCGGTGGTGAACCCGGCCCGCGCCCTCGCGCGACCGATCGCGCTGGGGCAGCTCCAGCGTATCCTCAACGAGCAGCTGCCCGACGTGGTGATGGCGCGCGTGCTCTGCGACGTCGAGCGGACGGGGGGACTTCCGAAGGGTGAGGCGGCCCGGCTGCAGGGGGCTTTCGCCGCCCGGCGCGGGTCGGAGGGCGCCACCGGCGCCTTTTCCTTCGCCGCGCTCGTCGATGATCGGGAAACGGCGGCCGGCGGCGCCAACGGGCGGGTCAGCTACTACGCCGGGGCGATCACGGCGGTGTTCCTGCTGTTTGCCGCGATGCAGGGCGCCCTGTCGCTGGTGGACGAGCGCCGCTCCGGCCTTGCCGACCGGCTGATGGCGGCGCCGGGCGGCCTGCCGGTGGTTGTGGCTGGCAAGTTCCTGTTCCTCACCGTGCAGGGCACGCTGCAGGCCGGCCTCATCTTCGCTGCGGCGGCCGGCATTTACGGCGTGTCGCTGACCGCGCATCCCCTCGGCTGGGCACTGACCAGCGTGCTCGTGGCCGCGATGGCCGCGGCGCTGGCGCTGGCCGCCTGCTCCTTGTGCCGTACCCGGGTCCAGGCCGACCTCGCCACGACTTTCGGCGTGCTGCTGCTGTCGGCGATCGGCGGCAGCATGGTGCCGCGCTACCTCATGCCGCCCTGGTTGCAGATGGCGGGTTGGGCGACCCCCAACGCGTGGGCGATCACCGCCTACGAGCGCGTCATCGGCGAGGGCATCGCCGCCGCGCAGCTCCCGCTCGCGGTGATCGCCGCCACCACCGCCACCGCGCTCGCCGCGACCCTGCTGATCGTGCGGCACGGGCACCTTTGAGTCCGTGCAGGGAAGGACGGACCCGCATCGAAACCTTCGACGTGCGCCCGCGCCCTGGCTCGACAACTCGACCGCGCCATGGGCCGGCATCGGATATCGTGTCGGATCGGACGCGCTTGATCGCGACGCAGTCGCGAAACGCCGGAAGGTGCGCAATCTGATGGCGGGACTCACCAACACCCGGAGGATCGGGTCGCGAGCGATCCCCATCGACGGGCTGGCGACGCCGCAGCGCTACTGGTCGATGCTGGCGATCGCGCTCGGCATCGTGATGGCCGTGCTCGACTCCGCGGTCGCCAACATCGCCCTGCCGACGATCGCGCGCCAGATCCACGCCACCTCGGCCGCCTCCGTCTGGATCGTCAACGCCTACCAGCTTGCCAGCGTCGTCGCCCTGCTGCCGCTCGCGGCGCTGGGCGAGCGGGTCGGTTATCGCCGGGTGTACCTCGTCGGCCTCGCGGTATTCGTCGCGGGATCACTGGGGTCGGCCCTGTCGGGCCACCTCGCGACCCTTGTCGCCGCGCGCATCCTCCAGGGCTTGGGCGCGGCGGGCATCATGGCCGTCAACGGCGCCCTCGTCCGCTACACCTATCCGACGGTTCTGCTCGGAAGAGGCGTCGGCCTCAACGCGCTGGTCGTGTCGATCGCCGCGGCGCTCGGCCCGACCGTGGCATCAGGCATCCTCGCCGTCGCCTCGTGGGAATGGCTGTTCGCGATCAACGTGCCGATCGGCTTCGTCAATCTCGCGCTCGCGATGCGGTCCCTTCCCTTCTCGGAGCGATCGCAGGGCCGCTTCGATTGGGCGAGCACCGGATTGAACGCGTTGACCTTCGGCCTTCTCTTCATCGGCATCGATACGACCACGCGCGGCAACGGGCATCTTTCGTTGGGATGCGTCGAACTCGCCGCGGCGGCGGGCGCGGCCTGCGTCCTGTTTCGTCGCGAAACGGCCTCGGCGAGACCGATGATCCCGCTCGACCTTCTGCGGATCCGCATCTTCGCCCTTTCCGTCGCCACCTCCGTCCTCTCCTTCGCAGCCTACATGCTCGTCTTCCTCAGCCTGCCCTTCTTCTTCGAATCGGCGCTGCATCGCAACCAGGTCGAGACCGGGCTGCTGATGACGCCCTGGCCGGTGGCGTTGGGCGTCGCCGCCCCGATCGCCGGCCGCCTCGCCGATCGCATGCCGGCGGCGATCCTGGGAAGCGCCGGCCTCGGCGTCCTCCTTTGCGGCCTCGTGTTGCTGGCCACGATGCCCTCGTCGGCCTCCGCGGTGGACATCATCTGGCGCATGGCGCTTTGCGGTTTGGGCTTCGGCTTCTTCCAGGCGCCCAACAACCGCACTCTTCTTTCCGCCGCCCCAAGAAGCCGTGCCGGCGCCGCCGGCGGCATGCTCGCCACCGCGCGCCTGATCGGCATGACGGTGGGAGCCACGATCGCGACGGTCACCTTCCGCATCGCCGGCGCCTCGGCGGAAAAGATCGACCTCGCGGTGGCGGCGCTCTTCGTTGTTGTGGCGATCACGGTGAGCCTTCTCAGGCTTTCAGCCGAGACGCCGATCAAGCGGGCCCCACCGGAACCCTCGGTTGGTCTTTGAACGGATCGGCCGTTCGACCTGCCGGCGGAACGGGTGACGCCATGCCGTCGACGCGCCGGCCGCGCGGGCGATGATCGCCCGTGCCGACACGTGCTTCGTCGCCGCCGTCGATCGTCCCGACGGCAACGGCCGGCACCGCGTCGACGTTTCGCACCGCGGCGGCTCCCCCGGCTTCGTCCAGGTCGAGGAGGACGGCAGCCTTGTTGTTCCCGATTACCGCGGGAACCGCTTCTTCAACACGCTCGGCAACATCCTCCTGAACCCGAAGGTTGGGCGGCTTCCATCGACTGTCGACCGGCGACCTTCTCCAGCTGAGCGGCGACGCGGTCACCCAGCCGGACGCGGTCGATCCGGCGGCGCATCCCGACGGAGCCTTTGCACGAGCGTGCGCGCGAGGAAAACGGCATTGCCGAAGAGGTACCGGCGATACAGCCGTCGCGGCTCGATCAGCAATCGGAACAGCCACTCCATGCGCAGCCTGCGCACGATCGCGGGCGCCCGCCGCACGCGACCGGTTTGGAAGTCGAACAAGGCTCCGACCCCGATGCCGATGCGGCAGGCGGCGGGGACGTGAGTGCGGAGCCAGAGCTCCTGGCGCGGACAGCCCATGCCGACGAGAAGCAGATCGGGTCGCCCCGCTTCGATGATCGAGGCGACGAGCGCGCCTTCGTCGTTGGAGAAGAAGCCGTGGTGTTGGCCGACCAGGAGGTGGTCGGGCCAGCGCCGGCGATAAAAGGCCGCCGCGCGCTCGATCACGTCCCGCGAGCCGCCGAGCAGGTAGAGGCGCACGCCCGGCCGCAAGCGGTCGAGCAGGGCGGGTATGAAATCCGTCCCGTTCATGTTGACGGGAAAGGCACGGCCAAACAGCAGCCGGCTCGCCAGATCGATCCCGAGACCGTCGTTGAGGATGAAGAAGCCGGCGAGGGCGTCCTTCACCTCGGCGGATCCGGCGGCGCAGTTGGCGAGGTGGGCGTTGAGGAAGGCGATCCTCAACGGCAGATGCGCATCCCTGGCGCGTTCCAGCTCGGCCACGGCGGCATCGAGGTCGCACACCTGGACGTCGACTCCTCCGATGCGGCGAGACACGCGGCCGGGGATCGGCCCATCCCTCGCATCGTGGCGTGGTGCCTGGGGAACCAACGGTTGAATCTCACTTGCAGATCAGCACGGCCATGCTTGCCGCGACCGCGGCGGCGAGCGTCTTCAGGTCCGGCGTGCTGGCGGGATCGTCCACCACGGCCGTCGCCTCGCGCTGCAGTCGCCCGTCGCAGGCGCAGGACGGCAGCTCCCCATCCTTCGTGCAGTTGTCGTGACGTTCGCAGGCGGCGTCGAGCGCGTCCACGGGCCCGTGGCCGGGACGGCTGCCGATGCCGCAGAAGTTGCCGTGCAGCAGCAGGGGCCCGCGGCGCAGCGCCTTGACGTCGCCCTTGGTCACGCCCTCGATCACCTCGCCGGCCTTTTGCGAGGTCTGGTCCGGGGTATCGAGCCGGTTGGCGTCACTGGCCGGCGGGTCGCTCGGCACGGTGTCCAGCGGCGCATCCAACTGCGCCAGCAGCGGCGCGAGCTTCTGCGGCGGTTGCAACGGCGGCAGCTCCGGCTGCGGCGCAGGGGGTGAGAGGGTTTGCTGCGGCGCCAGCGGCCCCGAGGCCTGCGGCGGATCCAGCGACGGAGCGCCGGGACGCGCCGGCAGCTGGGGCAGCGCAGGCACCACGAGGGGCGGCGGTTCGCCGATTTGCGCGTGCGCGCGCCAAGGTTGGCCTGCCAGGGCCATCGCGATCAGGCCCGCCAGCGGATACCCACCCTTCGACTTGTACATGACATCACCTCTGCATGACGATCACCTCGGCGGGCGCGTCTACAGTGTCGGTGCGCCGCGTCAAGCAGACTTCAGGCGAAGCCCACCGTTTTCTCCTGCCGTTCCTCAACTCTTGCGGCGGCTTGCGCGGAACTGGGGATGGGGCCGGCCCGGCGGCTGCGATCCCCGATCCGCCCTGCTATGCTCGCCCATGGATTCGCGATTCCCCCGCCGCCGGTCCGAGCCGGCCGCGCCGGCCGGCGCCGGCTTCGTGCACCTTCACGTGCACAGCTCCTTCTCCTTGCGCGAAGGGGCGATGCCGGTCGGCAAGCTGATCGCCTCGGCGCTGGCCGACGCGCAGCCGGCGCTGGCCATCACCGACACCAACAACCTGTTCGGCGCCCTGGAATTCTCGGAAAAGGTCGCCAAGGCCGGCCTGCAGCCGATCATCGGCATCCAGCTCGACATCCAGTTCGGCGACGGGGCGCAGCTCGCCTCCCGCGGCGGCGAGGAAGCGGCCGGGCGCGCGCCCCTGGTGCTGCTGGCCAAGGACGAGCGCGGCTATGCCAACCTGATGCACCTGGCCTCGCGCGCCTTTCTCGATCCGGCGCCGGGCGACCCCGCCGCCATCACCGTCAGCCGCCTCGCCGGGCGCACGCAGGGGCTGATCGCGCTGACCGGCGGCCCCGCCGGCCCGCTCGACCGCTGCCTGGGCGCGGAGCGGCCGGAACTGGCCCTGGCCCGGCTCGGCGTTCTGACCCGGCTTTTCGACGGCCGCCTCTACGTCGAGCTGCAGCGCCACCTCCTCGGGCGCGAGCGCGAGGTCGAGCCCGCGCTCATCGACCTCGCCTACGCGCAAGGCCTGCCGCTGGTGGCGACCAACGAACCCTATTTCGCCGCCGCCGCCGACTATGAGGCGCACGATGCCCTGATCTGCATCGCCGAAGGCGCGGTGATCGGCCAAGCCGAACGCCGCCAGCTTTCGCCCGAGCACCGCTTCAAGGCGCGCGGCGAGATGCTGGCCCTGTTCGCCGACCTGCCGGAAGCGACGGCGGCCACGGTGGAGATCGCCAAGCGCTGCGCCTACCGCCCGCGCACCCGCAAGCCGATCCTGCCGGCCTTCACCTCGGGCGCCGCCGACGACGAGGCGGCCGAGCTGGTCCGCCAGGCCGAGGACGGGCTGCAACGCCGCCTCGATGCGCGCGGCACCGCGCCCGGCATCGAGCCGCAAACCTACCGCGACCGGCTCGCCTTCGAGCTGACCGTGATCCGCAACATGAAATTCCCCGGCTACTTCCTGATCGTGTCGGACTTCATCAAATGGGCCAAGGATCAGGGCATCCCCGTGGGTCCCGGGCGCGGCTCCGGCGCCGGCTCGCTGGTCGCCTACGCGCTGACCATCACCGATCTCGATCCGCTGCGCTTCGGGCTGCTCTTCGAACGCTTCCTCAACCCCGAACGCGTCTCGATGCCGGACTTCGACATCGACTTCTGCCAGGACCGGCGCGACGAAGTGATCCGCTACGTGCGCGACCGCTATGGCGCGGACAAGGTCGCGCAGATCATCACCTTCGGCTCGTTCCTCGCCCGCGGCGTGGTGCGCAACGTCGGCCGCGTGCTGGAGATGCCGCTGGGTCAGGTCGACAAGCTCGCCAAGCTGGTGCCGCAGAACCCGGCCCATCCCGTGACGCTGGCGCAGGCGATCGAGGGGGAGGCGAGGCTGCGCGAGGCGGCCGACGCCGAGCCCAAGGTGGCGCGCCTGCTCGACGTGGCGCTGAAGCTGGAGGGTTTGTATTCCAACGCCTCGACCCACGCCGCCGGCATCGTCATCGGCGACCGCCCGCTCGACGAGCTGGTGCCGCTCTACCGCGACCCCAAGTCGGAAATGCCGGCGACGCAGTTCAACATGAAGTGGGTCGAGCCGGCCGGCCTCGTGAAGTTCGACTTCCTCGGCCTGAAGACGCTCACCACCCTGGCCAACGCCGTGAAGCTGCTGGCGCGGCGCGGCATCGCGATCGACCTCGAAGCCATCCCGCTCGATGACGCGAAGACCTACCAGATGCTCGGGCGCGGCGAGACGGTCGGGGTGTTCCAGCTGGAATCGGCGGGCATGCGCAAGGCGCTGGTCGAGATGCGCGCCGACCGCTTCGAGGACATCATCGCGCTGGTGGCGCTGTATCGTCCGGGCCCGATGGCCAACATCCCGGTCTATTGCGCGGTGAAGCTCGGGGAAATGGAAGCGGACTACCTCCACCCCAAGATCGAAGTCGTCTTGAGGGAAACCTTCGGCGTCATCATCTACCAGGAGCAGGTGATGCAGATCGCGCAGATCCTGTCGGGCTATTCGCTGGGCGAGGCCGACATGCTGCGCCGGGCGATGGGCAAGAAGATCAAGGCCGAGATGGATGCGCAGCGCAGCCGCTTCGTCACCGGCGCGGTCACGGGCGGCCTGACCGACAAGCGGGCGACCGAGATCTTCGACCTGCTCGCCAAGTTCGCCGACTACGGCTTCAACAAGAGCCACGCCGCCGCCTACGCGCTGATCGCCTACCAGACGGCATGGTTCAAGGCCAACCATCCCGTGGAGTTCCTCGCCGCCTCGATGACGCTGGACAAGCCCAACACCGACAAGCTCAGCGAATTCGCCAACGAGGCGCGGCGCATGGCCGTCCCCGTGGAGCCGCCCTCGGTTGTCCACGGCTGCCCCGACTTCGAGGTGCACGAGCGCCCCGACGGCGTGCTGGCGATCCGCTACGCGCTGTCCGCCGTCAAAGGCGTCGGCGACGGGCAGGCGGCCGGCATCCTTGCCGCGCGCGCCAGCAAGCCCTTCGTCGACCTGGCCGATTTCGCCGGGCGCATCAGCCCGCGCGACATCAATCGCCGGGTGCTGGAAAGCCTGACCGCCGCCGGCGCCTTCGACGAGCTGGAGCCCGAGCGGGCCCGCGTCCACGCCGGCATCGACACGCTGCTCGCCACCGCCAACCGCCGCGCCAACGAGCGGGCGGAAGGGCAGAGCGCCCTGTTCGGCGCCGATACGGCGGACACGCTCGCTTTGCCCAGGGTTGCGTCCTGGCCTTTGACCGAGCGGCTGCAGCGCGAATTCAACGCGGTCGGCTTCTTCCTTTCGGGCCACCCTCTCGACGCCTACGCGTCCGTGCTGAAGCGGCTGGGGGCCGAGCGCTGGGTCGATTTCTGCCGCAAGGTGAAGGGTGGCCACGAGGCCGGGCGCTTGGCGGCGACGGTGCTCGACCGTCAGGAGCGGCGGACCCGCTCGGGCTCGAAGATGGGGATCGTGCAGCTGTCCGATCCGTCGGGGCAGTACGAGGCGATCCTGTTCCAGGAGGGGCTGAACCAGTTCCGCGACCAGCTCGTGAAGGGCGCCAACCTGCTGCTCGGGATCCAGGCGCAGCTGGAGGGCGAGGACGTGCGCGCCCGCATCGTTTCGGTGGAAGCGATGGCCGCCGCCGCCGCCAGGGTGCAGCGCGGCCTGCAGATCGTGGTGCGCTCGGCCGAGCCGCTGCCGGCGATCAGCCGCCATCTCGGCGAGCGCGGGCACTCCGAGGCCAGCGGGGGCGAGGTCACCATCGTGGCGCGCACCGCCGATCTCGCCGAAGCGGAGATCAAGCTGCCGGGGCGGTACCGCGTCTCGCCGGAGGTCGCCGGCGCGATCATGACGATCCCCGGCATCGTCACGGTGGAGCACGTCTGAGTGCAGCACCCGACGCGAAGAACGCCCTGCTCCCGCGATAGACAGGATGCTGTTTTCTGAAGCATCCGCTCATCGTTTGTTCAACTCGCCGCTGCTATCGCCCGGTCGCGGATCGCAGCATGCGGTTCGGCAAGGAGTTCATCATGAAATCCGCCAATCTCATCCTCGTCGCCGGCGCCCTCGTTGTGGGATCGATGCCCGTGATCACCCCGGCGAGCGCCGAAATGGAGCGCAAGGTCATTATCAAGCACGACGGCGGCTTCGATCGCGGCTGCCGCACGATGCGCGTCGTCAAGGAAGGTTTCGGCGGTCATCGCGTCGTCACCGTCAAGAAGGTCTGCCGCTGACTCTGCGAGGCAGGGGTCATCGCCTCTGCGCGTGACCGCAGCGCATGAGCCTCGGTCATCGCACCGGAATATCAGTTTCGGTGCGATGCGTCGGCCGGGTCGTCGAAGGGCGGCAGAAGACCTATTTCCAGGCCATGACGCTCACCGGCTCGCAGCGCGACACAAGAAGCATCCGGCGGTGCCACGGCGTCCGCACCCTCACGGAAAGGCCGGACGCGTCGGGGGTGCGGCACTCCCTCGTGTTCTATCGGGACGCGCGGCAAACGGCCGGTGACGTCGGCCTCGTGCGTCCCGCGGCGGGCGCCAAGACGTGACCCGCGGCGTGAAGAAGGCCGACCTGCCGAGCAAGATCTGCGCGACCTGCGGGCGTCCGTTCACCTGGCGCAAGAAGTGGGCGAAGACCTGGGATGAGGTGCGGTATTGTTCCGACCGCTGCCGGCAGGCCAAGGCCGGCGGCAAAGACGGGGATCGCTCGCGCCGGGGGTGATCGGCGGGGCGCTCGGCAAAGCAACCATCAATCGCCTGCGCGGGCGGATGGAACGTGCTAAGTCTCGGCGCCCGAAAGGGCGTCGGAGGGGCGCGTTACGATGTCGAAGACTGTTCTTGCTGCAATTCTTCTCTGCTTCGCCGCGACGGCGGCGAACGCCAAAGCCTTCAAGCTCGGCGATGACGGGCCGGTGGCTTCGATCGAAATTCCCGACAGCTGGGAGCCGAGCACGATCGACGACGGCGTCGAGGGCACCTCGCCCGACAAGGAAACCTATGTCGCGGCCGAAATCGTCGACGGCGACGACATCCAGGACGCGGCCAAAGAGGAAGGCAAGTTCTTCAAGAAAATGAAGATCACGCTGAAACCGGAAACCGAAAAGAAAAAGGAGATCACCTTCGGCGGGCTGCCGGCCTTTGACATCGAATGGGAGGCGACCGACGAGGACGGCCCGACCCACGTCAGCATGACGCTGGTCAAGATCACCGATAAGAAGCTGATGATGGTGACCTACTGGGGCAGCCCGGCCGGCGAGAAGAGCAACGGCAAGGATCTCCAATCGATCGCCGGCAGCGTGAAGGTCATCAAGTAAAACGGCACCTGGGGGAACGGCGTCGCGAGCCGGCCAGGGTGCCGGCGGAGCCTGTGCCGCAGCCCGCGGCACGAGCCAAGCTTCCCAAGCCGGCCGCGATGCGCTAGAGCATGCTGCATCGCGGTAAGTCGCTGCATGCCGGTACCCGCATGCGCAAGCTTGGCGCCCGCACATCCAACATCTGGCCGCCCCATGAAGCTGCGAAACATCGCCATCATCGCTCACGTCGATCATGGCAAGACAACCCTCGTCGATCGTCTCCTCCAGCAGTCCGGCGCTTTCCGGGAAAACCAGCGCGTCGCCGAGCGGGTGATGGACTCCAACGACCTGGAAAAGGAGCGCGGCATCACCATCATGGCCAAGGCGACCTCCATCGCCTGGAAGGACGCCCGCATCAACATCGTCGACACCCCCGGCCACGCCGACTTCGGCGGCGAGGTCGAGCGCATCCTGTCGATGGTGGACGGCGCCATCGTGCTGGTCGACGCCTCCGAGGGGCCGATGCCGCAGACCAAGTTCGTGGTCGGCAAGGCGCTCAAGATCGGGCTGAAGCCGATCGTCGCCGTCAACAAGGTCGACAAGCCCGACGCGCGGGTCACCGAGGTGGTGAACGAGGTGTTCGACCTTTTCGCCGCCCTCGACGCGACCGACGAGCAGCTCGACTTCCCCATTCTTTACGGTTCGGCCAAGCAGGGCTGGATGGCGAACGAACCCGATGGTCCCAAGGACGGCATGGGCCCGCTGTTCGACCTCGTGCTCAAGCATGTGCCCGAACCCAAGGTGGAGGTCGGCGGCTTCCGCATGCTCGCCACCCTGTTGGAAGCCAATCCCTACCTCGGCCGCATCGTCACCGGCCGCGTCTTCGCCGGCAGCGTCAAGCCGAACCAGGCGGTGAAGGTGCTCGATCGCGAGGGCAAGGTGGTCGAGCAGGGCCGCGTGTCGAAGATCCTGGCGTTTCGCGGCATCGAGCGCGCGCCCATCGAGGAGGCCGAGGCCGGCGATATCGTCGCCATCGCGGGCCTCGAGAAGTACAACGTCGCCGACACGCTCTGCGCGACCGATGTCAGCGAGCCGCTGCAGGCTCAGCCGATCGACCCGCCGACGCTGTCGATGACCTTCCTCGTCAACGATTCTCCCCTCGCCGGCACGGAAGGCGACAAGGTCACCACCCGCGTCATCCGCGCCCGCCTGATGAAGGAGGCGGAGGGCAACGTCGCCTTGAAGATCGCCGACGACACCAATTCGGACGGCTACATTGTCTCGGGTCGCGGCGAGTTGCAGCTTTCCATCCTCATCGAGGTGATGCGACGCGAGGGCTTCGAGCTCGGCGTGTCGCGCCCCAAGGTGGTCTTCAAGAAGGCCGAGGACGGCACCCTGCTGGAGCCGGTCGAGGAGGTGGTGATCGACGTCGACGAGGAGCACTCCGGCGTCGTCGTGCAGAAGATGAGCGAGCGCAAGGCCGAGATGGTGGAGATGCGTCCTTCGGGCGGCAACCGCCAGCGCCTCGTTTTCTATGCGCCCACGCGCGGGCTGATCGGCTACCAGGGCGAACTTCTGACCGACACCAAGGGCACGGCCATCATGAACCGGCTGTTCCACGAATACGCGCCCTTCAAGGGCGAAATCGCCGGCCGGCGCAACGGCGTGCTCATCTCCAACGACCAGGGCGAGAGCGTCGCCTATGCGATGTGGAAGCTGGAAGATCGCGGGCCGATGATGATCGACCCCGGCATCAAGGTCTACCGCGGCATGATCATCGGCGAGCACACCCGCGAGAACGACCTCGAGATCAACGTGCTCAAGGGCAAGCAGCTAACCAACATCCGCGCCGCAGGCAAGGACGAGGCCGTGCGCCTGACGCCGCCGATCCGCCTGACACTGGAGAAGGCGCTCGCCTATATCGAGGACGACGAGTTGGTCGAAGTGACGCCGAAATCGATCCGGCTGCGCAAGATGTATCTTGATCCAAACGAGCGCAAGCGAATGGAACGCAGCAAGGAAGCCCTGGTCGGCTGAAACCGGCCAAGGGCCTGCCGGTCGCAGAAGTCAGGTAGGCTGAGGCCGATCAGATGTTCCCGAGGGTCAGCAGTTGCGCGGATCTTTGGCGATTGCGTGCACCGTAAAGACGCGAAGATTTGGCTGAAGACCGTTTTAAAGGACTCGATCGCAGCCACGACGTGGGATCGCTCTCAAGATACGGGTTCCGACCTGCGCCGGTGATCCTCTCCACGATCCCGAACCGAACGGCCGGGATCGTGGGTTCCGATCGGTTTCAGCGCAGCGGCGAAAGAATATACCCGGCGCCCCCGCCGACGACGCTGGTTCCGGCGCCAACCACATCGGTCGCGAACCCGGTACCCAGGCCGACGACGTTGGGGACGAGTGTGGGAACGCCACCGACGGTTCCGACGACGACTGCCTGCCCGTAGCCGATGACGCCGGTCGGCGTGAAGAAGCCGCTGGACGGGATGTCGACGAGCATGGGCCGGATCGGGCCGGGCGGTCCATAAGGATAGCCGGCGGCGCCGACGTAACCCGCCTTCACGTGAGCCGGGACGAGAACCGCCCCCGTCATGCGCACGCGCAGTATCCGCCGGTGCAGAGCGGCATCGGCGGTGGTCGCGGCCAGACAACAGGCCGCTGCCGTTGCGGCAAGCGCAATGGCCAAGCGTGGTGGCTTACGGAACATCACTTCCCCTTCACTGTCCCGTGCAGGACAAGATATTGCCGGCGCACCCCGGAAGGAGGTGGTCGCCGCCGCGACACTATGGCCTTAGTGTGGCACGGCGCAAGCAGTTGGATGGCAAGCGGGATCGACTGTTGCTCAAACGACACGAGTGCCGCCGAGCGACGGGATGGCACGCCGATCCCGCCGCCCGTGGGGAAGTCGGCCCGATCAGAAGTTACGGTGATAGCCGTGGTCGAAGGGCGGCCGACCGCCGAAGCCGTGGCGGACGAAGAAGCCGTTGGGGCGGCAGCCGCCGCGCGGACCGCGATGGAAGCGCGGGCCGCAGCCCTCCGAGACGAGCGTAACGGCGGCCGGTGCTTCCGAGGAGACGACATGCCCCGGCATCGCCTGCGCCGTCGAGCCGAGGCCCGCGCCGCCGAGCAGCAGCGAAGCGGTAGCGGCGAGGGAAAGTTGCAACAATCGCATCAAGTCTTCTCCCAAATCCGGGCTGACCCGGTGAACGGCAGTCATGGCGACGGGCGAGGGCCGCCCGTCCAGACTGCGAGCGGCCAATGCGGCCCGATCGCTTTAGGTCCCGCCGATGGGCAGCCTCGACGGCTTATCGTTAAGCCAGAGCTGACGCCGTCCATCGCTTGGGCGCCAAAACCAGCACGGCCAGCAGGGCGGCCCTGGTCACCTCGGCCTGCGATACCCGTGCGTGGCCTTTCCCGCCCGGCAGCATCGCGGCGGATCGCACGTGTCCCGGACGGAGGCTGGGGACATGGATGAAGCCGACCTCCGGCGCGAGCGCCATCGCGAGCGACCTGTACAGCGTCGCGTTGCACACGTAGTCGCCGGCATCGCGCGACATCTGCGCCCGGAGGCCCCCGGCCCGCAACGCCGGCAGGATGCGCCGGCTCGGAAAGGTCGACCGCAGGACAAGCGTCCCTTGGTCGACCAGCACCGCCGCCGGGCATCGCCCGGCGGCATCGGGGCGGAGCGGGCCGGCCCGGTTGCGCGCGTGCGTTTCGACGCAGATGCGGCGACGTCGCCCGGCGACGCCGAGGTGAAGAACCGCGTCGGGGCGAAGGCCGCAGGCCAGCTTTTCCAGCCGGCCCTGCAGTTCGTCGTAGCGCACCGGCAGGGCGACGCAGCGAAGATCGATGCCGAGCCGGGCCAGGCGCGGCGCCTGCCGGCGCAGATGTGCCACGATGCCTTCGGTGGGATTGCGAGGCGAACCGGGAAAGGCGCCGAAGCCGGTGACGAGGATCGTGCGGCTGCGGTTCGGCAGATCGGGGGTGGGCGGCTGATGAATTGCCATCGGCTCCCTTGCCGCAGGCACCGTGCCGACGTCAACAAAGGCTTGAACAGCGGCTTGCGATGGGGCGGCCCGGTGACCATGCTCGCGGGGTGAACGAGCCTGCGCAGGATCTAACGGCAAGGCGGGTCGCGGCCCTTGCGGCGCCGCACATGGACATGCTCGAAGCCTACCGGGCGAGCCTCGCGTCGCGCTTCGGCGACGTGCCTCACTTCGATCCCTTCGATGGCGGCGCGGATGCCGGGTGCCTCCTGCTGCTGGAAACACCGGGCCCCCGCGCCGACGCCGTGCGCTTCGTTTCACGCGACAATCCAACCGCGACGGCGCGCAACATCACCCGCTTCTGCTCGGCAGCCGGCCTCGATCGCCGAGGAATGGTGATCTGGAATGCGGTGCCCTGGGTGATCCACGCGGTTGGAGCCCGCAACCGGGCGCCGCGCCCGCGAGAGATCGCCACCGGCCTCGCCTTGCTGCCGGACCTGTTGGACCTGCTGCCACGGCTCCGCGTCGCGGTGCTCGCAGGCCGCTCAGCCAGGGGCGCCGGGCCGGTCCTCCAGCGGGTCCGGCCCGATGTCCACCTGCTCACCACGGCGCATCCCAGCCCGGTCTACGTCAACACCGCCCCGGAGATCGCGCCCGGCCTCGTCGCGACGTTGCGGCGCGCAGCCGAACTCCTCGCGGCCTGAGCCGACCCGCTTCCGCCCTCAGACGGCCGGATCGCGAGAGCATCGGACCCTGGATCGGGTCCGCTCGATGCCCATCCTCTTGTGCCGCATCGGGTTGTTCGAAAACCGCTGCGCATCTTCGCGGCGTTGCTTCAACGCGGCGCGGTGGGTTGCAGAGCCGGGGGCAGAGGCACGAGTTCGGGCAGGTCGCCGTAGTGTTCCCGCGGCTGCCGGCGGGGTTGCCCGGACGCGGCGCGTACCGGCCCCGTTCGCACCTTCTCGATGCGCGGGGACGCGGAAACGCGGGCGGTCGGCCTCGCCGGCGGCGGCCGACGCGCCGGTTGCGGAACGGCGACGGCCTGCTGAGGCCGGACGCTGCCGCGTCTCGGCTTGGCGGCAAGCGGCAGATCGGGTCTTACCGACCGAGGTATCGCCCGCCGCGGCACCGCCGGCAGGACGGCGGGCTGGGGCACGATCGCCCGCGACGCGGGAGGCCGGAGCTGTTCGGGTTGCGGCAAGGCGGCTTGTGGCGCAGCGGGCGGAGGGATCGGATCCGGCTCCACGGCTCCCGGCTTGGCGACTTGCGGAGCGATGTCGGGGGCGGGCATGGAACGGGGCTCGAAGCTGCGCGGAAACATCAGCGCCGAATGGCTGAAACCCATCGGGGTTTGATCGGTGGAGGCATCGGACCCGAGGAAGGCGCCGGTCACGGGCGGCGTTTCCTCAAGGTGGACTTTCGGCATCACATGCACGGGGACCAGCGAACCATAGGGATCGGCTTGCGAGGCGATGCTCCGGCCGGTGCCTTTCGCGGACTTGCTGCCTCCGGTGGGCTGGGCGGACTCGGTCGGGGCCGGTTCCGCCGGCCGTTCCGCTCCGCCTCCGATCCCTTGCGCGGACACCTGAGCCACGGGGACCGCAAGGAGAAGGCAACCGCCGAAGAAGAGCAATCGTGGTAAACGGCACGCTTGAAGGCACGGAGCCATTGATTTCAGCCTCACCAATTCGCCGCCCCAAAGGTTTGAGAAGACCGGTTCGCAATCATGCCTGCGTTGCGCCAAACGATAACTTTTACCGTTCGTTCAAGTTGCAAGGGATCGATCGACACTGCCAGCTTGTCAACTGTGATTCCCTGTGGATGATCGCGAGCGTGTGTGCGGGGAGTATTGCGTGATGAAACCAGGGAAGCCGGTGCTGGCGATGCTCGTGCTGTCAACAGCGGGACTCGGCGGCTGCGTTCTCGACGACATCGCCAACGGCGTGCAAACCTCGCTGGCCAATACATCATCGCCGATTGCGACAGACCAGACCGCCGTCCAGGTCGCGGCGACAAAGCGGGCTGTGACGCCGGCCAACCTTGCCGGACCCGATGCGATGCCCTGGCAGCTGATGCCGGCCTCGGCCGCATCGGCTGCGAAGGGGGAAACAACCGAGGTGGTGGAGCGTCCCGGCCTCGGCCGCATTCGCGGGACGCGAACGGCGCTGACCCAGCTCGACGAGAAGATCGTGCCCTACGCAAAGAACGGCCCGATCGTGACCGCCTGCAAGCAGGCCTTCGACTCGCAAGCGCGCGCCCAAGGCGCCTACTCGATCGAGGCCGCCGCAGCCGGCCCGGAGCGCAGAACGGTCAAGGGCCGGAGCCAGCAGGTCTTCTTCCGCATCTTCTATTCCGATCCCAAGGACAGCGGCGTCGAGGTTCGCCAGGCGTCGGTGGCATGCTCCGTCGGCAAGCGCGGCGAACTCGTGGGCGCCAGCTCGATCTGACCCGCAAGCTCGCTCGAAACCGTGACCACGGCGGCGATCAGCCTCGTCAGATCGTCGTCGGGCACCGTCAGGGCCGGCGTGAGATAAACGATGTTGCGGAACGGCCGGACCCAGACGCCGGCGGCCACGAAGCGGGCTCTCGCCGCATCAAGATCGGCGAGTGCGTCGAATTCCACCACACCGATGGCGCCGGCGGTGCGGACGTCGCGGATGCCCCGACGTCCGGCGAGCGGCCTCAAACCCTCGCGCAGCCGCTCGCCGACCGCGCGCGCCTGGGCGAGGCGAGGCTCGGCGTCGAACAGGTCCAGCGAAGCGTTGGCGGCGGCGCAGGCGAGCGGATTGGCCATGAACGTCGGCCCGTGCATCAGCGCGTGACCGGGATCCTCCGACAGGAAGCCGGCGAAGACGCGAGCGGAAGCCACGGTGGCGGCGAGCGCCATCGTGCCGCCGGTGAGCGCCTTGGACAGGGTGATGATGTCCGGCACCGTGCCGCCCTCACCCCCGCAGGCGAACATGTCGCCGGTGCGCCCGAATCCGGTGAAGATCTCATCGAAGATGAGGAGGCAGCCGTGGCGGTCGGCCGCCGCGCGCAGCCGGGCGAGCACGTCGGACCCGTGGAACAGCATGCCGCCGGCCCCTTGCACCAGCGGCTCCACCAGGATCGCGGCGATCCGGTGCCCGTCGCGGGCGAGCAGCGCGTCGAGCGCGGCCACGCCCGCCTCGTCGCGCGGCAGGTCGGCGATGATCTGCTCGCTCAGCACGCCTTTGAAACGGGCGTGCATGCCCTCCTCCGGGTCGCACACCGCCATCGTGGCAAGGGTGTCACCGTGATAGCCGCCGCGAAACGATAGGATGCGGCTGCGTCCGCCCTGGCCGGCGTTGAGGAAGTATTGGATCGCCATCTTCATCGCGACCTCCACGGCGACCGAGCCGGAGTCGGAGAAGAAGACGTGGTCGAGGTCGCCCGGTAGCCGGGCGGCGAGGCGCGCGGCGAGGCGCGCCGCCGGCTCGTGGGTGAGGCCGCCGAACATCACGTGGGGCATCACGTCGAGCTGCCGGCGCACGGCCCGCGCGATATGGGGATGATTGTAGCCGTGGCACGCCGTCCACCAGCTGGCGATGCCGTCGATCAGCTCTCGCCCGTCGGCGAGCCGGAGGCGCGAGCCCCGCGTCGCTACCACCGGCAGCGCCGGCGCGGCCGTCCGCATCTGGCAATACGGGCGCCACAGATGGGCCCGGCCGAACGCCGTCCTGCCGGCGGAGGATGAGGTCGGCGGCAGGTCTGGCACCGGCGAGTCCGACAGCGGCAATTCAGCTGGCAAAGGAGACGTCATCAGACCCTTTTGCATTTTGCCCGGCGGCGCGCCAGAACGGCAGGGATGGGATCGCTCGACGCTTATGCCGAGGCCAAGCTGCGTTCGCTCGACGCGCGCAATCTGCGCCGCACCCTCGCCGACACCGGGCGAGCCGGCTTTCCCGAAATCGTGCGGGACCGCCGGCGACTGCTGTCCTTCGCCTGCAACGATTATCTCGGCCTCAGCCTCGACCCGAGGGTCAAGGCGGCGGCGGTCGGGGCCCTAGCGACCTTCGGCGTCGGCGCCGGCGCGTCGCGGCTGGTCACCGGCAATCACCCGCTCTACGCCGCGCTGGAAGCCAAGCTCGC
Organism: uncultured Beijerinckiaceae bacterium; assembly: GCA_937863205.1. Next base: position 9,545 of record CALMGA010000511.1, on the reverse strand, counting down.
GGCGATGAAGGGCAGCGAGGCGGCGGCCGTGTTCGGCTCGGGTTACCTCGCCAACCTGGGTGTGCTGGGCGCGTTGGCCGGTCCCTCCGACCTGATCGTGATCGACGAGCTGGCGCACGCCTGCCTCAACGCCGGCGCCGATCTGTCGCGAGCCCACGTCGTCCGCTATCGTCACAACGATGCCGCTCATGCGGCCGAGTTGCTCGACGAACTGCGCGAGCGGCACCGCCACGCCCTGCTCGTCACCGAAACCGTGTTCTCGATGGACGGCGACCGCGCGCCCCTTGCCGCCCTGGCCGAGCTGGCGGCGCGTTCCGACGCCTGGCTGATGAGCGACGACGCGCACGGCTTCGGCGTCGTCCCCGCCGCCGAAACGGTCGCCGTTCCGCTGCAGATGGGCACGTTGTCCAAGGCGGTCGGCGGATACGGCGGCTACTGCTGCGCTTCGCAAGCCGTCGTGGCGCTGCTTAAGAACCGAGCCCGCCCGCTGGTCTATTCCACCGCTTTGCCGCCGGCGACGGTGGCGGCGGCGCTGGCATCGTTGGAGATCATCGCAGCCGAGCCGCTGCTTCGCGCCGCGCCGCTGCGCAAGGCGCGGCTCTTCACCACCCTGCTCGGCCTGCCGCCGGCGCAGAGCCCGATCGTGCCGCTGATCCTGGGCGAGCCTGCCGCGGCCCTGGCCGCATCCGCGGCGCTGGCCGAGGCCGGCTTCCTTGTGGCGGCGATCCGGCCGCCCACGGTCCCGGCCGGCACGGCGCGCCTGCGCTTCGCCTTCAGCGCCGGCCATGCCGATGCCGACATCGAGGCGCTGGCGGCGGCGTTGCGAGCCCTGCCCGCTTCCTCGCTCGCTCGCTCGCTGCTGGCCAGACCGCCGTGCCCGGCGTTTTCGTGACCGCGACCGGCACGGAGGTCGGCAAGACCTTCGTGACCGCCGGCCTGCTGCGGGCCGGGCGCCGGGCCGGCCTGCCGATGGCGGCGCTGAAGCCGGTGATGAGCGGCTATGATCCCGCCGATCCGGCATCGAGCGATGCCGGAGTCCTGCTCGCCGCGCTTGGTCGCCCGGCGACGGCGGCGGCGGTGGCGGATCTGGCGCCGTATCGCTTCGCCGCGCCGCTTTCGCCCGACATGGCCGCCGAAGCCGAAGGGCGCAGCCTCGACGTCGATGCGGTGATCGCCGCCTGCCGCTCAGCCGCCGGCGCGAGGAACGTGGTGCTGATCGAGGGCGTCGGCGGCGTGATGGTGCCGCTCGAGGCCAGCCGCACCGTGCTCGACGTGATCGCGCCGCTCGCCCTGCCCGTGCTGCTGGTGACCGGCAGCGGGCTGGGCGCGCTCAGCCACTGCCTCACCGCCATCGCCGCCCTCGCCGGTCGCGGTGTCGCGCCCTGCCTCGTCGTGGTGAACGAAACGGCCGGCAGCACCGTGCCCCTCGACGCCACGGAGCGGACGCTGCGCCGCTTCTGCCAGCAAGCCGACCTAGCCGTCCTCCCGCGCGATCCGCCCGAGACGGCGTTCGACGCCCTGCTCGCAACTCTTCGGCCTCTATGCGGCTTCGCGAAATTCCGGCATACTGAACCGCGTGCGGGTGTAGCTCAATGGTAGAGCAGCAGCCTTCCAAGCTGAATACGAGGGTTCGATTCCCTTCACCCGCTCCATGTTCGCCATAACTCCTTCATCCCGTTAGACCTCCTCCGAGCCTCCCGCCAAGACGCGCCGTTCCGGGCGGAATTCCGGTCAGAACCGCCTCGGAAAAGGTCGCGTCGTGGCACGCCCCAACAGCACCGGCTATCCCTTCCTCATCCTGCGCAGGGACGGGCAGTACACCTACCATCGCGACCTCGCGCCCATCGTCGTCGGCGACGTGCTGCTGCTGTGGTCGGGACGCGTTCGCACGCTTGCCGGCAAGGAGGTTGTCAAGATCTCGTTCGGCACGCGCGAGAAGAAGACTGCGCAGCAGCGCTGGACCGAGGTCCACCCACAGGTCGACGCGCTGGTGCCCTTGGCCGAGGTGCTGAGCCGCCACCGCGATCAGCACGAGAAGCAGCCCGAGGTGCCGCGCCTCGAACCCGCCCGCATCCGCACGATGGCGCAACAGGCCTATCACGACGTGCTCGCCTGCGACGACCGCTGCCAGAGCGAGCCGGGCTTCACCACGCAGGTCGCCGAAATCCTGCTGCGGCTGGCTCGCAGACAAGGGATTGACCATCGCGACCTCGCAACCAAGGCGGAGTTGAAGGCGCGTTCGATCGAACAGGGCATGCTCAAGGATCACCTGATCCATCGCGACACGTACATGCTCGACACGGCGACCGAGGAAAGCGAGCTCGATCCCGCCCCGCTCGGCACACTACCGGCGGCCCTGAAGGCCGGCGATCGGCTGGCGCCCGAGCAGGTCGAGGCGCTCGCCAGTGGGATCCGCCTGGGCGAGATCGCGAGCGAGGTGGAAGAGCGTCTCAAGGAGAATGGCATCGACCTGCCGCCCGACCACGTCGACCGCCGTGGCGCTGGCGATCACCCGCGCCAAGCTGCGCGCCCTCAACGACGTGGTGGAGCGCGATAAAGGCGTGCCGATCGAGATGCCGGCGCGCCCGGCGTCTCCTCCCCGCCCGAGGCGAGTCCGCCGCCGAGCGTCCCCCCGCCTGTCCGAGATGCACGGGCCCTGGGTCAGGCGCTGCGGCCGCTGCCGAAGCAGATCGACGACAACGCGCGCTGCCTCCGGCTCTTCACCGCCCTGCACGGCCACCTGCCGGTCGACCGCATCACGGGCGTCCACGTCCGGGCGTTCCGCGACGGCCTGCTGGACTGCCCGCGCAACGCTCCGCAGCGGCTCGCCAAGGCGTCCATCCCGGAGCTGGCCGCCTGGGCCGCCGCCAACCCGGACGCGCCCAAGCTCGGGCGCGGCACCATCAACGACAAGGCGCTGAGCGCGATCAGCACGCTGCTGGTGCAGGCGCGCCGCAACGAGCACGTCCGGTCCAATCCGGTCGAGGGACAGGCGCTGCGGATCAAGGACGGCGACCGGCAGCCGCGCCGACCGTTCAGGGTGGAGGTGCTGAACCGCATCTTCCGCACCAGCGTCTACGCATCGCCGTTCCGCATCCCGGCGGGCGGCAAGATGTGGGCGGCATGGTGGCTGCCGCTGTTCAGCCTGTTCACCGGGGTGCGCGTGGAGGAGCTCGGGCAGGCGCTGGTCGGCGACGTCCGGCTGAAGCACGGCATCGACACCATCGAGGTCACGACGGTCGAGGACGAGGACAGCGGGACCGAGAGCCACGCGAAGAGGCTGAAGAGCCCCGCCGCCCGGCGCCGCCTGCCGCTGCATGCGACCCTGATCCGCCTCGGCTTCCTCGACTACGTCGCCTTTCTGCGGGCGAGCGGGGCGACGCGGCTGTTCCCGCAGCTCGACGAGAACCGCGGCCGGTACACCAAGAACTGGTCGCGCTGGTGGGGCCGCTGGCTCGGCAAGCTCGGGATGACCGACCCGAGCTTGGCGTTCCACTCCTTCCGGCACAGCTTCACCGCGGAGCTGCGGCGGCTGAAGTGCCCGGCCAGCGTCATGAAGGAGCTGCTCGGACACGCGCAAACGGACGTGACCCCGGCTACGGCCGCGTGGAAGGCTACCTGCACGAGCTTGCTGACCTCAACGACGCGGTCCAACGTATCACGTTCCCTGGGGATGATCTGAACCACTTGGCCGAGCTGGACCCATGGCGGCTGGAGATGTGATCGCTCGCCTGCAGTTGAGTGACAGCAGTGGTCATGTCGAGCGCGAATGTGGGGCGGACAAAACCCACGCTGTGGATCGGCGCCGGAGTTCGGCGCCTTCAGCCGGATCACGTCGCGCGGGCGCGGCGCGTTTTCCAGCCGCGACAGGGTCGGCTGCGGGCACAGGTCGACGCCGCCGTCGGGCAGCCGGCCGCAGGCGAGCTTGAAGGCGGGGTCGCTGCGCAGGGCGTCGAGGTCGTCGGCATCCTCATAGCCGCAGCAAATCGCGAAACGGCGGGCCCCGATCGTGTCGGCGAAGATGTGGGTGATGCGGATCGCGCCGGTCCGGGATCAGCCGCGCCAGCCGCTCGGTGATCCCGAGACGGCGCTCGGCCAGAGACAGCAGCACCACGCCGCTGTCCGAGGTGAGGCGACCGCCGTCAAAGGCGGCCGTGACTTCCTTCCGTTCCACGGCTGGAAAGCCGAACGCGTGAATCGTATTCTGGATCATGGCGGGCGTGGCAGAGCGTGAGGTGGATCGGGGTTGGCGTCAGCACCCGGATCCTGCGCTGCTTCGATGCTTTCAGCTAAGCTCGCCACCGCGCTCAATCCGCCCCTGTGAATAAGTCGGGCTAATGGATGCCGAAGCAATACTTCGGGTGCAGGCGCGCCACGAAAACCTCCTCATACAAGCGCTTCAGCAGCGCATCCTTGGAGGGGAAGAAGGGAAACAGCACGGAATGGGGCGCGCCGATCTGCTTGCCCAGCTCGGGCACCGAAAGGTCGAAGCCTTGCGCCGCGACAACGCGGATCGCGTCGGCGACTACCATCGCCTCGCGCTCGCTCGCGCCCAAGCGCGGACGCCTCGATGGGCCGCTCCAAGACTGAAGCCCGTTGCTCATCGAATCAGCGACCCACGCTAACCGCAGGGGAGTGGGCAACTACGGATCTTAGTTAGAGCTTTGCAGCGGAGGGTTATACGACGGGGACAGGGGCGCAGATCGTCGGTTCCAACAGACGGCATGCGAGCGCGCTGCTGAACCTCACGATGCAGATGTTGATGCGGCGCTTGGCCGAGCGAAGCGAGCGTTCGCAAAATATCAATAACTTTGCCGAATACAATCGAAGCGGAATCTATGGATTAGCGGATCCATAAACTTTGTCACGAAGGTATCCGAGTGGCCACGCGTAGAGAGATTCGCGAAAAAGGAAAGGTTTTTACGGCTCTTAACGAAGCCGAGCTCGTCGGAAAGTCCTTTGAGCAATTCGGTGCCGGCAACGAGATTGTCCGAGGAAAACGTGTCACACGCTTTGCTCACGTCAAGGTATTTCGCCTTGTTTTCATCGGAACAGAGCTTTGCTGTCCCATCCGGGGCAGAAATGGATTTCAGAAAGCTGTCGATATTTGACGGACGGATTTGTGGAAACTTTGACCTATCGTCGGGGTGCTCCAAATTGACCATTGCCCATACAATTCCACCGATTAGATAAATGCGATTACGATTTCCAAGGCCAGGATTGCTGTCGAGCTGCGCGCGCAGAGCTGGAACAAAGGCCGTCTTGCGCCACTTATCGGCTGCCTGCCGAAATTCGAGCTCGCCACGAAGCTGATTTATCTCGTCAGTCGCGCGCTTCGTTCCTTCATCGATCCCAAGCGTAACGATACCGCCTTCACTTCCCTGTCCGGTCATGAACGCAGCCTTTATATTGCCGCTACCTATATCGATCACGGCAGCTTGGGTTTGGCGAAGTTTGCGCCAACGGTGCGGAAGCATGCCAAGCACCCCTTGAAAACCAAACGTTGCCTCTTGATTAGCCGTCACAAAGTCGACTGGATGTATGATGCGTGCTAGCTTTCCTTTGACGGTGGCGACAATAACGTCCTTATGGGTACTTTTTGCCATACTGCTGCTGCCGACGATAAAAGCTCTTTCGGGCAGGACGTACTCATTTACGTCAAGCTTGTCACAGAGCTCTTTCACGGCTGAAGCACATCGACCGATGGACTGCTCTTCGAAGCAGTTTACGTTAGCTTGGGGAAGTATCTTAACATCGAGGCACTTTAAAAATGTGTCATCCTATTCGCTGCAGGCTGGCTCGCCTTCGGCGCGATCTAGGTCGAACAAGTAGGCTTTCACACCTTTAGCGCCGATTTCGATGACGCCGTAGCGTTGGGCCGTCTTCGACGGTTCTTCCGTGGCGCACGCGTTCGACACAGCGCCGAACCAAGCGACACATAACGCGACGGAAGCCCTGAAGCACAATTTGGCTGTAGTTATCATGATGATGCTTTCACCTTCCTGAAAGCCTCGCACCTAGGTCTTTGCACAACTAATTCCTGCGATGGTTGACCAGATTTGCCTCAATGCAACTGAAAGTCTTTCAATTGGCAACCTTCCTGGTCTCCGATTTCGCATGCTTTCTCGTAGAAACCGAGCTTTTCCATATAGGATCCGGCTATAACATTCGCCATTTTGATGTAAAGTCGACCTAAGGTGAATTTCGCCTCGGTCTTTCCGGAGGCAAGCGCGCATTTCAGTAGCAGCTTGGCATCTACGAGTTCGTCTCGATCGTCGCCAGCATATTTTTGCAAACCGCGATCCAGGTCGTCGGAGGCGTTCGTGGAACATCCGTTAGGAACTGCTTTTCCTTGGACCGGAGGAGGAATCGGCGGCTTCGCTGTAATAGGCTTTTCCGAGATCACATGCACTGTTGAGGATTCAATTTTGTCCTGAACACGCGGCCCAATAATTTGGGGCCTTGATCGAAAAACAACGAAAGCAATACCAGCCGCAGCGAGAACGCCTAACGCGATAGCCCACAGCTTGAGATGGTATTGCTTCGGTTCCAGCCTTAGCTCTGATTCTTGTTCTGATACTAACTTTTCTTTCGGTGTTGGCTCTGGTTTTGATTGCTGCTTGAGTCCTGATCCCCCGATTGTGATCTTACGTCTTGGCAGAATGTCTTCCCAGGAGACAAATCCAAGGCCTTCGCCGGCTTCACTACCAAAAGCAACCTGCAGGTCAGTCGCGATATGGTCAACAATCTCTGGTCCTAGTAAGATTGACTGTGGCTGTCCGATGATGGCCTCAACCGGAAAAGCGAGGGGTGTTTTGCTCCAGCGTCCATGCAGATCGAGAAACAGGCCTGAAAAGCAGTTTTGCACTGAAAGCGCGGAAACACCTACAAGCCGCTCGCCTGTCAGGACGGCGTAGCCGCCGCCAATTCTAGATGGGTCACTCTTTACGCTCAGGGTCATAGCGCGTCCCGCTCCTGCGCGGAACATGAATGTCTATCCTCAAGACTGGTCGTTGTTAAGTGGGCACACTTAACGATGCTCAAGTCGTGCTCCGACCAATTTGCACGCAGCTGGGCTGGCGAGGATGTCGTCGGGCGAACGCTGCAACTTGCAATGCCGATGGGAAAGATGTTGAGCTTGTGGAAGATCCGCCAGTTGCTGGTCTATTGCGCGACCAAGCCGGCGGTGCACTCCTTCACCGTGTCGCTACGCCACCAGCTCGCCGGCACTTCGATCGGTGTTGTTGAGATCATCCCGCCAGCGGTGGAGACCGTGCTCCATCGCGGCCATACCAGCAAGCAACCGCTCGGCATGCCGCTCGACGCTTTCGTTGCCATCGCCATGGCCGGCCTTGATACTGGACATCCCGAAGTCGCCATCGGCTTGGCGAAGCGACTGCCGCGGGATCTCGCCTCAGCCCCAGCCTGTTCCTCCGCATCATCAACAAGGCAGATGAGCGCGCCTGACGCGCGCCGAACGTCCGCTGTCGGGAATGCCGCATTCTCTCATGATCGGCCGTGATGGGCGCTCAAGCGCTGGTGCAGCTGCGATCCACCATGGCCGGAGCTGCTGCTCTTCAGAGTTCTGTACGCTCAGCGAGCAGCGACGACATCACCAACGGCAGCGATGGTGGGTCGCCCGTCCCGCCGGCGGCCCCGCCTTCGAACCGGCGCTATCCCGCTTTATCCAGCATTTCGGGAGTAGCTGGAGGTTGAGGCATGTTGCTGCGGTTCGTTGCTGTGACGATGCTCTTCTTCGCTGGCCCGATGTCCGCGCAGGCGCAAAACGCGGCGCAGCCGAGCCTCGCTTCGCCGGCAAAACCAACGCGGACCAAAGCTCACGCCAGAACCGCCGCGAAGCCGGCGCCGAAGGGGCCCGACCCGTGGCAGGTCGTTGATCCCGCGCGAGCGGCTCAGCCCGTCAACGGCGCAGGCCCGACCCAGGCAGCACCAAGCAGCGTCGAGTCGCACAGGAAGCCGGTCGACCCCATCGAGTTCGGCGGCAAGTGGAACGCCGCGAACGACGACGCCGAGAAAACGCGGGTGCAGAACTACAACGGCGATGCGGTGGGGACGGGCGGCGAGGTCGGCTTCAAGCTGCATTTCTGACACAACGGCCATCGTCCGTGCATTTTCGCGCCGACCTTGCCAAGGTAACGCTTGGCAAGGTCAACAGAGACAAAGTTGACGGAGACAAGGTCGACGAAGGCTTGGCATGCGGGTCCAACCTCGACGTCGAGTGCCGGGAGCGGCAGAAGCGAAGCACATCGAGCAAGCCGCGAAGGCGCCAACGTCAGGGAAAATGCGACGAGGCCAATCGCGGGTCCAGGCTTAAGCGCGCTCCTGTTGCCGGTGCATGATCGTGATGGCACATGATCGTCATGGCGCAACGAGGGCAAGGTCTCCAGGCTCCCATGAGCGAGGTCGCGATGGCTGCTTCCTCAGGATGCTGACGAGGGTGACGCAAGATCCGTTCGGCTTGGTTGTCCCGTGCTGTCCGTTCCCACCTCTACGGCACCCCCAGCAGAGCGGCCCCGTATGTGAAACCGCCGCCGAAAGCGGTCAGCTCAAGCGTTTGTCCGGTTTGGTGCTTGGGCCAGAGTTCGGCCAGGCAGATCGGTATGGTCGACGATGAAGTATTGCCGTGCGTGCGGACGTTCGACACCACGCGCTCGGTGGAGAGGCCCAGTTGAGCAGCGACAGCGTCAAGGATCCGGCGATTGGCTTGGTGCGGTACGATCAGGTCGAGGTCGCTGACGGCGCAACCCTCCGCGGCGCACGCGCGAGCCAGCATGTTGGACATCGCCCGCACCGCGCCGGTGAGACCTTGGCGCCGTTCATCGCGACCTTGCCCTCGGTTCGCGATACCGGAACCGAAAGAAAGCGCTCCAGACTCGCCCTCGCCAGACAGAACCGGGCGATAGCAGCAAGCGTGTGGCAGTTCCGACCTCGACAGCTCCGAGCACCGTGGCCGAAGCTCCATCGGAAAACAGGAGACCGGTTTCGAAGTCGTCCGGGTCGACCAAGGGCGTCAGCACCTCCGACGTCACCAGCAGCACACGGGCGGCCGGATCGGAGCGGAGGAGGTCATAAGCGGTCTGCAGACCGTAGAGGAAGCCGGTGCAGGCGGCCGACAGGTCATGCGCCTGGCACCGGAAGCCGGAACCCGCGAGCGCATGCAGGATACGGCTTGCCAATGACGACGTCGCCAAGCCCGGTGTGCCGGTCGCGCAGATCACGGCCGTGATGTCGGCGACCGCCAGCCCGGCCCGTTCCAGCGCGATGCGAGCGGCATCGGCGCCAAGCGTCACCGCGTCCTTGTCCGGGCCGACGGACCAGCGCGTCGCGATGCCGGCGAGCCGATCGATCGCCTCCGCACTTCGGCCGGGATGGCGCCTGGCGAAGTCGGCATTGGCAAGCGGCCGCGATGCGAGCCGGGACGCCACCGCGAGCAGGCTGACCGGATGACTGTCAATCAGCCTGCAATACCGGGTCTGACTCATTCTCGATGATGTTTGCTGATCGATCTCCGCTGACGCGTCAGC
>CALMGA010000510.1 GCA_937863205.1 uncultured Beijerinckiaceae bacterium | reverse complement strand
GCGCTGACAGCCTGCGGCTTCTTCATGTGGCCGCACAGCTTCGCCTCGATCTACACGGCCAAGGACGAGCGCACCCTGCGCCGCAACGCCGTGGTGGCGCCGCTCTACGGGCTGCTGCTGCTGTTCGCGCTCTTCGTCGGCTTCGCGGCCCTGCTCCGCGTGCCGGGGCTGACCGGCAAGGACATCGATCTCGCGCTGTTCAAGGTGGCCCTGACCGAGCTGCCGCCGGTGGTCGTCGGGATCATCGGCGCGGCCGGCGTGCTGACGGCGCTCGTACCGGGTTCGATGATGCTGATGGCCGCCTCGACGACGCTCGCCAAGGACGTTTATCCCCTGTTTCGCGGCACGGCTGGGGAGCGTGAGGTGGCTGTTGCCGCCAAGGTCTTCGTGCCGGGCGTGGCGGCGGTGGCGCTGTACTTCGCCATCGCCGGCGGCGACACCATCGTGGCCCTGCTGCTGATGGGCTACGCGCTGGTCACGCAGCTTTTCCCGGCGCTCGCCGTCAGTTTCGCGCAGAGGCGGGCTTTCACGGGCCGGGGCGCCTTCGCCGGCATTTGCGTGGGCGTCGCGGTGGTGATGGCGACGACGATCACCAAGGCGACGCTGGCCGGCGTCCTGCCGGGACTGCCGGGCTGGATCCTCGACCTCAACATCGGCGTCGTGGCGCTCGGCCTGAACGTCGCGACGGCGCTGGCGGTGAGCTTGGCGGAGCGGCGCATCCCGATCCGCATCGGGGGCAGAGTCCCCGCCGAGTAGGACTCTCGCGGGGCCAGCCACTTGCCTGGCTGGGATCATCCGCATCTCCCGCGATCGGGAGATGCAGCTTGGCCGAGGTACTCATGAGCCGTGGTGCTCGCCACGGCGATCAAGGCGAGGCGGGTCTGTGAGCAGGCGCATCAGCCTGCCGAAGGCGCGTTAGTTCAGGTCGATGGGTTCGTAGTGACCCTTGTCGTTGAGCATCGTGCCCCAGACCTTCAACGAGGCTTGGTGCCGCGAAGGGCTGAAGCTCATCGTCGTGCCGATGCCCATGTCGAGGTTGCTGACCTGTTCGAGCGCTTCCACCAGCCGCTCCGTATCGAGGTTGCGGCCGGCCCGACGCAGCCCGTCGATGAGCAGGCGCGCATCGATGAACCCTTCCATGGAGACGTAATCGGGCTTGCTGCCCGGGGCGTAGCGTCCCAGCACCGTCTTGTAATCAAGGATGGCGCTGGCGTAGCTGTCGACGGAGGGCACGACCTGGGTGACCACGACGCCGCGCGCGTAGTCGGACCCGAGCAGCATCAGCTCGTCGGCCAGCGACGTGCTGCCGACACCCGACACGTCGGTGTAGACGAGGCCGGGGGCGACCTCGCGCGTCTTCTCGATGAAGTGCGCGGCCGCCCGGTAGGTGGCGACCATCACGACCGCCTTGATCGTCTTGCGACGTGACGCGAACTGGCGAAGCGCCACGGTGATGTCGATCGCGTTGCGCTTGTACTTCATGACGAGCGGCTCGGGAGCCTGTTCGCCGCGCAGGTCGCGAAGCGCCTTCCTGACGCCTTCGACCCCGGCATCGCCGAACCCGTCCTCCTGGGCGAACACCGCGATCTGGCTCGGCTGGATGCGCCGGGTCCGCACGAGGTACTTGACCGTCGCCTCCGTTTCGTCGGCATAGCCCGGACGGAAGTTGAAGACGTAGCGGTCGGGCGGGTCCCGTCGCAGCACGTTCGAGCCGGAAAAGGCACCGAAGAAGATCATCTTGCGTTCGAGCGCGTAGGGCGCGGCGACCATGGCGGTGGCCGTGCCGAAGTTGCCGATGAAGCCGAACACCTTGTCGCGCTCGTCCAGCGTCTTCATCGCCTGGATGGTTCGATCGGGCTCGTAGCCGTCGTCCGCCGCGATCAGGCGAAGGCGCCGCCCATGGATGCCGCCGGCGTCGTTGACCTGCGCGAAGGCCGCCTCGACGCCGACCTTCATGTTCTCGCCCGGCTCCTTCGCCGCGCCGGTGAAGGCCGAGGCCATGCCGAAGCGGATCTCGCGATCGTCGACGCCCTGAACGGACACGCTCTCGCCCGCCTCCGGCTGCGGCGGCTGGGATGGCGTCGGATCCCCGGGCGGCGAGGCGGCAAGCCACAGCTTCCATTGCAGCGCCGTATCGGGCTGGCCGAGGCTCTCGTCCAGGCGCGCGCCGCCATCGGGGGTCGGCACTTTCGCCGGTTCCCTTTTTTCCGATTGCAGGCTCATCATCGGAAACTGCGCGATCGAACGATCAATCATCGTTACGAGCGCGCGCGGCAAGGTGCTCGACGGGTCGGCGAACGTCGAATGGGCGGGAAGGACCAGAAACCCGATGTAGACGAGCAAGGCGGCGAAGCGTATTTGCAGAGCCCGGATTTGGCCGCCCTCTCCCATCACTACGCTACTCCACACGAATGATTGCAAAAAGGCGTGAAATGCGGGCTTTTTTTGGGCGCCTCTTCTTTACCCCGAGCGGATGCATCGCGCGCCGACTAGGGGCGGGTTGCTCGATCGCCGTGGAATGCTGGTTCCGGCAGGCGGCCGCGTTCTTCCCTTGCCAAGGACGGGACGGACATCCCGACCGTGCAACCGCACGATCCCGCCGCGCGGCCTGAAAGGGTCAGGTGCGACCTCGGACCAATATACGGGCGAACCGACGCCGGCTAAGCCAAGGTCGGATGGAGCGAGAGAACGCGCGATTGATCGTTGCGACGGCAGGTCTGGTGAGCGTGCTCACGGGTGCGGTGGTGGTCGGCCTCGGTACCCTTCGGCCACGCTATGCCTCGCCGAGCGAACTGGTCGGCGGCCTTCTGGTGGTGGCCGGCTTGCTCCTGATCGGAAGTCGACTGGCCGTCTTCCATCTTTGACAGGCCCTCACCGCCTGCGCCGCGCAGGCTTTCCCATCTGCCGGCAGTGGTCGCAAGTTTCGGCTCGGGCAATTCATCGATGCGGCAGGTCGCGCGATCCCGAGCCATCCGCAGGAGCGGGACGGACCCGTCGAAGGTGTCGTCCTTGGCCTGCATCGCGGTCGCGACGGTGTGCGCGATGGCGCGGCGCCACTCGAAGCGGCCCGGCGAGGCCTTCCATGCCGAACAAGATCCCAACCGCACCGGTGCCGCGCGTTTCCCGCCCGGTCGTGGACGCGATCGCCGGCCCGGTGATGGCCGAGATCGCCAAGCGGAGCGTCATCCCGCTCCGCTGCAAAGCCGGCGCCACCAGTTCGGTGTTGCGGATCGTTAGCGATCCGACCTGCACGGATTTCGAGGACACGGCCTTCCTCCATGCGTGCCCGGCGATCCGCGCGACGCCTTCCGCTGTCCGCTGCGAGCCGCTCGATTGATGAGGCTTGCACCTGGTGCACTGATTAAGATGCATGTCGACCTCGCCGGCGAAGGAGGAACCCTGATGTAAACAGGTTTTGGAATTGCCCTCGACAAAGCAGCTTGATCGATTGCGCGATGTAAGCAGACGCGCTTGTAAACAGCTTGGGTTACGCGTTGGCAACTCGTGGCCTTGAGCGTTCGCTTCTCTTCGCTCAAGAGGCAGCCGTTCCACTCATCTGGGTCAAGGTGAGCGGCTGTCGCGTGGCATCAGCTCCGCGCAAGGAGATCAGGCGGCCGCTTCAAAAGCTCCTGCGGCACGCTGCCAAATGGACGCGTTCGACTACCGCGGCAACCCACCTGTCGTAGTTGCCGAATTTCTTCTCCTGATCCTCAATCTGCCTGCGCAGCTTCTCGATCGTCCTCAGCGCGGCCTGGAGCCCAGTAGCCGACCTGTTGCCGAGAGCTTCGTCCTTCCGATCAACCTTCTTGTCGACACCGAGCGAGTGGCAACGTTCGTAGGCAGTCCTGATCGCCTCGTTTTTCGACATGTACTGTCGAGTGGCCGCTGCGCCGTTCTCCTTCGCGGCGGTCACAATCTCCTTCCACGAGGGAGGCGGCCCTCTTGACGAGGGCATCGCGGGGAAGCCCGAGCAACTCGCCGACTCGGAATCCGCCGCACATCATCAGGTCGGTCGTGCGCTGGCGGAGCCGATCCAACGTGCCGCTTCCCAGGTTGGCCGACAGCCAAGCCCAGTTCAGGATGTCAATCGGCCTGCAATACTGGGTCTGACGCGATCTCGATGATGCTCAAATCTGTTCAGGCGGCACCGATCAGC
>CALMGA010000509.1 GCA_937863205.1 uncultured Beijerinckiaceae bacterium | reverse complement strand
GGGGAACTCGGTCTTCTTGGCCAGGGCCGGCAAGGCTTCGCCGCCGGCGACGGCATCGGGCGAGGGAACGCGCGCCCGCGCGAAGGATGGGTCCGCCGGCACGGCCGCCCGTCGCCCGGCCGACGCGGCCGGCTGGGGGCGCAGCGTGTCGGCCATGGTGCGCCCGGTCCAGTCCGGGCCGGACTGCAGAGCGAAGACGGGGGCGCGCGGCGGCGCCGAGGGCATCTGCGGGTTGGCCTCGCAGGGCGGCGGCGGCGGGCGCCGGCCCTCGTGGCCGGCCACCGCCCCCGCCTTGGGGAACAGGCCGTCGTATCGGTTGACGACCTCGCGGAACTCCTTGGCGCGCTTCATCCGCTGCAGGGCGAGGGCGTAACCGTACACCGTTGCTTCCTTGGGCAGCCAGGCGACGGCGTGCTCGAACCATTTCAGCGCGAGCGGATACTGGCAGGTGTTGTAGGCGTACCAGGCCAGCGCCTGGGCGCCCTCGCCGGACTCGGTGGCAACGGTGACCTGGGCGTAGCGGGCGACCCGCTCGGGCTCGATGAAGGGCGGCTGCTCCCTGGTGAAGTCCTCCTCCAGGAGGTCGATGAAGAGGATCGAATTGTTGACCAGCGGCTCGCGCCAGGCATAGGCGACTTCCTCCGCCTCGCGCTTGCGGTCGAGCTTGCGCAGCGTGTGCGCAAGGCCGTGCGCGATCATGGCGTCGCCGCCGCGCGCGATCACGAACTTGAACCAGTCGAGGGCCGGGGCGTAGTCGCGCTTCTTGAAGTCGTACCAGGCGATCAGAGCCGGCTCGTTGGGATCGGCCGCGGCCTTGGCGACCTCGGCGAAGCGGGCGAGGTCGTCGGCGGTCGGTTCGTTGGCCGGCTCGTCGTGGAGAAAGGCGCTGATGCGCGCGCGCGTGATGTCGTGGGCGATCGGCGTCCATTCGCTGCGCCCGCCCTCGTCGGCGCGGCCCATCGCGATCAGCTTCTCGACGTAGGACATCGGCACCAGCGCGATCGCCCGCTCAACCGTGGCGCGCCGCTCCTGCGGATCCCCGTGGTGGGCGAGCAGCGTCTGGTAGACGACGTAGGCCTCGCCGCAGTCGTTCTCGTGGGCGTAGGCTTCGGCGATGATCCACAGCGCCTCGGCGTCGTCCTGCGCCCAGGCGATGCCGGACTCGCGGAAGCTGGCGACGATGGCGTGCCACTGCTCGGTCTCGGCCAGCGCCATGATCTTGGCCCGCAGCACCTTCGCCCTGACCTTTCCGGCGAGGTCCTCGGAGGGGACCCACGCCGGTTCCACCGCCTGCCGGGCAGTGATCGCCGCCTGCACCTCGTCGAGGCGGTTCTGCGCGTAAAGCGCCCAGAGCGGCCCCTCGTCGGTGCGCCCGGAGCGCGCCGTCCAAAGGTCGCCGGGCAGGCGCCAGGCCGGATCGAGTTTGGCGAGGCGGCGCGCTTCGGCGGCGACGCGGGCCTTTTGGCCGAGCGAAGCATAGTAGCGCAGGGCGTTCTCGTCGAAGTGCGCGCGCGCGCGGGGCGGTGCGGGGGCGGGCGTCTCGGCCCCACCGGAGGCGACGGTGATCGCCAGGAGCGCCGCCGCCAGCGGAATGGGCGCGGCCGTCAGTTGGCGAAGCACGAGGGATACCTCATATGGCCGGCGATGACGGCGAAAAGGTTGAGGGTCACGGCGTAGTAGTTCTCGTTGGAATGGATGCGGCGCTCGTCGCCGGTGGCCGGCGTGCCGTTGGCCGCGCAACTGGTGAGAACCGCGATCGAGCGGTAACCCTTCTCGGTCAGCCAGTCGGCGGCCTTGCCGGTCGCCGCATCGACGATCGGCAGGGCTCCCTCGCCGCGGTTCTGCCAGACCCTGACGAAGGGCGCGTAGATTTCGCGCTGCCCGAGGCCGGCCCAGGCGATGTAGAGCGGGATGCGGATGGAATTATAGGCGAATTGCTGGGGAAAGCCGTCGGCCGGGCGCGCCTGCGCGTCGTGCAGCGACACCCATTCGGTGGGCAGGCTGGCAGGTCCGAAATGGGTCTGCTTGACGAGTTCGAGGCCGTTGCGGCTCAAACCGAGCCAGTCGACGTCGGGGGCGACGAGCGGCAGCCGGCTGAAGGCCGGGAACACCCAATAGGAAAGGTTGACCACCGGACCGTCGGGGCGGTCCTCGGCGGCGAAGCCGGACACGCCCGGCAGCAGCAGGACGCCGGAGGCGGTGTGCGGCAGCAGCAGCTTGCGCCCGACCTCGACGGCGATGCGGCGCCCGGCGATCTTGTAGGGCAGGCTTCCCCACGCGTCCGCCGCCTCGGCGAGCGCCCAGGCGACGAGGATGTCGCCGTCGGACGCGTCGTTCATGTCGGCCACGGCCGGGCGGGCATCCGGCTCCCAGCGCCATGCGATCAGCTCGTCGTCGCGCACCATCAGGTTGGCTCGGGTCCAGCCCCAGATCGCGTCGAAGGCCTGGCGGTCGTTGGCGGCGACGGCGAGCAGCATGCCGTAGCCCTGGCCCTCCGAATGGCTGATCCCCTTGTTGGCCGTGTCGATGACGCGGCCGGCCTCGCTGACGAAGCGGGCCTTGTAGGCGCGCCACGCGTCGGCGTCGCGCAGCGTCCCCACCAGAGGCACCGCCGCATCCGCCTTCGTCCGCGAAGCCCGGCCGGCCGGCTGGCGAGAGCCCTCCGGCCGCGCCGCATCCGTCGGCACGGCGCCTTTCGCCGGCAGCTCGGCCCATGCGGTCACGAGCGGGGCAGCGAGCAGCGCGGCGGCGAGCGAGACGGCAGCAGTGATCCGACCGGGCACCCTCATTCCGACCTCCTGCCGACGCCGCGCACGAACATCAGGGTTGTGCCGCTGAGGCAGGCGGCCATCAGCAGCGAACAGATCACGAAGGCGAGCGGGTTGAGCGAGAACCAGCCGGCCAGGACGAGGCGGGTGTTGCCGAGCGAGGCGTCGTTGCCGGTCTTGTAGTGGAACGAGGTCGCGTCGGTGGCGACCACCGAGCCGTTGGACGCATCCAGCGCGGCGAGCCGCCCGTGGACCTTGGACCAGACCTGCGGGTCGAAGAGGCAGCCGACGGCCGAGCGCAGCGAGCCGGAATTGGCCGCCGTGACGATGGTCGCCACATGGCCGTTGGCGCCGGTGACGCCCTGCGCCAGGATCAGCGAGGCGTCGGGCGTCACGCCTTCCGCCTCGGCCGAGTGCCCGCCGGCCGGCAGCATCGCCGTCCGCAACGCCGCGAGCCAGTCGCGCAAGGCCCGGCCGCCGGCCGACACGCGTGCGACCCAGCCGCCTTCCCGTCCGGCGCTCCAGCTTTCCACGAGGTCCTGCGTTTCGCCCGGTGGCGGACCAACGGCCGCCGGTCCGGCGGCCTGCGCAGGCATCCGGCGCGACGGCAGGCGGCACGCAGCCGGTCCCTCGCCGTCGGTCAGCCACCAGCGCGACCCCAGGCCGCCCTCGGCCAGTGCCGGCAGCTCGGCCGGGATGCCGGCCCAGGCCTTCTCGACGCTCGCGGGATCGAGGCCGACCTGCGCCATCGTCGCGGGATCAAGCGCCCGGGCCGGCGCGACGATCAGGGTGGAGCCGTTGTCCTCGGCCGGCATGCGGGTGGAGAAGGTGAACGGCAGCGGGCGGCCGGCCGCCACCGCCGCGCGGGTCGTCAGCGACAAGGCGGCGGCCATGGTGTCGCGGTCGGGGCGCGGCACCACGAGGTGGGCGGTGCCGACGGTGAAGGGCAGCGAGCCGCCGGTCGTGGCGGCGAGTTCGGGCATGCGCTGGACGTGGGCGAGGGTGGGAAGGCGCAGCTCCGAGGTGTCAAGGAACAGGAACCGCTTGGCGCCCGTCGCCGCGCAGGTGCCGTCCTCCGGGCGCGGCGTTTCCGCGAAGATGTCGATGCGGTTGAAGCCGGGGCGCATCATTCCCAGCGGCAGGAAGAGCTGGTTGTGCTTGAACACGTCGCCGTCGGCGTAGGGCAGCTTGATGATGCCCGACGAGCGGCCGTTGATGTCGACGCGCACCTGCGCACCGCTGGCCAGGCCCGCCGCATAGCCGCCGGCGAGGTCGAAGGTGCCGCGCCCGTAGTCGGAGGCGAGGATGTCGGCCGGCAGCTCGACGTTGAGGCTCTTGCGGAAGAAGCGTCCGGTGAAGTCCTGGCTGTCGACGCCGAAGGCGCTGAGCTTCAGCGCCTCGCTGCCGGTGCTCTTGAGGGCGGGATAGGTCGCGGCCGCGCGCAGGCCTTCGGCCGAGCCGCTCCGGCGCGGCGCGGTGTCGAGCGAGGCGACGGCCTGATCGACCTCCGCATCGTCGGAGCCGGTGACGAGCAAGGCCGGGCGCCCCTGGCCCTGCGCTGCGATGAGCCGGACCAGCGGTCCGGTTGTCGCCCCCCCGGCACCGAGCGCGGCGGCGACGCGGGGGATCTGCAGCAGGGTTGCGCGGGTGCCCAGGACGAGGTCGACGCCGTAGGGCGTGTCGGGGCCGGCGGCGAAGCTCAGTTCGGGCTGCAGGAAGCGGCCCTGCAGGGCGATCGCCTGGGTTGCCCGGATCAGGCGCTCGACCTGGGCCGGGCTGGCCTTGCCGGCGAGAACGACGTGGATGGCCATCGAGCCGTCGGCGTTGGGCAGCAGGGCCGGCAGCTCGGCCGCGTCGGTGATCGAGCCGACCGCGGCCGGCAGCTCCAGGCCGGTGGCGGAGGGCTCGATGCGCGTCCACAGCTCATAGGTGGCGGCCACCGAACAGTCCACGCGGTGGCGCTGTCGCACGGCGATCGACAGCTCGTTGTAGCCTGGCTTGAGCAGGCCGGCAGGAACGGCGAAGCCGATGCGGCGCAGCCCCTGCGCGGCGTCGATCGTTTCCCCGCCGATCGAGCGCGCGTTGACGCGCACGTCCAACGACGAGCCTTCGGGAAGAACGGACACGGCGCTGAGATAGCCGACCCGCATGCGCAGGGGCGCGGCCGCCTGCGCGGCGGTGAGAAACACCGGCCAGCGCAGTTCGCCGATCTCACCGGTCAGCCGCAATCCGTCGAGCGTGCCCGGCATGAAGCGCAGCACGGTGGGCGGGGCCGCCGGCGCGGGCGGCACGGCGGGCGCGGGCTCGGCCGGCGGCGGCACGGGATGGCCGGCAAGGCCGACGC
>CALMGA010000508.1:562-9083 GCA_937863205.1 uncultured Beijerinckiaceae bacterium | reverse complement strand
GGCGAGCGCCGTGGTGAGCGGCAGCGACGGCTCGCGGCCGGCCGCAAAGTACAGGGCGATGCCGGCACCGACCATTGCGGGAAGCCACAGGAAGAAGCGGCGGTGCTCGGCCTCGAGGTTGAGCGCGGCACGCAACGCCGCGACGAGACCGGGGAGGGATGCGCGGGCACGAAGGCCGCGTGAGGCAGCCTCGCGCGCGTGCCCGTCGGCGGCGCGCCCGTCCAGCGCGGAGCCGGCCGCGTTCACCATGGACGGTCGGAACCGATGAGGGTCCGGGTTCGGTCGGTTTCGTGCATCGGGAACCGAGCCTTGACTTCGCCCTACCCTACACGACAAACCGCGCTGGCAAAGCCTCCCAGGATCGCTCATGGCCGCCGACGTCGTCACGCGCTTCGCTCCGTCGCCGACCGGCTTCCTCCACATCGGCGGCGCGCGCACGGCCTTGTTCAACTGGCTCTACGCCCGCCATCACGGCGGTCGCATGCTGCTGCGCATCGAGGACACCGATCGCGAGCGCTCGACGCCCGAGGCGATCGCGGCGATCATCGACGGGCTGGACTGGCTGGACCTGCGGTGGGACGGCGAGGTGATCTATCAGTTCGCCCGCGCCGAGCGGCACCGCGCGGTGGTCGACGAGTTGCTGGCCGGGGGCCACGCCTACCGCTGCTGGACCAGCCAACCCGAACTCGACGCCATGCGCGAGGAAGCGCGGGCGCAGAAGCGGCCGCCGCGCTACGACGGCCGCTGGCGCGACCGTGACCCGGCGCAGGCACCGCCCGGCGTCGCGCCGGTGATCCGCCTGCGTGCGCCGCAGCAGGGCGAGACGGTCGTGGACGACGCCGTGCAGGGCCGCGTCACCTGGAAGAACGCCGATCTCGACGACTTCGTGCTGCTGCGCTCGGACGGCACGCCGACCTACATGCTGGCCGTCGTCGCCGACGATCACGACATGGGCGTCACCCAGATCATCCGCGGCGACGACCACCTCACCAACGCGGCGCGTCAGACGCAGATCTACCAGGCGCTGGGTTGGAGCGTGCCGGCGATGGCGCATGTGCCGCTGATCCACGGACCGGACGGCGCCAAGCTGTCGAAGCGCCACGGCGCGCTCGGCGTCGACGCCTATCGGGCGATGGGCTACCTGCCCGAGGCGATGCGCAACTACCTCGTGCGCCTCGGCTGGTCGCACGGCGACCGCGAAGTGTTCTCCACGGCGGAGATGATCGAAGCCTTCGACGTCGGCGCGATCGGCCGCTCGCCGGCTCGCTTCGATTTCGCCAAGCTTGGCAGCGTCAACGGGCAGTACATGCGCGCGGCCAGCCCCGAAGTTCTGCTGGACGCATTGGAGCGCGCCCTGCCCTACATGCCGGAGGCCGGCATCGAAACACTCGATGCGGACGGGCGCGCGAAGCTGCTCGCGGCGATGCCGGGGCTGAAGGACCGTGCCAGGACGCTTGTTGAACTGTGGGAAGGCGCTTCCTTTCTCTTCGCCCGACGACCGCTGCAGCTCGACGACAAGGCCGCAGCCCTGCTCGACGAGGGCCGGCTCCACATCGTCGGCGTTCTGCCGAAGCTTGAACGATTGAACGATTGGACGGCGGCTGCGATCGAGGGCGAGGTTCGCAGCTATGCGGCGGCCACGCAGGCCAAACTCGGCCAGGTTGCCCAACCTTTGCGCGCGGCGCTGACCGGCCGCTCCGTGTCGCCAGGCGTGTTCGACGTCGCCGCCGTGCTCGGCCGCGTCGAAAGCCTGGCGCGGCTGCGCGACCAGATCGGCACCGTCCCGTCGCAGGATCCTTGACCCGCCCGGCGCGGGGAATCGGCCACGGGCAGGCCGCCGAAGCGGCGGTGGCACGACCTATGCGGGCTAAGTCGCCGCCGCTTGTGACATCAAGAGCAATCGTCTAATCAGCGCCACAATCCGACTGTGGGACGCAAGACGTTCGGCTCAGAAGGACGTCGGCGATCGTGGTCACGGTTCGAGCAAAGGGCACCAGTCGATGACATCACAGGGCGGATCGCTGTCGGTCAAGGGCAAGTCCATTACGCTGCCGCAGAAGGACGGCGTGCTCGGCCCCTCCGTCGTCGACATTTCCAAGCTCTACGCCCAGACCGGCGTCTTCACCTTCGATCCAGGCTTCACCTCGACCGCGAGCTGCGAGTCGCAGATCACCTTCATCGACGGTGACAACGGCGTGCTTCTGCACCGCGGCTATCCCATCGAGCAACTGGCCGAGCGGGGGTCGTTCCTGGAAACGTGCTACCTCCTGCTCTACGGGGAGCTGCCGAGCAAGGAGCACCTGCACGACTTCGTCTTCCGCATCCAGCACCACACCATGGTGCACGAGCAGATGACCCGCTTCTTCCAGGGCTTCCGGCGCGACGCGCACCCGATGGCGGTGATGGTCGGCTCGGTCGGGGCACTCTCGGCCTTCTACCACGACGTCACCGACATCACCGACCCCAAGACGCGCATGATCGCTTCCATGCGCCTCATCGCCAAGCTGCCGACTTTGGCCGCGATGGCCTACAAGTACAACATCGGCCAACCCTTCGTGTACCCCAACAACTCGCTCGATTACGCTGCCAACTTCCTCAACATGTGCTTCGCCGTGCCCTGCGAGGAATACCAGGTCTCGGAAACCATGGCGCGGGCGCTCGACAAGATCTTCATCCTCCACGCCGACCACGAGCAGAACGCCTCCACGTCCACGGTGCGCCTCGCCGGATCGTCGGGCGCCAACCCCTTCGCCTGCATCGCCGCCGGCGTCGCCTGCCTTTGGGGCCCGGCTCACGGCGGCGCCAACGAGGCGGCGCTCAAGATGCTGACCGAGATCGGCTCGGTTGAGAACATCCCGAAGTTCATCGAGCGGGCCAAGGACAAGAACGACCCGTTCCGCCTGATGGGGTTCGGCCACCGAGTTTACAAGAACTACGATCCGCGCGCCAAGATCATGCAGAAGACCTGCCACGACGTACTCGCCGAGTCCGGCACCGGCAACGATCCGCTGCTCGCCATCGCTGTGGAACTCGAACGCATCGCCCTGACCGACGAGTACTTCATCGAGCGCAAGCTGTATCCCAACATCGACTTCTATTCCGGGATCACCCTGAAGGCGATGGGGTTCCCGACGTCCATGTTCACGGTGCTCTTCGCCGTCGCCCGGACTGCCGGCTGGATCGCGCAGTGGAAGGAGATGATCGACGATCCCATGCAGAAGATCGGGCGCCCGCGCCAGCTCTATACCGGCGAGCCCAAGCGCGACTACGTCGACCTCGGCGATCGCTGAGGAACG
The DNA here is from genome assembly GCA_937863205.1 of uncultured Beijerinckiaceae bacterium. The sequence goes on along the minus strand of CALMGA010000508.1, from coordinate 5,787 downwards.
GCGTCGGTCGCGAAGTCCCTGCCGGCGATGGCCAGCACGCGGTTGCCGGCGGCCTTGCCGAGCCACCGGCAGTCTCGCCGAGGCGGGCTGCCGGCGGCCTTGCCAAGGCGGAAGGGCTCATGCATACAGCCGCGAAGGAAGAGGGCGGCGCCTTGGAAGCGTCGTTTTCGCGTCCTACGGAGACGTGGCCGAGAGGCTGAAGGCGGCGGTTTGCTAAACCGTTATAGGGTTGTAAAGCCCTATCGAGGGTTCGAATCCCTCCGTCTCCGCCAGCTTCTCGCATGTGCGCCAGAGATCAACGGGGTGGGTGGCGCGCCCGCGGAGGACGACGATGTCTCAAGCCTACCGGTTCCGCCGGATCAGATGCTGGACGCGACTTGCCGCCTTGGCGCTTCTTGCCGGACTTCCCGGTGCGACCGGGGCGCTGGCCGGCGATGCGACGACGCCGACCGGCATCTGGTACACCGACGAGCGCGAGTCGATCATCAAGGTGCATCCCTGCGTAGACGGGACCGACGCCTTCTGTGGCATGATCGTCTGGCTCAAGGAACCGACCGAGAGCGATGGGTCCCCCAAGGTCGACAAGCTCAATCCCGATCCGTCCAAACGGTCCAAGCCGATGATCGGCTCGGAGATCCTTCTCGGCATGAAGGAGGACGGCGACCATTGGAAGGGCCACGCCTACAATCCCGAGGACGGCAAGCTTTACGACATCACGTTCAAGGTAAAGACCGACAAGGAAGCCAACGACACCGCCGATCTGCGCGGCTGCGTCCTGCGCTTCCTGTGCAAGACCAGCACGTTCACGCGGGCCGGCGATGTGCCGGGCGGCGATCCGACCCTGGCCGCCGCCAGGAAGAAGAACAAGAACGCCGCCCGCAAGTGATGGCCGCCTCTGCGCGGTTGTTCCGGCGCTGCGCGCGACTCGCAGGCACCACCTTGCTGATCCTCGCCCTCGGCGGCGCACAGGCGCGCTGCGAGCTTGGCTCGAAAAAGCCGACGCGCCGCGCCCAGCCGGCCCGGGCCGCGCAGTCGGCCCCCGACCGGACGGGATCGATCGCGAGGACGGCGATGGGTCCTGCCGTTCCCAAACCAGCCACGCCGGAACCGGCCGACGGGGTTCTCACGCCGATCTACCTCCCCAGCGCGCCTCGCAGCCGCATGCTCGCCTGCGGGGAAGCATGGCATGTCATGAAGATGAACGGCACCGCCGGCGACGATAGCTGGCGCGAGTTCGCCTTCAAGTGCCTGGCCGCGCGAGACGCTCCGGCCCGCTGAGCCGGCCTTCGCCCGTTCCGGTCAACGGCGGTGGTCGTCCGCATGCCGCCACCGGCCGCCCGCAGGTCCGAAGCGAGCTCCAGGACGGCTTACGTCTTGCGCACTCCCCGCGGCCCTGCCGGTTTGGCTTTGGCGGGAGCCGCGGCGGCTGGCGATGCAGCTCTGGCCGAGACGCTATCGGCAGCCGTTTTTGCCACGTCCTTCCCGCCGGACGGACCCTTTGTCCCTTTCGACTTCGTCGGCGCAGGTGCAGCCGGCGGAACGGGTACGGCTTTGCCGGTTGCCTTGGCCTTCGTGACCTTCGGCTCGGACGGCTCGGTCTTCGGCGACTCGGTCTTCGGCGACTTCGTTTTCAGCGACTTGGTTTTCAACGACTTGATTTTCAACGACTTGGACTTGGGCGCATCGGTCTCAGGCAGGTCGCTCTCGGGCAGCTTGGCCTTGAGAGGAGTCGACTTCCTTGAGGCAGGGTGCGACGAAGCCGTCTTCGCCGGGACGACCGCCGCACTTCCAGCGGGCTTGGCGGGACCAGACTTCGCAGCTCCAGACGTCGACGCGGAGGGTTTGGGCACGGCCGATTTGCCTGCTGACGACCGGGACGCGGCCGGACCGGCTGGGGTCGATTTGGGCGCGGCAGATATTCCCGCGCTCGCCTTGGCCGGAGTGGGCGTGGCGGGTGCATTCTCGATCGCGGGTTTGTCAGCCGGCACCTTCCCAGGCGTCGGCTTCGGCGCGGCCGACCGCGCGGCGGGACGCTTGCCGGGTTCAAGCGCGGCCTTGAGAGAAGGATCTTTTCCGACAGACTTCGCCGCGGCCGGCTTCGATGCAGCCGTTTCCGGCTTCGCGGAAGCGACGGCAGGCTCGGCCGTCGGCGGCTTGGCCGCGGTCTTGGTCGGCGGCTTGGTCACTGATTTCGTCGATGCCTTGACCATGTTCGCTCCTTGAGTACTTGCACGGCACTGTTGCGGGCGTAGTTCGAAACGTAGCGCCGCCAAATAGAGGCGCAAGGTGCGAAATGTTTCGAGGTCAACGGCAGGTACGCGCTCGGCTTGCCTCCCGGAGCCGCTTGGCGCGCTTCGCCGGCCACGTCAGTCTTCGCCTCGGTCGGACGCTCGCGCCTCGCGCCGCAACCGGCGCAAGTCTTCCAGACCCATCCGGCAGACCATGAATCGTCTCTAGATCAGGGACTTGAAGTTCTATCGTTTGGCTGCAATCCACGCGGCTTCATGCGTCGGCTGAACGTTTGACGACGACCTGCGCGCGCCCTGCGGATCGCTCCGACTCGTCGAGCGGGAAGCGGATCCGCATCGGCGCACCTGCGGCAATATCGCCAAAATGCTGTGCACAACGCGCTCGCCGCTTGCGAGCCGGAGCGCCGGCTCGCCCTCGCGTCACAGCCCGAGCTTGACCTTCAGCATGTCGCTGACGCTCTGCGGGTTGGCGCGGCCGCCCGTCTGCTTCATCACCTGCCCGACGAACCAGCCGAGCATGCCTGGTTTGTTCTTCGCCTGTTCGGCCTTGGCGGCATTGGCGGCGAGGATGGCGTCGACCGCCTCTTCGATGGCGCCGCTGTCGGTGACCTGCCGGAGGCCGCGCGCTTCCACGATGCGGCGGGGATCGCCATCGCGTTCCTCCGCGATCATCACCGCCAGCACGTCCTTGGCGATCTTGCCCGAGATGGTGCCATCGGCGATCAGGTCGACGAGGCCGGAGATCTGCGCGGGCTTGATGTGGGTCGCGTGAACGGGCAGCCCCTGCGCGTTGGCATAGGCGGCGATGTCGCCGTTGATCCAGTTGGCGACCGCCTTGGCGTCGCGCGTGCCGCTTCCCGGTTCGCTGCCCTGCCGGACGCAGGCTTCGAAGAAGTCCGCCGTTTCCTTGTCGGCGACGAGCACGCCGGCATCGTAGGGCGGCAACCGGTACGCGGAGATGAAGCGGGCCCGCTTGGCGTCGGGCAGTTCCGGCAGCCCGGCCGCGAGGTTTTCGACGTAGGCCCCGTCGAACTCCAACGGCAGCAGGTCGGGGTCGGGGAAGTATCGGTAGTCGTGCGCCTCCTCCTTGGTGCGCATCGCCCGCGTTTCGCCGCGGCCGGGGTCGAACAGCCGCGTTTCCTGCGCGATGGCGCCGCCGTCCTCCAGGATCACGATCTGCCGCCGGGCCTCGACGTCGACCGCCTGCCCGATGAAGCGGATCGAATTGACGTTCTTGATCTCGCAGCGGGTGCCGAGCGGCTCGCCGGGACGGCGAACGGAGACGTTGACGTCGGCGCGCAGCGATCCCTGCTCCATGTTGCCGTCGCAGGTGCCGAGATAGCGCAGGATGGTGCGCAGCTTGGTGACGTAGGCCTTGGCTTCTTCCGAAGAGCGCATGTCCGGCTTCGACACGATCTCCATCAGGGCGACGCCCGAGCGGTTGAGGTCGACGAAGGAGTCGGTCGCCGACTGGTCGTGCAGCGACTTGCCGGCATCCTGTTCGAGGTGCAGCCGCTCGATGCCGACGGTGAAGGACTCGGTCGGCGTCAGGTCGACGGTGACGGTGCCCTCGCCCACGATCGGGCTCTTGTACTGCGAGATCTGGTAGCCCTGCGGCAGGTCGGGATAGAAGTAGTTCTTGCGGTCGAACACCGAGCGATGATTGATCCGCGCCTTGAGGCCGAGCCCGGTGCGTACCGCCTGCGCCACGCATTCGGCGTTGATCACCGGAAGCATGCCGGGCATCGCCGCGTCCACCAGCGAAACGTGGGCGTTGGGCTCGCCGCCGAAGGTGGTGGAGGCGCCGGAAAACAGCTTGGATCGGGAGGTGACCTGGGCGTGGATCTCCATGCCCACGATGATCTCCCAGTCGCCGGTGGCGCCCTTGACGAGATTCTGCGGCTTGGTGTGGATGGTCATGCGTCCCGGACTCCGAAGGCCTTTGTGTCGCGACCTCGCCCGACGCGCAAGCGCCGGTGCGCGAGGGCAGAGAGCGGCGCATCGCGAGCGGCAATCGAGCGACCGCTAACAAGGGTCGTTCTCGTACATGCGCGCACGCCTCGACCGGCAATCCGCGGCGGTGTCTTACGACTCAGTTGCAGTCGCGACGTGTCACCGTTTCGGAATCGCCGGCGCCGTTCTCGCGACGCGTCGTGGTCGTGCTGCAATCCGGGCGACGGCGCTCGATCACGACGTCGCGCGGCGCCGGCTCGACGACGACCGGTCTTTCCCGCTCGATGATGACCTCTTCGGCGCGAGCCGCACCGGCCGAGGCGGCAAAGGCGAGAGCGGTGACGATCAATCGCTTCATGGTGAGTCCTCCTGCGCGCGACCGCAGCCGCCAAGGCGGCGCGACCTTAAGGGAGGTGGTTGCGCTCGCCAATCGGCAAGGCGGTTTCGATGTCGCGGAAAGCGATCGGCGTCCGCGCCTTCAGCCCTCGTCCTTGACCGCCGGCACGTCGGCGACCGGCTTCTTCAACTCCGGCAGGTTCAACCGGATGTGCAGCTCGCGAAGCTGCTTCGCCGTCGCCGGCGCCGGCGCGGCCATCAGCAGGTCCTCGGCGCGCTGGTTCATCGGGAAGGGCACGATCTCGCGCAGGTTCTCCTCGCCGGCGAGCAGCATCACGATGCGGTCGACGCCGGGCGCGATGCCGCCGTGCGGCGGGGCGCCATACTGGAACGCCCGGTACATGCCGCCGAAGCGCTCGTTCAGCACGCCCTCGTCGTAGCCGGCCAGCGCGAAGGCCTGCCGCATCACGTCGGGGCGATGGTTGCGGATGGCACCCGACGACAGTTCCACGCCGTTGCAGACGATGTCGTACTGATAGGCCTTCAATCCCAGGATCGTGTCGCGGTCGCCGGACCCGAGCGCGAGGAAGGCTTCGCGCTCGAACTGCGGCATGGAGAAGGGGTTGTGCGAGAAGTCGATCTTCTTGTCGTCCTCGTTCCACTCGTACATCGGGAAGTCGACGATCC
>CALMGA010000508.1:0-552 GCA_937863205.1 uncultured Beijerinckiaceae bacterium | reverse complement strand
CCGTGAGGCCGGCCGCGGCGACGATCGCCCGCTGCGCCTCGGGCGGCAGGAACTTGGCGATCGGACCCTTTCCGGCCAGCGTTTCGCCGTCGCCCTCGAAGATCACGTAGCCGAGCCCAGCCGCCCCTTCCCCGCGCGCCCAATCGTTGAGCTTGTCGAAGAACGACCGGGGCTGCGAGCCCGCGCCGGGCGCGGGGATCGCCCGTACCACGCCGCCGCGCTTGATGACGTTCTTGAAGGCGTTGTAGGTCACGTCGTCGCGGTTGAAGGCGGCCGTGACGTCGCTGATGCGGATGGGGTTGCGCAGATCCGGCTTGTCCGAGCCGAACTGCAGCATGGCGTCGGCGTAGGTGATGGTGGGGAAGCCCTGCGTCACCGGGCGACCGCCGCCGAAGTCCTCGAACAGGCCGCGCAGCACCGGCTCCACGGCGGCGAAGACATCCTCCTGCGTGGCGAAGCTCATCTCGATGTCGAGCTGGTAGAACTCGCCCGGCGAACGGTCGGCGCGGGCGTCCTCGTCGCGGAAGCAGGGGGCGATCTGGAAGTAGCGGT
>CALMGA010000507.1 GCA_937863205.1 uncultured Beijerinckiaceae bacterium | reverse complement strand
GCCTTCTCCTGCCGCGCTTGCGACACCGTCGTGCAGGCCCCGGCGCCGTTCCACGTCATCGCGCGCGGCCGCGCCGGTCCCGGCCTGCTCGCCCACATCGCGGTGGCCAAGTTCGACGACCACCTGCCGCTGTACCGCCAAGCCGAGATCTTCGCCCGCGAGGGCGTGATGCTGGAGACCTCGACCTTGTCGGGCTGGGTGGGGGCGAGCGCGGCTGCGCTGATGCCGCTGGTCGATCTGCTGCGCCGCGACGTCATCGCCGGATCGGACGTGCTGCACGGCGACGACACGCCGGTGCCCATCCTGGCGCCCGGCACCGGGCGGACCCGGACGGGGCGGCTGTGGGCCTATGTGCGCGACGAGCGCCCCCATGGTGGCGCCCGGCCGCCGGCGGCCGCGTACTTCGCCTCGCCCGACCGCAAGGGCGCCCACCCGCTCGCCCACCTCGCCTCGTTCTCCGGCGTGCTGGTCGCCGACGGCTTTGCCGGCTTCAACGGCCTGTACGGGACCGGGCGCATCCGCGAGGCGGCGTGCTGGGCGCACGTCCGGCGCAAGTTCTTCGACGTCCATGCCGCGACCCGGTCCGCCGTGGCGGAAGAAGCCTTGCAGCGGATCGGGGCGCTGTACGACGTCGAGCGCGACATCCGCGGCCGCCCGCCGGACGAGCGGCGGCGGCACAGGCAGGCGCGCTCGCGCCCGGTTGCCGAGGCGCTGAAGGCCTGGGCCGAGACCACCCATCCCAAGCTCTCAGGCCGCTCCGAGCTGGCCGCAGCGTTCCGCTACATGCTCGCCCGCTGGGCGGCGCTGGTCCGCTTCCTCGACGACGGCCGGGTCGCCATCGACAACAACCCGGCCGAGAGGGCACTGCGCGGCGTCGCCATCGGGCGGAAGAACTACTTGTTCGCCGGCTCCAACCGCGGTGCCGAGCGGGCGGCCGCCTTCTACAGCCTGATCGAGACGGCCAAGCTGAACGGCCTCGACCCGGAAGCCTACCTCAGCGACGTCCTCGGCCGCATCGCCGACCACCCCGCGTCGCGCCTCGCCGAGCTGCTACCCTGGAGATGGACGCCGCCCGTGGCCGTGGCCCAGGCCGCTTGATCAGAACGGGCCACTCAGCGAGCGGTTACTTCCGATGAACTACACGCCGGGCGCCAGCGTCCGCCATCTGTTCAAGAGGGACGAGGCTTGGGGGCTGTGCCGGGAGGCCCTGGCGACCCGCCCTGACGGTCTGACAACCCGGGAGCTGGCCAACGTCTGCACCAGCGCCAAGGGCTTCGATACCGAGGATGCCGTGCTGCGGAAGGGGATGCAGGTCGCCTTGACGAGCATCCTTGCCGTGCGGGTCAGGCGCCGGCAGTTGGTGCGGGACGGGTCGCGTCAGGGAGCGACGCTGTGGCGCCTTCCGCCATCCTAATCAGAATTATGCCTTTGGCGTTTGATCTATATATTGACCATTGTAGGCCTTAGCAGGCGTGCCAAGTGTCAGCTCGAAAATAAGTTGGCAGATCCGCATTCCTTTTGTGAGCTTGATGGGAAGGTGGCCATGGTTCACAATCTCTAGGCGAACCCTGCCCCGAAAGCCCGCATGAATGACTGGCGCCGTCTGATGAACAGACAATCCTATTCTCGCTAGAGAGCTTTTACCCTCAACCCTAGCAGCAACTCTCGTGTCCTGCCTAAGGTCGAGCTTTTCTATCGTGTATCCAAGTATCAGCTTTCCCGGATACAACGTGTATCCATTTGTTGTAATATCGTTGTTGTCGGTCAAGTTAGCTAGTAACGTTTCAGCGTTAAAGTCATCGATTGATGGATCGATGACCACCTCAAGTCCTTTTGTCTGACTCTTGAAAATCGACAAGTTCGGATCGAGAGTTAGATCGACGCTTGTGGAGCTGTAGGCTTCTCCAACCGGGCGCGGATCTATCTTGATCAGCTCCCTTTGTATTGCGATCTGAATCTCTCGATCAGTGAGGATCATGCTGGCATCTTTTGAGGTTCGATGATCTGATCGGATGAGAAACAAATCCGCCAAGAACAGCTTTGCGACTCAGTTGGAAGCTCAATTAGGTAGTTGCTTCCATCCTGTCGAATTGGAAAGCCGATTCCAATCGCGTCATTTTTGACAGCCAGCTTGTCGATCACCAAATTCTCAGTACCGGTCAGGGTCTTAATGGCTACAACCATCTCGCTAGGATGCAGCGCTTTTCCGGCCTCCACAACCTTGACCTTCATCATGGGCTCCGCCTTTCATGCTTGAACCAACGTGAGGGCGTTGGAACCGTTCGCGCTGTCGGCAGATCCTTTCGTCACAGACCCTTTCAGAC
>CALMGA010000506.1 GCA_937863205.1 uncultured Beijerinckiaceae bacterium | reverse complement strand
TGGGCCATGATGATGCCGGTGAAGGGGATCGAGCCGATGTTCTCGGTGCCGACGTAGTTGCCCTCCTGCGTGGCGGTGAGCAGGGGGTGCAGCATCTTGATCGGCGCCTTGAACATCTCGACGAATTCGAGCATGCCCTGGTTGGCGCGGTTGAGGCCGCCGGAATAGCTGTAGGCGTCGGGATCGGACTGCGAGAGCGTTTCCAGCCGGCGGATGTCGACCTTGCCGACGAGGCTGGAGATGTCCTGGTTGTTCTCGTCGCCGGGCTCGGTCTTCGAGACGGCGATCTGGCGCAGCCGCGAGGGGCTGAGCTTGACCACCTTGAAGCGGGTGATGTCGCCGCCGAATTCGTCCAGGCGCTTGACGCACCACGGACTCATCAGGCCGGTCAGGCGTCGGCGCGGAACAGCGTATCGGTCTTCGAGCTGCGCGCCCATGGTTTCGGGATCGAACAGCCCGAGCGGGCTCTCGAACACCGGCGAGATCTCGTCGCCGGCCTTGAGCACGTAAACGGGATAACGCTCCATCAGCGCCTTGAGGCGCTCGGCCAGCGAAGACTTGCCGCCGCCCACGGGCCCGAGCAGGTAGAGGATCTGCTTGCGCTCCTCCAACCCCTGCGAGGCGTGGCGGAAGAAGGCGACGATGCGCTCCACCGTTTCTTCCATGCCGTAGAAGTCGGCAAAGGCGGGGTAGATGCGGATGGTGCGGTTCATGAAGATGCGCCCGAGGCGCGCATCCTTGGCCGTGTCAACGACCTGCGGTTCACCGATCGCCGCCAGGATGCGCTCGGGCGCGTTGGCGTACATCATCGGATCTTCGCGGCAACCGCTCAGATATTGAACAAGCGACATCTCGGTCGCACGGCGGGAGTCGTAGGTCCGCGTGAAGGTGTCGAAGAGATCATCCATCAGCGACAAGTGTCCATGCTTGGCCGCCGGACTGAGTCCCCGGTGGCTGGTTTCAGGACGTGCGAAGCAGCCTACGCAATAGGTGCGCCTGTATTTGGGCAGGCGCTACAACATCCGGCGACTAATTCGTTCATGCGTCGATTTAGACACATGAGACGATGACGCATCACCTCGGCCCAGCGGCCGCGCTCGGCTTCGGCGGCAGCTTGACCGAACGCTGCGGCATTCCCTACGGCGACGGGCGGGACTGCGCCGCCGCGTCCGGGGCCACCTGCGCACAACGCCGCGCCCGCCACTCGTCACGAGCGAACCACGCTCCAGCCGCCGCCAGCATAGCAGCGAGGGCGAACCAGGTAAAAGCATAAACGAGATGGTTGTTGGGGAACGAGATCACGGTGAGGCCGCCGATCGGCAGACCGCCGGGAGTGGCGGTCGCATCGGCATCGACGAAATAGGGGGCGACCCGATCCCCAGGCCCGTCCAGGCCCCGCTCGGCGGCGATCGCCGCGACGTCGCGGGAATACCATCGGTCGGCATCGGGCGCGTTGGCGCGAAGGAAGGCGCCCTTGGGTTCGCTCACCCGCAGCAGGCCGGTCAGCTTCACGGGGCCGGGAAACTCCGACTCGGGGCGGGTGGCGACCGCGCGGTTGTCGGAGGGGACGAAGCCGCGATTGATCAGGACGATCGGGCCGCCGTCGGTGCGCAGTGGCGTCACCACCCAGTAGCCGGCGCCGAGCTCGGTCGTCGCCTGCACCAGGGTTTCCCGGTCGTTGAGAAAGGTCCCGGCGAGCTCGACATGTCGATAAGCGTCTTTGGCGGCGGTGACGTCGCCCCAATCCGCCGGACCCGGCGGCGGCACGGGCGGTGCGCGGACCCGCTCATCGACGCGAGCGATCAACGCCAGTTTCCACGACAGCCTGTGCACCTGCCACGTGCCCAGCGCGAGAAGGGCGGCGACGGCGAGAAGGATCGCCGCTGCCAAGACCGCCAGCGCCGCAGGCGAGCGCCTCGCCCGGCCGATCGGGTCATCGACCGCGTCCTCGGCTGGCAAGATCTCATCCCGCAAGGCGCGAGACCTGGCCGAGGGGTAAGCCCCCCGACGCGTCAGGGCATGTTGCGCATGTCATGCATGGTGACGGGCATCATGTTGGTGTTGAGGTGGTACATCACCCAGATCGAGCCCGACAGGGTGATGCCGAGCAGGACCATGGTGAACATCAGGGCGAGCAGGGTCCACCCGCCCTCCGAATGCGTGTTCATGTGGAGGAAATACACCATGTGAACCAGGATCTGCGCGGCGGCGAAGGCCATCACCAGGGCCGCGGTGAAGATGTGGTTGGAGAAGACGTGGTGCATCACGACGTAGAAAGGGACGGCGGTGAGAACGACCGACAGGCCGAAGCCGGTCAGGTAGCCCTGCAGGGTGCCGTGGCCGGCCTCCGTATGATCGGGAAGCGGGTTCGCCCGGCCGTGGGCCGAAGCCGTGTGGGATGTGTCGGCGTTCATGTCGGAGGCAACACGCTGATGAGGTAAACGAAGGAGAAGACGCCGATCCAGACGACGTCGAGGAAATGCCAGAACATGCTCAGGCACATCAGCCGGCGCTTGTTCTCGGGGATCAGGCCGCGTTGCAGCACCTGCACCATCAGCACGCAGAGCCAGATGATGCCGAAGGTGACGTGCAGGCCGTGGGTGCCGACCAGGGTGAAGAAGGACGACAGGAAGGCCGAGCGCTGCGGCCCGGCTCCCTCATGGATGAGGTGGGCGAACTCGTTGAGTTCCAATCCCAGGAAGGCGGCGCCGAAAAGGCCGGTGACGACCAGCCAGATCAGCATCGTGTTCTGCCGGCCGCGCTCCATGTCGAGCATGGCGAAGCCGTAGGTGATGGAGGACAGGAGCAGCATCGAGGTGTTGAGCGCCACCGTTCCCAGATCGAAGATGTCGTTCGGGGACGGCCCCGCGGCATAGCTGCGCCCGAAAACGGCGTAGCAGGCGAACAGGGTCGCGAAGATGAGGCAGTCGCTCATCAGGTAGAGCCAGAAACCCAGCATGGTGCCGCCTTCGGCGTGACCATGCTCCTCGGCGACGAAGAACCGGAGGCCCTCGTCGGGGCCGGCGTCGAGCGAACGGGTCATCGAGCGGCCCTCACCGAGCGGGTCCTCATGCTTGGCCGACCAGCATCCGGGTGCGACCTTCCTCGGTGTGCACCACCTCCTCGGCCGGGATGGTGAAATCCCGGTTGTAGTTGAAGGTATGGCCGATCGCCGTCACCAGGATGCCGATGAAGGACAGAGCGGCCAGCCACCACACGTACCAGATCATGGCCACGCCGAAAGCGAGGGCAAGGCCGGCGAGGATCACGCCGGCTGACGTGTTCTTGGGCATGTGGATGGGACGGAAGCCTTCCAGCGGCCGGGAATATCCGCGCTTCTTCATGTCGGTCCATGCATCGAGGTCGTGGATGATCGGCGTGAAGGCGAAGTTGTATTCCGGCGGCGGCGAGGAGGTCGACCATTCCAGCGTACGCCCGTCCCAGGGATCGCCGCTCACGTCGCGCAATGCTTCACGGTTGCGGACGCTGACGTAGATCTGGATCAGGAAGGACACGATGCCGACCAGGATCAGCACGGCGCCGAAGGCGGCGAGCACGAACCAGATCTGCAGCGAGCGGTCGTCGAAGTGGTTCTGGCGCCGCGTCACGCCCAGCAGCCCGAGCACGTAAAGGGGCATGAAGGCGAAGTAGAAGCCGATCGTCCAGAACCAGAACGACATCTTGCCCCAGAACGGATCGAGCTTGAAGCCGAAGGCCTTCGGGAACCAGTAGGTGGTGCCGGCCATCAGCCCGAACAGCACGCCGCCGATGATGACGTTGTGGAAGTGCGCGACAAGGAACAGCGAGTTGTGCAGCACGAAGTCGGCCGGGGGCACGGCGAGCAGCACGCCGGTCATGCCGCCGATGACGAAGGTGACCATGAAGCCGACCGTCCACAGCATCGGCACCTCGAAGCGGATGCGCCCGCGGTACATGGTGAACAGCCAGTTGAAGATCTTCGCACCCGTCGGGATCGAGATGATCATCGTGGTGATGCCAAAGAACGAGTTGACGCTCGCCCCCGACCCCATGGTGAAGAAGTGGTGCAGCCAGACGATGTAGGACAGGATGGTGATCGCCACCGTGGCGTAAACCATCGAGGTGTAGCCGAACAGCCGCTTGCCGCAGTAGGTCGAGGTGACTTCGGAGAAGATGCCGAAGGCCGGCAGGATCAGGATGTAAACCTCGGGATGGCCCCATATCCAGATGAGGTTGAAATACATCATCGGGTTGCCGCCGAGGTCGTTGGTGAAGAAGTTGGTGCCGACGTAGCGGTCGAGCGTCAGCAGCGTCAGCACGGCGGTGAGGATCGGGAAGGCGGACACGATCAGCACGTTGGTGCACAGCGAGGTCCAGCAGAAGATCGGCATCTTCATCAGGCTCATGCCCGGCGCCCGCATCTTCACGATGGTGGCGATCAGGTTGATGCCCGACAGCGTGGTGCCGATGCCGGCGATCTGCAGCGACCAGATATAATAGTCGACGCCGACGCCGGGGCTGAAGGACGCCTCCGACAGCGGGGGATAATTGAGCCAGGTCGTTCGCGCGAACTCGCCCACGAACAGCGACATCATCACGATCAGCGCGCCCGACACCGTCATCCAGAAGGAGAAGTTGTTGAGGAACGGAAAGGCGACGTCGCGGGCGCCGATCTGGAGGGGCACGACATAGTTCATCAGCCCCGTGACGAAGGGCATGGCCATGAAGAAGATCATGATCACGCCGTGGGCGGTGAAGATCTGATCGTAATGGTGCGGCGGCAGGTAGCCGTTGTCGCTGCCGAAGGCGACGGCCTGCTGCGAGCGCATCAGCAGCGCGTCGGAGAAGCCGCGCAGCAGCATCACGATCGCCAGTACGATGTACATGATGCCGATCTTCTTGTGATCGACGCTGGTGAACCACTCCCTCCAGAGATAGCCCCACCAGCCGTAATAGGTGATCGCCGCCAGCAGGGCGACGCCGATCACGGCGACGCCGGCGAAGGTCACGAGCAGGATCGGTTCGTGATAGGGGATCGCTTCCAAGGTGAAGCGCCCGAAGATGAGCTGTTGAAGATTCAAATGCGAAAACATCGACGTCCGTCCGAATTGGAGGGGGGCGACAGCCGCGGCCGCCGTTTCAGCGATCGTTCAATTGCGCCGGAGCCGGCGACTGGTTGGGGGCGCCGGGCATGTCGTGACCCTGGCCCGCGTCGGGCGCCGCTTGCGAGTTGATCTGCGGCGCCACCTCGCGGGGCTTCATGCCTTGCGGCTGCACGGCTTCGGTGTTGGGCGGCCGGCCGGAGGCCGGGAAGGTCGCGCCCGGCGCTTCGTTGCCCTCCTTCGCGCCGGCGCTGTCATCGAGCAGGCGCTCGTAGTTCGCCTCGCTGTTCTTGCCGCCGCCGCCCTTGGCATCGATGGTCATCATCTCGCTCTGGCACATCTTGCCAGGCGTCGAGCACATGTTGAGGATGTGGTCGTACAAGTCCGGCCCGAACGACGCGTAATAGATCGGGGCGACACCCTCGCTGGGCTTTTGCAGCTGTTTGAGGACATTCGCGTCCAGCGTCGATCCCTTCGCCTTCACGGAGGCGACCCATTGGTCGAAGCTCTGCTGCGTCACGCCGTGCGTCCCGAAATTCATGTGCGAAAAGCCGGCGCCGCTGTAGTGCGAGGATAATCCATTGTAATCGCCTGCCCTGTTGACCACCACCGACAGCTTGGTTTCCATGCCGGCCATTGCATAAATCTGACCAGCCAGCGCCGGGATGAAGAAGGAGTTCATCACCGTTGCCGAGGTGATGTGGAAGTCGACCGGCACATCGGTTGGCAGCGTCAGGTCGTTGATGGTGGCGATGCCCTGATCGGGATAGAAGAACAGCCACTTCCAATCCAGGGCGACCACCTCGACCGTCAGCGGCTTGACGGCGGCGGTGATCGGTCGCTTCGAGTCGAGCCGCCCGAGGCCGTGCCAGGGATCAAGGACGTGGGTGCTGATCCAGGTCAGCGCACCCAGTGCGACGATGATGAGCAGTGGCGCCGTCCAGATCAGCACTTCGAGCTGGGTCGAGTGATGCCAGTCCGGATCATAGGCGGCGGTCGTGTTGGACGACCGGTACCGCCAGGCGAACGCCAGGGTCGCCACGATCACCGGAACGATGATCAAAAGCATCAGCCCTGTCGAGGCGAGGATGAGGTTGCGCTCGCGCAGGGCGACGTCGCCCGCCGGGTTCATCACGGATTCGCACCCGCCGAGCAGAAGCGCCGGCAGAGCGGCTGCGGTCAGCACGTGGGCGAGGCGGGTCACTTTCATGATCAACGATCCCTTTCGTCCGCGTTCGATACGTTCCAATGTAGGCAGGGGCGACGCAACCCGGAATCGGGCCTTTTGTCCAGACGGCATCAAATGAGGGCTCGGCTGCCCTGCGCCCACCGCGCGTCTTGCCCGCGAGCGTCTTGCCCGCGAGCGACCTGCCTGCTGTAGACCTGCGCGACGCATCGGTTTGAAGACGCGCTGGACGTCGTGACATCCCGCCTTATGCTGCCAACGGGATACGGCGCGCCACGTCGGCTTGCATAGATCGGCTTGCATGGCACCTCGGCTTGCATGCAATGGGTCCCGGGTTCGGGGAGGCTTGAGACATGGCAACCGTTTCAACATCGGGCGCTTCGTCGAGGAGCCTGGAGCGCGATGCGCTGCAGGTCACGGGCGGCCACGGCGGTGCCATCGCGCCGGCCGATGTCGCGATCGGCGTCGTCATCGGACGCACGTCGGAAGCCTTCAACTTCTTCGTCTACGGCATCGCCACGGTGCTGGTGTTCCCGCAGGTGGTGTTTCCATTCGCCAAGCCATCGGCGGCGATCTTGTACGCCTGCCTCGTGTTCAGCCTGTCGTTCTGCGCCCGCCCGCTCGGGTCGGTGGTCTTCATGGAGATCGACCGCCGGTTCGGGCGCGGCACCAAGCTGACGATCGCCCTGGTTCTGCTCGGCGGCTCGACGGCCTCGATCGCCTTTCTCCCCGGCTACCGCGAGATCGGCTACCTGTC
Organism: uncultured Beijerinckiaceae bacterium; assembly: GCA_937863205.1. The sequence continues at coordinate 274 of CALMGA010000506.1, read as the reverse complement.
GATCCTCGGCCTGATGCTGTTCCGCTGCGGCCAGGGCGTCGCCTTGGGCGGGGCCTGGGACGGGCTCGCCTCGCTGCTCGCCCTCAACGCCCCTCAGAACCGGCGCGGACGCTTCGCCATGATCCCGCAACTCGGGGCGCCGTTCGGCTTCATGGTGGCGGCCGGCCTGTTCGCCTTCTTCCTCCTCAACATCAGCGAGTCGGACTTCCTGGAATGGGGCTGGCGCTACATGTTCTTCGTCGCCTTCGTGATCAACGTGGTGGCGCTGTTCGCG